>NZ_JBIWNY010000022.1:0-149844 GCF_044767465.1 Streptomyces sp. NPDC101237 | reverse complement strand
CACAACCTCGCCCTTGCCGGATAGGTCGGCGGGGCCGAACAGCAGCCCACCATGCCCGAGGCGCCCCGGAGATCATTTACGGGACAGCCCTTAGAGCCAGTCCCGGCGCTTGAAAATCACGTACAAACTGGCGCAAACAATTCCCATGAGGCCGATCGCGAAGGGATATCCGAACCCCCAGTGGAGCTCGGGCATGTGGGAGAAGTTCATGCCGTAGATGGTGCCGACGAGTGTGGGAGCAAAGAGAATCGCCGCCCAAGAAGAGATCTTCTTGATCTCCTCGTTCTGTTCGAAGCCCGCCTCCGCCAACGCGCGCATTTCCGCGTTCTGTTGCTGGGTGACCAGGGTCGCGTTGACGGTGAGGATCTCCGTGAGGGCCTGGCGGAAGCCGTCCACGCGTTCGCTGATGTGCGTGACGTGGTCGGCGACGTCACGGAGGTAGCGCTGGAGCTCCTCGTCCGTGTCGTACTTGGCGAAGCCGGCGATCAGGCTGTGCAGCATGCCGACCAGGGGGCGGGTGGCGCGCTGGAACTCGACCGTCTCGCGCGAGAGTTCGTAGATGCGGCGGGAGACCTCCGGGTCGCCGCGGAAGACCTCCGTCTCGATCTCGTCGATGTCGTTCTGGACGCCCTCGACGACCGGGGCGTAGTCGTCCACCACCGCGTCGAGGATGGCGTAGAGGACCGCCTCCGGGCCGAGCTTGAGCAGGTCGGGGCTGTCCTCCATGCGGTGGCGGACCGCCGAGAGATCCGGTGCCGCGCCGTGCCTGACCGTGATCACGAAGTCCGGGCCGACGAAGACGTGCAGCTCGGCGAAGTCGACCTCCTCCGATGCGTCCAGGTAGCGGGCGGCCCGCAGGACCACGAACAGCGTGTCGCCGTACCGCTCCAGCTTGGGACGCTGGTGCGCCTCCAACGCGTCCTCGACCGCGAGCGGATGCAGGTCGAACTCGGCTGCCAGCGATAGGAGTTCGTCGGAGGTGGGCCGGGCGAGGCCGATCCACGCCATCCCCGAGGGCTGCTCGTGCAGTTCGCGGTACGTCTCCGCGAGGGTCGCCGGCGTCGACATCCGTACCCCGTCCCGGTACAGCACCGCCTCCACCACGCTCGGCGGCTCGGCGGACGGCGCCGCCGCGGAGCCCGGCTCCGGCAGCTCGGCCGTGTCCCGGTCGGACGTCAGGGCGCGGCGCCAGACGGATCTCCTGGTGCTCCGGCCGTTCCTGCCGTTTCCGGAGTTCTTGGAGGCCGGGGTGGGGCGTCGCTCGGACATCGCGGCCGCCTCTCGGTGGTGACTGCTTCGGCGTGATCCGTGTGATCGTAGTGGCCGGACGCGATCAGTGGGTCGTGGAGCAGGATATACGGGGCATAGGGGCCTGGCCGCGGCGGCCGGTGCGAGCAGTGGACAGGGGCTGTCCGCCATGGCGCCGGCGTGCGCGGCATGGCGAGGACGTCCTCCGGTCCGGTGCTCGGCACCCGCGCCCTCAACCGTGCCACCCTCGGCCGTCAGCTCCTGCTGCTCCGCTCGCCCCTGCCGGTCGAGGACGCCGTGGCGCACCTCGTCGGCCGCCAGGCGACCGCCGCATCACCCCGGCCCTCGTCGACCTGGTCGTCGGCGCCTGTCGCGACGCCGGCTTCGAGCCGCTGCCCGGACCCTCGGGCGGCTCCCTTCAGGACACCCTCGCCGGCATCGGGACCCGCCCGCTGTGGACGGTCGTCTACGCGTCCCACGCGCGCGTCCTGCACAGCCCGAGGGTGGCCTTCGTACCGTTCCGGGCCCCCGGCCTGGCCGTGTCGACCGGCCTCGCCGTCTCCGCTGCCGACCCGCCCCGGCACCAGGAGACTCTGCTGCCGGCCTGCGGCGATCACGCTCGCTGATCGCTGCGGTCGCGATCCGCTCCTTGGTCGCGGACGTCCGGTGCGCCGGACTGGAGCCACCGAACAGGAAGCGCGACCGCAGGAGTTCGGCGATGCCGATCGGCACCGTCCGGCAGGGCCCCGCGACACCGAACTCGAGCGGGACCTGGTCCGGTGGATCACCGAGGCCTTCGTCGACGCCTACCGGGTCCCCGCCGAGACCGTGCAGGTGTGGATCCACGAGGTCCCGGCCGACAGCTGGGGCGCGGCGGGCGCGCTCACCGCCGACGAGCAGCCGCACCGGGACGTGGATAGGGGGCGCTGCGGGCTGCTCGTGGTAGCCCGCAACGCCCCCCGGTCACTCACCCGGGCGCCGCCCGGGAGGTCTTCTGGTTACGAGCCGACCTGAGCGGTCACCAGGTTCGAGAAGGTGGTCAGCCGGGTGTAGACACCCGGGTAACCGGCCTCCGCGCACCCCTCTCCCCAGGAAGTGATCCCTGCCAGGACGCCCCCGATGAGCAGGGGACCGCCGCTGTCGCCCTGGCAGGTGTCTACGCCGCCGGACGAGTATCCGGCGCAAACCATGTCGGTCTGGACGAAGTCCGAACCGTAGGAGCTCTTGCAGCTGGAGTCGGACACGATCGGGACGGTCGCGGTCCGCAGCTGGTTGGAGGAGCTGCCGTTCTCCGAGGTGGTGCCCCAGCCGAGGATGCGGGCCGTGGTGCCGGCCGCGTACAGGCTGGTCTGGGAGGAGCCGGCGTACGGCGCCGGGGTGTACGGCATCGCCGTCGAGAGGGTCAGGACCGACACGTCGTCACCGTTGGTGGCGTCCGAGTAGTCCGGGTTGATCCAGATCTTGCTGACCCGGCTCACCGTGCCGTTGGTGCCGTTCAGGTTCGTCCGGCCGCCGACCACGCGGACGCTGCTGGTGGTCTCGCCCTCCATGCAGTGCGCCGCGGTGATCACCTTGGTGGCCGACACCAGGGTGCCGCCGCAGAACTGGCTCCCCGACGCGTCGGTGATCTGCATCACGAACGGGTACGCCGTGGTCGTGGTCGTCGTGCCGCCGACGATCGGCTGAGGGGCGGCTGACGCGGTGGGGGACGCGATCAGCACGGTCGCTGCGGCGGCAGCCGTCGCCGCCACGACGGCAGCGGTCTGTCTGGCGCGGTTGAGCCCGAACATGAGTCTCCTCAGTGGGGGTTGCCGGTGGGGGGTCGCGCGGGCGTGGGGGGAGCACGGGGGTCGCGGGACCGGCCCCCGTATGCCCGGGCGAGCGGCACATCCATAAGCTAGAACGCGGAACCCCACCCTCCCAATGAGGGAACCCCCTAGGGGGATGGGGGAGGGAAAACCCTCGGTCCGCCTCAGTTAACCGGGAGCGCTCTCACTTCGCGCGCCGCCCTGCCGCCAAACGGACTATGTCCACGCGCGATCGTATGCCCAGCTTGCGGTAGACCCGGGTCAGGGTCGCCTCCACCGTCTTGACGCTGATGAACAGCCGGGCCGCGATCTCCCGGTTGGTGGCGCCCTCCATGACCAGCGAGGCGACCTGACGCTCCATCGCGGCCAGCCCGTCCAGGGCGTCCAGCGCCGCCGGTGCCTCGACCGGCGGCTCCGGCGCCGCGACGGCCTCGTCCACCTGGCGCAGCCACGGCAGCGCCCGGCACCGCCGGAACAGCCGGGTGGCCTCGTCGTACGCCGTGGGGGAGCGCCGCTCGCGCAGCGAGGCCAGGGCGAACGCGGCCCGTGCCTCCTCCAGGCCGTAGCCCAGTTTGGCGAACCGGTCCTGAGCCGAGGTCAGCTGCGCGACGGCCGCCTCGTGCTCCCCGTGCGCCGCCCGGACCAGCGCCTCGGCCCGGTCGAGCGCGGCCAGGACACTCTCCCGGCCGAGCCGGAGCGCGTGCTGCCGGGTGACATTGATGACGTCCTGCGCCTCGGCCGCCTCACCCACCCGGACGAGTGCCTCGGCCAGGTCGCCCTGCCAGCGGCCGCGCGCCGGGTCGGTGATGCCGAGGCTCTGCTCCAGCTCCCGCACCCGGCGCAGCGAGCGCACGGTGCCCGCCGGGTCGCCCGCCACCAACTGGGCGTATCCGAGGGCGCCGAGCGCCCGCGACAGGTACATGGTGTCGCCGTCCTGCTCGGCGTGGTCGACCGCCTCCCGGGCCAGCGCGAGACCGCGGTCCACGTCGCCGCCGGAGGCCTCGGCCAGTGAGGTGAGCATCGCGGAGGCGGTCTCGCCGATCCCGCTGTCGTGGGCCAGGCGCAGGCCCTCGCGGGCCAGGTCCAGGGCCCGGCCGCAGTGGCCGGAGCGCAGTTCGGTCTCGGCGAGGCCGCGCAGGAAGTGCACCTCGCTCTCCACCTGGCCGCGCCGGCGCACCTCGCGCAGCAGGGAGGTGACCGTGGCCCGCGCCTCGGCGAGCTGGTCGCCCATCACGAGCCAGCGGAACCGGGCGCTGCCGGCGCCGTTGTGATGGCAGGAGACGCTCGGGTCCTGCGGCTCCTTCAGGGCGCGCTTGATGGTGGCGGGCGCGGCCGGATGGCCCATCAGGGTCTCGACCTGGGCCTGCAGGGACAGCGCGAGCAGTTCGGTGCGCCGGTCGGCGCCGCGCGCCGCGAGGTCGGCGGAGTGCGCGGCCGCCCGCCGGGCCTCGGTGAAGTCGCCCTCCACGATCAGGGCTCGCCAGGCCAGCTGGTAGTGGACCTTGCCCAGCAGCCGCGGGTCGTCGCCCGCGTCGGCCAGGGCCTGCGGGAAGGCGGCGTCGACCTCGGTCATGGTGTGGCCGGCGGAGTCGATCACCAGGATCCAGGCCCGCACCCGGTCGACGGGCCGGGTGGCCCGGGTCAGCACCTCGCGGGCGATGTCCTGGGCGAGGTCCACCTCGCCGGCGCTGATCGCGTCCTCGGCGGCCCGCAGCCGGCGCTCGTCCGGGCCGGGCCGGTTGGCGGCGGGGGTGTGCCGGGCGGCCAGCAGACCGAGCTGCGCGGCCACCGAGGGCGCTCCGCGGTCCCGGGCCTGGGCGGCGGCCTCGGCGAGCCGGGCGGCCACCTCCGGGTCGGTGCCGGTGGCGGCCAGCGCCAGGTGCCGGGCCCGCTCGATCGGGTCGGAGGCGGCCGTGGACAGCGCCGCGTGCGCGGCCCGGCGCTCCTGCGCGGGTGCCTCGGCGTACAGCGCGGCGGAGATGAGCGGGTGGGCGAAGCGTACGGCCGGGCCCTCCGGCTCGGTGGCCAGCAGCCCGAGTTCGGCCGCCTGGGCGCACTCGGCCTCGGCGTTCTCCCGGCCGGCCGCGTGCAGCAGGGCGTGCGTGGGGCGGGCGCCGGCGCTGGCCACCAGCAGGGTGCGGCGGGCCTCCACGGAGAGCATGTCCAGACGGGTCAGGACCAGGGCGCGCAGCGAGGTCGGCACCGGCAGCGGCTCGCCGGGGCGGAGCGGGGTGGGGTTCTCGGCGAGGGCGCGGCCGAGTTCCAGTGCGAAGAGCGGGTTGCCGCCGCTGGTGTGGTGGATCTCCCGGACCGCGGCGCGGGTCAGCGCGGCGTGGCCGCGGTGGTCGAGGAGGTCGGCGACCTGCCTGCGGGTGAGCGGGCCGAGCCGGACGGCGACGGTGTCCGGCGGTGACGCGCGTAGGTGACGGTCGTACTCCTGGCCCTCGGTGCGGACCGCGCACAGCAGTTGGACGGGGGTGCCGCCGAGGCGGCGGGCGGCGAAGCCGAGGAGTTCGGCGCTGGCCGGATCCAGCCACTGGAGGTCGTCGGCGACGATCAGGACGGGGCCGTCGGCGGCCAGCGTGCGCAGCGCGGAGAGCACCGCGAGGCGCAGGGCGAGGCCGTCGCGCTGCAGGGTGGACTCGCCGCGGCCGGTGAGCGCCGACTCCAGGGCGGTGCGCTGGGCGCCGGGCAGCCGGGGGGCGACCTCGTCGAGGACCAGTCCGAAGAGGTCGGCGAGGGCCAGAAACGGAAGATGGGATTCGGACTCGGTGGCCGAGCAGCGCAGGACGGTGCGGGCGGCGCCGGAGTATTCGGCCTCCAAAGCCCGCAGGACGGTGGATTTCCCAATTCCGGCCGGCCCGTGCAGGAGCACGCTGCCGCCCGAGGCGAGCTGGTCGCGGGCGGCCGAGAGCAGCTCCGCCCGGCCGATGACCAGGTCGGGGCGGCATCGGGCAGGCTCCTGGAAGTCCCGTCGCACGGTCACCGCTCCCCTCGTGTGTCGTGTTCGGGCCAAATACTAGGCAACGAACCCTGAAATCCGGTCGAACGCCGAGGTGAGGGAAATAACAACGGCCGTGCATCAGCTAATTCAAAGCACGCGCGCATGAATGGAATGGGTTCCCTCCGCTACGGCAACAACCCCGTCCGACGAGCCGCCGACACCGCCTCCCCCCGCGTGTGCGCGCCCAGTTTCCGCATCGCCGAGCGCAGGTACCCCTTGACCGTCTCGGGCCGCAGGCCCAGCCGTTCGGCCACCGCCGCGTTGGTGGCGCCGGCCGCCACCCAGGCCAGCACATCCAGCTCCCTGGGCGCCAGCGTCTTTGCGGCCGTGGGTGCCGGGGCGGTCAGCAGCCCGCAGGCGGCCAGGAGTTCGGAGCGCAGCGCGGGATCGGAGATGCGCGGCGCGAGGGCCCGCAGCGCGGCATGCGCCTCCCGCACCTGCTCCCGGACGGCCCCCGTGTCCGGTACGGCCGCGGGCTCCGGCCGCGCCGCCGCCAGCAGGCCGACCGCCTCGTCCCGCACCACCAGCGCCTGTTCCACGTCGCGTGCCGCCGCCACCGCCGCGCCCAGCGTGCGGTCGCCCAGCGGCTCCGCGGTGCGCAGCGCGCCGTACAGCACGCCCCGCACCCGGCGCCGTACCACCACCGGTACCGCCAGGACCGAACGGATGCCCTCGGCCGCCACCGGGACGTCGTACTCGTGGCTGATCCGCCGGGAGACCGAGTAGTCGGTGACCGCGCACGGACGGGCCAGCAGGACCGCCCGGCCGCCCAGTCCGTTGCCGGAGCTGACCGCGAGCGAGCGCAGCGCCGCCGTGTGGGTGCCGGTCAGCTCGCTGATCCGGACCTGCGGACGGTCGGCGTCGACCAGTCCGCCGAAGGCGATCGGAAGCCCGGTGGCGCGCCGCAGCCTGGCCAGCGCACCGCGTATCTCCACCGCCCCGGCGACCTCTGCTGCCACCTGTCCTGCCCCTTCGACCCCGGCCCCGTGCCGTTCACACCCCCGTACGGGGGTAGTGAGACCTGCATCACGGATTACACGATGCCAGAGAGCCGCCCGGCAATGGTCCGGTACCGAAGGAGACGCGAATGACGAGTGCGACGGAGGACTTCCGCAGGGCACGGGACTTCCTGCTGGAACACCGTACGGACTACGCCGCCGCCTGCGAGGGCTTCGTGTGGCCGCGTCCCGACCACTTCAACTGGGCGCTCGACTGGTTCGACGTCATCGCCCAGAACAACGACGGCACCGCCCTGCACATCGTGGAGGAGGACGGCACCGAGACGAAGCTGTCCTTCGCCGAGCTGTCCGAGCGCTCCGACCGGGTCGCCAACCACCTGAGGGCGCGGGGCGTGGAGCCGGAGGACCGCGTGCTTGTCATGCTCGGCAACCAGGCGGAGCTGTGGGAGACCGCGCTGGCCGCGATGAAGCTGCGCGCCGTCGTCATCCCGGCCACCCCGCTGCTGGGCCCGGCCGACCTGCGCGACCGCGTCGACCGGGGCCGGGTGAAGCACGTGATCGCGCGCGCCGAGGACGCCGTCAAGTTCGCGGAGGTCGCCGGCACGTACACCCGGATCACGGTGGGCGGCCTCGCGGAGGGCTGGGAGGCGTACGAGGACGCGTACGCGGCGGACGCCGGGTTCGTGCCGGACGGGCCGACGCTCGCCGACGACCCGCTGATGCTCTACTTCACCTCGGGCACCACGGCCCAGCCCAAACTGGTCGAGCACACCCACACCTCGTACCCCATCGGGCACCTGGCCACCCTCTACTGGATCGGCCTCAAGCCCGGCGACGTCCACCTGAACATCTCCTCGCCGGGCTGGGCCAAGCACGCCTGGTCGAACCTGTTCGCGCCGTGGAACGCGGAGGCGACCGTCTTCATCCACAACTACACCCGGTTCGACGCCGGCCGGCTGATGGCCGAGATGGACCGGCACGGGGTGACGTCCTTCTGCGCTCCGCCGACGGTGTGGCGGATGCTGATCCAGGCCGACCTGACCCAGCTGCGCACCCCGCCCCGTGAGGTGGTGGCGGCCGGCGAGCCGCTCAACCCCGAGGTGATCGAGCAGGTCCGGCGGGCCTGGAACGTCACCGTCCGGGACGGCTTCGGACAGACCGAGACGGCCGTCCAGGTCTCCAACAGCCCCGGCCAGCCGCTGAAGACCGGCTCGATGGGCCGCCCGAGCCCCGGCTACCGCGTCGAACTCCTCGACCCCGTCTCGGGCGCGCCGGGGGCGGCGGAGGGCGAGATCGCCCTCGACCTGTCGGCACGCCCGGTGGGCCTGATGACCGGCTACCACGGGGACGCGGACCGGACGGCGGAGGCGATGGCCGGCGGCTACTACCGCACCGGCGACATCGGCTCCCGTGACGAGGACGGCTACATCACCTACGTGGGCCGCGCGGACGACGTGTTCAAGGCCTCCGACTACAAGATCAGCCCGTTCGAGCTGGAGAGCGCGCTCCTGGAGCACGAGGCGGTGGCCGAGGCCGCCGTCGTCCCGGCACCGGACGAACTGCGGCTGGCCGTGCCGAAGGCGTACATCGTGCTGGCGGAGGGCTGGGAGCCCGGCCCGGACACCGCGAAGGTGCTGTTCGAGCACTCCCGGCAGGTCCTCGCGCCCTACAAGCGGGTCCGCAGGCTGGAGTTCGCGGCGCTGCCCAAGACCGTCTCCGGCAAGATCCGCCGGATCGAACTGCGCGAGATGACGGCGGCCGGGACCACCGGCGAGTACCGCGAGGAGGACTTCCGGTGAGCACCTCGTACGCCCACGGCACGAGCGGGACCGCGCTGCTCGGCGACACCATCGGGGCCGACCTCGGCAGGGCCGTCGCCGCCTGGCCGGACCGCGAGGCACTCGTCGACGTGCCGTCCGGACGGCGCTGGACCTACCGCAAGTTCGGCGCCGACGTCGACGAACTGGCCGGCGCCCTGCTGGCGAGCGGGATCGCCAAGGGCGACCGGGTGGGCATCTGGGCGGTCAACTGCGCCGAGTGGATGCTGGTGCAGTACGCCACCGCCCGCATCGGCGCCGTCATGGTCAACATCAACCCGGCCTACCGCACCCACGAGGTCGAGTACGTCCTCAACCAGGCCGGGATCCGCCTGCTGTTCGCCTCGGTCAGCCACAAGAGCAGCGACTACCGGGCGATGGTGGAGGAGGTGCGGGGCAGGTGCCCGGAGCTGCGGGAGACCGTGTACATCGGGGATCCGGGCTGGGACGCGCTGATCGCACGGGCCGGGGCCGGCCGGGCCGCCGAACTGGAGGCGCGCGCGGCGGAACTGTCCTGCGACGACGCCATCAACATCCAGTACACCTCGGGCACCACCGGGTTCCCGAAGGGGGCCACGCTCTCCCACCACAACATCCTCAACAACGGCTACTTCGTCGGGGAGTTGGTCTCCTACACCGAGCAGGACCGGATCTGCGTCCCGGTGCCGTTCTACCACTGCTTCGGCATGGTGATGGGCAACCTGGCGGCCACCTCGCACGGCGCCTGCGTCGTCATCCCGGCCCCGTCCTTCGACCCCAGGGCCACCCTGGAGGCGGTACGCCAGGAGCGCTGCACCTCGCTGTACGGCGTACCCACCATGTTCATCGCGGAGCTGAACCTCCCCGATTTCGCCTCCTACGACCTGTCGTCGCTGCGCACCGGCATCATGGCGGGCTCGCCCTGCCCGGTCGAGGTGATGAAGCGGGTGGTCGCCGAGATGCACATGGCCGAGGTCTCCATCTGCTACGGCATGACCGAGACCAGCCCGGTGTCCCTGCAGACCCGTATCGACGACGACCTGGAGCACCGCACCGGCACGGTCGGCCGGGTCCTGCCGCACCTGGAGGTCAAGGTCGTCGACCCGGCGACCGGCGTCACCCTGCCCCGGGGCGCGGCGGGCGAGCTGTGCACCCGCGGCTACAGCGTGATGCTCGGCTACTGGAACGAGCCGGAGAAGACCGCCGAGGCCGTCGACGCCGGACGCTGGATGCACACCGGCGACCTGGCGGTGATGCGCGACGACGGGTACGTCGAGATCGTCGGCCGGATCAAGGACATGATCATCCGGGGCGGCGAGAACATCTACCCGCGCGAGATCGAGGAGTTCCTCTACGCCCACCCCAAGGTCCGTGACGTCCAGGTCGTCGGGGTGCCGCACGAGCGCTACGGCGAGGAGGTCCTGGCCTGTGTCATCCCGCACGACCCGGCCGACCCGCCGACCCTGGAGGATCTGCGCGCCTTCTGCGCGGGCCGACTCGCCCACTACAAGGCGCCCAGCCGCGTCCAGATCCTGGAGACCTTCCCGATGACGGTGTCGGGCAAGGTGCGGAAGATCGAGCTGCGGGAGCAGTACCGCTCCGTGTAGCGACGGCGGGCCGTGCGTGCCTCACGGCCCCTCCCACGTGCCCGCGGGACCGTTGACCGGCTGCGGCGTGCCCGTGAGGTCCAGGACGAACAGCGGCACGCCCAGCGCGTCGGCCCGCTCGCGCACGTCCCGGTGGCCGAGCCGGCGCAGCCAGAGCGCGGCGGCGGTGACCGCGTCACGGGCGGTGCGGAGCGTGACCGGCCGGAACGGCGGACGGGGCTCGGGTACCGGCGGGGACCCGGGCACGGAGCGGGGCCCGCGACCGGCGCGCGCAGCAACGCCCCGCAGGCACAGCCCAGTTCCGGCTGCGGCCACTGGTCCCGGCGTCCGCAGGAGCCGCAGCTCACGGTCACCCACTCCTCGTCCCAGGCGCGGTGCTCCCGTCGAGGGACGACGTGACCGGGGCGCCGCAGGCGCACGGGTAGGACGGCGCGACGTAGACGTGCTCGCGCCGGCAGGCCGGACAGCGCACCGGCACGCTCTCGGACATGGCCCCACCCACTGCGTCGTGACCGTTCGGCCGTCCCGTGGTGCTCCCGCCGGGGCGCGGTTGTCCGTCCCTTGACGACGTTCGTCGCCCCACCTACATTGATTCCAGATCGTAGAAGTTGTTTTCCATGATACGGAATTTGCTCACCGGGGGGCGCGACGGGAGCAGGCATCCGACAGCCGAAGCAGGAGTACTCCATGGCTCGAATGACCGCTGCCCGCGCGGCAGTTGAGATCCTCAAGCGCGAGGGCGTCAGCGCCGCGTTCGGGGTGCCGGGCGCGGCGATCAATCCGTTCTACGCGGCGCTCAAGGCCTCCGGAGGCATCGACCACACCCTCGCCCGCCACGTCGAGGGCGCCTCGCACATGGCCGAGGGCTACACCCGGACCAGCCCCGGCAACATCGGCGTCTGCATCGGCACCTCCGGCCCGGCCGGCACCGACATGATCACCGGCCTGTACTCGGCCACCGGCGACTCCGTCCCGATCCTGTGCGTCACCGGCCAGGCCCCGACCGCGGTGATCCACAAGGAGGACTTCCAGGCCGTCGACATCGCCTCGATCGCGGCGCCGGTGACGAAGATGGCCGTCACCGTGCTGGAGGCGGGCCAGGTCCCCGGCGTCTTCCAGCAGGCCTTCCACCTGATGCGCTCCGGACGCCCCGGCCCGGTCCTGATCGACCTGCCGATCGACGTCCAGCTCACCGAGATCGAGTTCGACCCGGAGACCTACGAGCCGCTGCCGGTCTACAAGCCGGCCGCGACCCGCGCCCAGATCGAGAAGGCGATCGGCCTGCTGAACGCGTCGCGCCGGCCGCTGATCGTCGCGGGCGGCGGGGTCATCAACGCCGACGCCGCCGACCTGCTGGTGGAGTTCGCCGAGCTGACCGGCGTCCCGGTCGTCCCGACCCTGATGGGCTGGGGCGTGCTCCCCGACGACCACGAGCTGAACGCCGGCATGGTGGGCCTGCAGACCTCGCACCGCTACGGCAACGCGACCTTCCTGGAGTCCGACTTCGTCCTCGGCATCGGCAACCGGTGGGCCAACCGCCACACCGGCAAGCTGGACGTCTACACCGCCGGACGGACGTTCGTGCACGTCGACGTCGAACCCACCCAGATCGGCAGGATCTTCGCCCCGGACTACGGCATCGCCTCCGACGCCAAGGCGGCGCTGGAACTCTTCGTGGCCGCGGCGCGGGAGGCGAAGGCGGCGGGCCGGCTGCCCGACCGGAGCGAGTGGGCCGCCGCGGCCCAGGAGAAGAAGGCGACCCTCCAGCGCCGCACCCACTTCGACGACATCCCGATCAAGCCGCAGCGCGTCTACGAGGAGATGAACAAGGCGTTCGGACCGGAGACCCGGTACGTCTCCACGATCGGCCTCTCGCAGATCGCCGGCGCCCAGATGCTGCACGTCTTCAGGCCGCGGCACTGGATCAACTGCGGTCAGGCGGGCCCGCTCGGTTGGACGATCCCGGCCGCCCTCGGCGTGGCCAAGGCCGACCCGGAGGCCTCCGTCGTCGCCCTCTCCGGCGACTACGACTTCCAGTTCATGCTGGAGGAGCTGGCGGTCGGCGCGCAGCACAAGATTCCCTACGTGCACGTCCTCGTCAACAACTCCTACCTGGGCCTGATCCGCCAGGCCCAGCGGGCGTTCGACATCGACTTCCAGGTCAGCCTGGAGTTCGAGAACATCAACTCGCCCGAGCTGGGCGTCTACGGCGTCGACCACGTCAAGGTCGCCGAGGGCCTGGGCTGCAAGGCGATCCGGGTGACCGACCCGAACGAGCTGGGCGCGGCCTTCGAGCAGGCCAAGAAGCTGGCCCAGGAGCACCGGGTGCCGGTGGTCGTCGAGGCGATCCTGGAACGGGTCACCAACATCTCGATGTCGACCACCAACGACATCGGCAACGTCGTCGAGTTCGAGGAGATCGCGACCGAGCCCGGCCACGCCCCGACGTCCCTCAGGACGCTGAAGGCCTGAGCCGCCGCACGCCGCAGCGGGCGGCCCGTCCACACGGATGGGCCGCCCGCTGCGTGTTGTAGGTGGCACGGGGGCCGCCGCCCCCGTGCCGGCGGCCTCCGTGTGCAGTGAATATGCCCCACGACCGGTGCTGCCGAAGCGTGCTGAACATAATTCAGAGCTTGATTTGAGGAATCGCCATCCGCTTTGCCGGGGTTCACGGGCTTTCGGGGTTCTCGGTCAGTCCCGGCCAGTCGTCAGGACCGCCGCCCTGCCATTCGATGAGGTCGCTCTCCTCGACCTCGATGCGGTCCAGGTCGGCCATCCGCAGGATCTCGACCACGTCGTCGAGATGCGAGGCCAGGCCCAGGGTCACGTCCCCCTCGGTGACCCGGCGGGAGCCGTCCAGGGCGGGAGCGTGCACGACGATGCGAGGGAACTCGGCCGGTGGGTGCGCAGTCATGCCTTCAGCGTGCTGCGGCCGCGGCGGATGCGCACGCCGAAGCGCCGGTAACGCGGGACGCGGGCTGTTCCGCGTCCGGCGCTCCGGCGCTCGGCAAAAGTGTTCTTCCGTGGTGACCGTCCGACGGCGCGAGGCCGGGCGCGACAGGTCGTTCGCGCCGCCGGACGGGGTTCGTCACGGCGGGGACCGCGGCGGGTGCGACGGAGCCGGACGGCCTTCCCTCAGGTCGAGAAGGGCGTTCCGTTCCTTCACCACCGCACTGGCTCGCACGCCGCCGCGGTCCGTGCCACGCCCGCGCACCACCGTCCGGCCACCCCTCATCCGGGCCGTCCGGTCGTGCGCGGGCCGTCCGGGTCAGTCCTCGCGCAGGGCGCGGACCGCCTCCTCCACGCGCTTGCCGTACTCGGGGTCGGCGGCGTGGAAGTGGGCCAGGTTCTTCTCGATCACGTCGTCGCGGGAGACCTGCGAGAGGCCGCCGGCGATGTTCGCGACCAGACGCCGCTTCTCCTCCCCGGACATCAGCCGGTACAGCTCGCCCGCCTGGTGGAAGTCGTCGTCCTTGGGGTGCGCGGGGGCCTCGTGGGTGCCGGTGTGGCCGGTGACGGCCAGCGGCGCCGCCTGCGGACGGCCGGTCTCCACCGGACCGCCGTACGAGTTCGGCTCGTAGTTCTTGGCGTGCCGGCCCTGCCCGTTGACGGCCATGAGCCCGTCCCGGCCGTAGTTCCGCGCGGTCGTCGCCTTCGGGGCGTTGACGGCGAGCAGGGTGTGGTTGACGCCCAGGCGGTAGCGGTGCGCGTCCGCGTAGGCGAACAGGCGGCCCTGCAGCATCTTGTCCGGGGACGGGCCGATGCCCGGCACGAAGTTGTTCGGGGAGAACGCGGCCTGCTCGACCTCGGCGAAGACGTTGTCCGGGTTGCGGTCGAGGACCAGGCGGCCCACCCGCTGGAGCGGGTAGTCCCGGTGCGGCCACACCTTGGTCAGGTCGAACGGGTTGAAGCGGTAGTCCGCCGCCTCGGCCGCCGGCATGATCTGGACGTGGAGGGTCCAGGACGGGTTGACGCCCCGCTCGATGGCCTGGAGCAGGTCGGTCTGGTGCGAGTTGGGGTCCTTGCCCGCGAGCTCCGCCGCCTGCTCGGCGCTCAGACTGCGCACGCCCTGGTTGGTCTTGAAGTGGTACTTGACGAAGAAGGCCGCGCCCTCGGCGTTCGTCCACTGGTAGGTGTGCGAACCGTAGCCGTTCATGTGGCGGTACGACGCCGGGATGCCCCGGTCGCCCATCAGCCAGGTCACCTGGTGGGTGGCCTCGGGGGAGTGCGCCCAGAAGTCCCAGACGTTGTCGGGCTCCTGGCGGCCCGTGAACGGGTCCCGCTTCTGCGAGTGGATGAAGTCGGGGAACTTCAGCGGGTCCTTGATGAAGAACACCGGGGTGTTGTTCCCGACGAGGTCGTAATTGCCCTCGGCCGTGTAGAACTTGACGGCGAACCCGCGCGGGTCGCGGACGGCGTCGGCGCCGCCGAGGGAGTCGGCGACCGTGGAGAAGCGCAGGAAGACCTCGGTGCGCCTGCCGACGGTGCTCAGGAAGTCGGCGTGCGTGAAGCCGGTGACGTCGTCGGTCACTTCGAAGTGGCCGTACGCGCCGCTGCCACGGGCGTGCACCACGCGCTCCGGGATCCGCTCGCGGTTGAAGCGCGCGAGCTTCTCCAGGAGGTGCTGGTCCTGCAGAAGCAGAGGGCCGCCGGCGCCGGCGGAGGCGGAGTTCTGGTTGTCGGCGACCGGGGCGCCGGACTCGGTGGTGAGCACGCGCTTCGACATCGTGGACCTTCCGTGCGGGTGTCAGCGGAAATTAATTTCCGCTTCGTGGAGCCTAGGAGCGGGTCGGCTGAGGCGTCAACAGTTTGTTGAAGTGGTTTCCGGGCGGTGCCGGCGCCTGGGCGCGACAGGACAGGTGTCAGCGACGGCACCGCCCGGAAGTCATGGGACGGTGCTCAGACCTGGGCGCCGGAGAGGCGCTCCACGGCGCGCAGCAGCGCGGAGTGGTCCAGGCCGCCGTCGCCCTGGGCGCGCAGGGAGGCGACCAGCTGGGCCACCACGGCACCGACCGGCAGGGCCGCGCCGACGTTGCGGGCCGCGTCGGTGACGATGCCCATGTCCTTGTGGTGCAGGTCGATCCGGAAGCCGGGCCGGAAGTCGCGGCCGAGGAAGTTGTCCTTCTTCCGCGTCAGCACGGTGGACCCGGCCAGGCCGCCGTTCAGCACGTCCAGCGCCGCCGTCAGGTCGACGCCGGACTTCTCCAGGAAGACCACGGCCTCGGCGCACGCCTGGATGTTCACGGCGACGATCAGCTGGTTGGCGGCCTTCACGGTCTGGCCGGAGCCGTGCGGACCGCACAGCACGATGGTCCTGCCCAGCGCCTCGAAGATCGGCTTCGCGGCGTCGAAGTCGGCCTGCTCGCCGCCGACCATGATGGACAGGACGGCCTCGACGGCACCGGCCTCGCCGCCGGACACCGGCGCGTCCAGGACCCGGATGCCCTTGTCGCGTGCCGCCTTCGCCAGGTCGACGGAGGTCTGCGGGGTGATGGACGACATGTCGATCAGGAGGGCGCCGGACCTCGCGTTCTCCAGGATGCCGTCGGGGCCGTAGGCGATGGCCTCGACCTGCGGCGACGCCGGGACCATCGTGATGATCACGTCGGCGTCGCGCACGGCGTCGGCGAGGGAGGGCGCGGCCGTGCCGCCGGCCGCCGCCAGCCGGTCCAGCTTCTCCTTCTCCAGGGTGAAGCCGGTGACGTCGTAACCCGCCTTGACCAGGTTCTCGGACATGGGCGAGCCCATGATGCCGAGGCCGATCCAGGCGATCGCCGGGCGGGAGGATTCCGAGGAGGGGGTGCTCATGATGGGGATGCCTTTCTCAACTGCGCTGCGAAGTCGGGGGGTTCAGCGGGCGGCGCGCGCCTCGGGTGGGAGCCAGTCGAAGGCCTCGGCGCTCGGGCGGTCGCCCGGCTTGTACTCCAGGCCCACCGGGCCGTCGTAACCGGCCTTCGCCAGCAGGCCGAGCAGTTCCCGCAGCGGGAGCGAGCCCGTGCCCGGGGCGCCGCGGCCGGGGTTGTCGGCGATCTGCACGTGGCCGGTCCTGGCGGTGTACCTCTCGATCACCGACGGCAGGTCCTCGCCGTTCATGGACAGGTGGTAGAGGTCCATGAGGAAGCGGGTGTTGCCGAGTCCGGTGGCCTCGTTGACCTTGTCGACGACCGCGACGCCGGCCTCCGCGCTCACCAGCGGGTACCGCGGCGACTCGGGCCGGTTGAGGGTCTCGATCAGGACCACCCCGCCGATCCGGTCGGCGGCGCGGGCCGCGAGGACCAGGTTCTCCAGGGCCAGCGCGTCCTGCTCGGCCGGGTCCACGCCGTCGACGCGGTTGCCGTACAGCGCGTTGAGGGCGGTGCAGCCGAGCGACCCCGCGAAGCCGGCCGCCACCTCGACGTTGGCGCGAAACCGCTCCGACTCCGCGCCCGGGACCGACAGGGCGCCCCGGTCGGGGCCGGGCAGCTGTCCGGCGTAGAGGTTCAGGCCCGTCAGCCGTACGCCCGCGTCCTCGATCGCGCCCTTCAGCGCGTCCAGTTCGGACCGCTCGGGAGTGGGGGAGTCGACCCAGGGCCACCACAGCTCGACCGCCCCGAAGCCGGCCGCGGCGGCGGCCGCGGGGCGCTCCAGGAGCGGGAGTTCCGTGAAGAGGATCGACAGGTTGACGGTGAAGCGCTGCTCTGCGGCCGCGCTCGATTCGAGACCTGGCATGGGGCCGGCGCTCCCTTCGGTGGTCTATGTTTCCGTATTGCGGAAGTTGCTTTCTGCTTAACGGAAGACTGCCGGTGACCGGGGAGACCTGTCAAGAGCGCCCGCGCAAAACCCGCGCCCTACCCTGAAGACATGGCACGGACCAACGACGAGGTCGCCGCGCTGCTTCAGGAGTACGCGGACCTGATCTCCATCACCGGTGGCGACGCCTTCAAGGCGCGGGTCTACGAGAAGGCCGCCCGCGCGGTCGGCGGACACCACGCCGACGTCGCCACGCTCGGCCTCAAGGGGCTCCAGGACATCCCGAACGTCGGGAAGTCGATCGCGCAGAAGGTGCAGGAGTACGTCGACAGCGGCGCCGTCTCCGCCGTGGAGGAGCTGCGGGCCAGGATCCCCGACGGGGTGCGGCGGCTGACCGCCATCCCCACCCTCGGTCCGAAGAAGGCCCTCGCGGTCTACGAGGAGCTGGGCGTCTCCTCGGTCGAGGAACTCGCCGACGCCATCCGCCAGGAGCGGCTGCGCGACCTCAAGGGCTTCGGGCCCCGGACCGAGGAGAACATCCTGCACGGCATCGAGCTGCTCCGGGCGGCCGGCGGCCGGGTGCGGATCGACGTCGCCATGGAGCTGGCGGAGAGCATCGTCGCGGCGCTGTCCGCGGTGGCCGGCTGCGAGAAGTGCGCCTACGCCGGCTCACTGCGCCGGTTCCGCGAGACGATCGGCGACATCGACATCCTCGTCGCGGCCGAGAAGTCGGCACCGGTCATGCGGGCGTTCACCGCGCTGCCGTACGTCACCGAGATCATCGGGCAGGGCGGGACCAAGACCTCGGTGCGCACCGACAAGGGGCTCGACGTCGACCTGCGGGTCGTGCCCCCGGACTCCTGGGGTGCGGCGCTCCAGTACTTCACCGGGTCCAAGGCCCACAACATCCGCACCCGGGAACGGGCCGTGCACCACAAGCTCAAGCTCTCCGAGTACGGGCTCTTCGACGTCGAGACCGGCGAGAAGATCGTCTCCGAGACCGAGGAGGAGGTGTACGGGCGCCTCGGCCTGCCCTGGATCCCCCCGCCGCTGCGCGAGGACCGCGGCGAGATCGAGGCGGGGCTGCGCGGCGAACTGCCGGAGCTGGTCACCGAGGCCGACCTCCGCGGCGACCTGCACACCCACACCGACCTCACCGACGGGCTGGCCCCGCTGGAGGAGATGGCGGCCGCGGCGGCCCGACGCGGCTACGCCTACTACGCGATCACCGACCACGCGCCCGACCTGGCCATGCAGCGTATGACGGACGAGCGGATGCTGGCCCAGCGGGAGCGGGTGCGCGAGCTGGACGGCACCTTCCCGACCAAGGGCCGGCGCGGCGGGCTGCGGCTGCTGCACGGCACCGAGCTGAACATCGGCCCCGAGGGCGGGGTGGACTGGCCGGAGGACTTCCTCGCCGGGTTCGACCTGTGCGTGGCCTCGGTCCACTCGCACTTCAACCAGAGCCGCGACGCCCTGACCCGCCGCCTGGTGCGGGCCTGCGAGAACCCTCACGTGCACATCATCGGGCACCCCACCACCCGCCTCATCGGCAAGCGGCCCGGCATCGACGCGGACCTCGACGCGGTCTTCGCCGCCTGCGCCCGCACCGGCACGGCCCTGGAGATCAACGCCCATCCGCACCGCCTGGACCTGCGCGACGAGGACATCCTGCGGGCCCGGCGGTACGGCGTGAAGTTCGCCGTGAACAGCGACGCGCACGCCGTCCCGGAACTGGACGTCATGCGCTACGGCGTCGGCACGGCCCAGCGCGGCTGGCTCACCCCGGACGACGTGATCAACACCTGGCCGGAGCGCCGGCTGCGGAGCTTCCTGCGCAAGCGCGGCTGAGCCGTGTGGAGGCCGGGATCAGTCGAAGACGATGACCTGGCGTCCGACCACGTCGCCGCGGCCGAGAGCCTCCAGGTTCTCGTTGATGTCGTCGAGTCCGACCTCGGTGACGTGGTGCGTGACGAGCCCGGCCTCGGCGAGCGACAGCACCTCGACGAGGTCCAGGTGGTTGCCCCAGAAGGAACCGAGATACGACAACTCCGTACCGACGAAGGGGAACTGGCGGTGCTCCACGCGGTCGCTCATCAGGCCCACGGCCGCCAGCGCACCCTCCGGACCCAGCAGGTCGAACCCCATGGACACGGACGCCTCGCTGCCGACGCAGTCCAGGACGGCGTGCACCGTCCGGCGGCCGGTCAGGCTCTCCAGCTCGTCCCGGACGGCCTCGGCGGACTTGTCCCTGACGTTGATCCCGTAGTCCGCGCCGTTCTCCCTGGCCACGTCCAGCTTGCCGTCGCTGCGCGCGAAGGCCACCACCGTCGCGCCGCCGCCCAGCAGCTTCGCGTACTGGATCGCGTAACTGCCGAGACCGCCGATGCCGGTGACCGCGACCGTGCGGCCCGGCCCCAGCTTGCCCGCGTCCCGGAGCTTCTTCATCCCGCGGTAGGGGGTCATGCCCGCGTCCGTCATCGGGGCGAGGAACTGCGGGAACTTCGCCGCGTCCTCCGAGACCGGGATCGCGTGCCGGCACTCCACCGCCATGTACTCGGCGAAGCCGCCGGGCGGGCCGAACCCGACCCACCTGCCGTTGCCGCTGCACAGGTTCTCGTTGCCCTCGCGGCACTGCCGGCAGGTGCCGTCGCCCCAGCTGGGGTTGACGACCACCATGTCGCCTTCCGAGTAGCCCACCGACTTCGGCACGGCGCTGCCCAGCCCCGCGACCCGGCCCGTCACCTCGTGGCCGGGGATGTAGGGGAGGTCCACCGGGAACGGGCCCTCGAAATAGCCGTCGAGAAGCTGGTAGTCGCTCCGGCACATGCCGGTCGCGGCGACTTTCAGCAGGATCTCCTCCGGGCCCGGATCGGGCACCGGAACCTCGTCGATGCTGAGCGGTTGCCGGTATCCGTGCATACGAGCTGCGCGCATCCGCATGAGGCGGCCTCGCTTTCGTACAGACCTGTCCGTCAATTCTGGACGGCCTGTACAGGACGGGCAAATCAGGGCGGCAGGGGGCCCGTACGCGGTGCGGGGGGTCGCGCGGGTGGTGCATGATCGAAGGTCCGGAGAGTGAAGAAGGCCCGAAAAGCGGGAATCACCCGCCGCCCGCGCGCAACCATCCGGCCCCTGCGAGGGATTGCCATGATCAAGCCCTACGGTCCGTACGATTTCATGCCGGAGATCAGCACCTTCTCGGTGACCTCGGAGTCCCTCGCCGACGGCGGCCGGCTGGCCCGCGAACAGGTGAGCGGCATCCTGGGAGCGGGCGGGATGGACGTCTCGCCGCAGCTGAGCTGGTCCGGATTTCCCGAGGGGACGCGGAGTTTCACGGTCGCGATGTTCGACCCCGACGTGCCGACCGCCTCCGGTTTCTGGCACTGGGCGGTGGCCGACCTGCCGGCCTCCGTGACCGAGCTGCCGGCCGGGGCCGGAGACGGCAGGGACCTGCCCAGCCCCGCGAAGACGCTGGCCAACGACGCCGGCCACCGCGGGTACCTCGGCCCGGCGACGCCGCCGGGCAACGGCCCGGACCGCTACTTCCTCGTGGTCCACGCCGTCGGCCTCGACGAACTCGGGGTGTCCGCGTCCTCGACCCCGGCCGCCATGGACTTCCTGCTGTTCAGCCACGCGATCGCGCGGGCGACGATGTACGGCACGTTCGAGCGGGCCTGAGGCCGTCCCGGCGGGGTGCGGGGGCCGGGCGCGGGGGTGTCCGGGTCGGCTAGGGTCGCCTCGTGGCGGGCGCAGCGGCTCCGTCGTGGTGGAACTGGCGGGGCAGGGGCCCGTCGCCGCTGTGCGGCGGTCGGCCGAAGCGCGGGTCAGGCACGTTTTCTGGGGGCACTATGCGATTGAGAGTGGAGTTCACGACCGAGCCCTTCGATCTGGACGAGGCACCCGCGCACGCGCTGGTCGCCCGCGAGGTCGTCGAGGGCGCCCGGCTGGACGCTGTGGACGTCGGGCCGTTCGGCAACACGGCCGAGGGCGGTGCCGACGCCGTGCTCACCGCCGTCGACGCGCTGCTGCGCAGGACCCTGGAGGCCGGGGCCACCCGGATCTCGCTCCAGGTCAACGTGGTGGGGGAGGACGGCGACCAGTGACCGCGAACGCCGACGAGCCGTTCATCACGGCCGTGAAGCCGCTGGTCGACGCCATGGGCGGGGAGATGCTCCCGCCCGACGAGGCCGGCGCCGACGACGTCGTGCTGGCCTGGGCGGGCGTCGACGTGGTCGCGGTGCGGCTGCCCCAGCTCGCCGACTCGCTCGACCACATCCTGGCCGCCATGGAGCGCAAGCGGGGCAAGCCGCTGGCCGACCTGGACCGCAAGGCTAAGCAGGAGGTCGTGCGCATACTGGAGGCGCGGGGTGCCTTCTCGGTACGGCACGGGGTGGAGACCGTCGCGGGCGCGCTGGGCGTCAGCCGCTTCACCGTCTACAACTACCTCAACCGCGACAAGGAGAGCTGACCGGCATCCCAGGAGTCTTTGCGGCGGCCCCGAGGCGTTGTTACGCGGAATTTTCAACAAAGTGTTGACGCCGGGTTCCGGAGGGCGTTAGCTGACGGCAGCCCGTTCAGCACGAAGGCCGCCCACGGCCACGGAGGCTCCCGTGACGTCGACTTCCCCGCCCCCGGGTCTGGCCCGGTTCAACGACCTGGAGGAGCACGCGGCACGCGCCGTCCTCCACGAGGCGTGCGCCTCCACCGCATGGGCCCGGCGCCTGCTCGCCGCCCGCCCCTACGCCTCCGCCGAGGCCCTGTACTCCGCCAGTGACGCGGCCACGGCCGGGCTGGGCACCGCCGACCTGGCGGAGGCCATGGCCGGCCACCCGCCGATCGGCCGCCCCGAGCCCGGTGACCCGACCTCGGCCCGCGAACAGTCCGGCATGGCCGGCGCCGCCGAGGCGCTCAGGGCCGAGATGCTCGAACTCAACCTGGCGTACCAGGAGAGGTTCGGCCACGTCTTCCTGATCTGCGCCACCGGCCGCAGCGCCGAGGAGATGCGGGACGCGGTCAAGGAGCGGATCGCCAACGCGCCCGAGCGGGAGCGCGAGATCGTCCGCACCGAACTGGGCAGGATCAACCGCATCCGGCTCGCCCGACTCGTCGCAGAGGACGCCTGACACCATGAGCACCCGCACCACCGCCTCCGTGTCCACCCACATCCTGGACACCTCGCTCGGCCGTCCCGCCGAGGCCGTCGCCGTCCGGCTGTCCGCCCGCCCGGACCGCGATGCCCCGTGGCGCGCCCTCGGCGGCGGCGCGACCGACGCGGACGGCCGGTGCAAGGACCTCCCGGCGCTGCCGGAGGGGACCACCCACGTACGGCTCGACTTCGCCGTGGAGCCGTATTTCGAGAAGAAGCAAGCCGATGCGCAGCAGGACGCCCCCGCGAATCGGGACAGCGGTGCGTTCTTCCCAGAGGTAGCGATCACCTTCGCCGTCAAGCCCGGCGAGCACTACCACGTACCGCTGCTGCTCAACCCGTTCGGCTACTCCGTTTACCGAGGGAGCTAGCTACATGCCCACCATCCTGGGACAGAACCAGTACGGCAAGGCCGAGAACCGGGTCGTAAAGATCACGCGGGACGGTGCCACCCACCACATCAAGGACCTGAACGTGTCGGTGTCGCTCTCCGGCGACATGGACGAGGTCCACTACTCCGGCTCCAACGCCAACGTCCTGCCGACCGACACCACGAAGAACACGGTGTACGCGTTCGCCAAGGAGTACGGCATCGAGTCGGCCGAGCAGTTCGGCGTCCACCTGGCCCGGCACTTCGTGACCAGCCAGGAACCGATCCGGACGGCCCGGATCCGGATCGAGGAGTACGCCTGGGAGCGCATCGCGGCCGCCGACGCCAACTCCCGGTTCATCGGCGCCGACGAGGTCAAGCACTCGTTCGTCAGGAAGGGCCAGGAGACCCGGCTGACCCAGATCACCTACGACGGCGAGTCGTGGGAGGTGATCTCGGGCCTCAAGGACCTGGTCGTGATGAACTCGACGAACTCCGAGTTCTGGGGCTTCGTCAAGGACAAGTACACGACCCTGCCCGAGGCCTACGACCGCATCCTCGCCACCCAGGTCGCCGCCCGCTGGCGGTTCAACTGGACCGACGACGAGCAGAAGACGCCGAACTGGGAGAAGTCCTACGAGCAGACCAGGAAGCACATGCTCCAGGCCTTCGCCGAGACCTACTCCCTCTCGCTCCAGCAGACGCTGTACCAGATGGGCTCGCGGATCATCAACCACCGCGGTGAGATCGACGAGGTCCGCTTCTCGCTGCCCAACAAGCACCACTTCCTCGTCGACCTGGAGCCGTTCGGCCTCACGAACGACAACGAGGTCTACTACGCCGCCGACCGGCCCTACGGCCTGATCGAGGCGACCGTCCTGCGGGACGGCTGCACGGCGAAGATCCCGGTGGACCTCACCAACCTCTGACCGGCCCACCTTCTCGGCACCCGCGGCCGACGGCGCCCTGCGTCCCGGCCGCGGCACTCAAATCCCCGGGGTCCTGCCGTGCCCTCACCACCAGTCCACTGAGCGAAAAGGACGAATCATGGCAGCAGACCGGCGCATCGTCATCGAGAACTGTTCGATCGCGACCGTCGACGCCCAGGACACCGAGTACGCGAGCGGGTACGTCGTCATGGCCGGCCACCGCATCGAGTCGCTCGGCGCGGGCAGGGCCCCGGAGGACCTGGAGAACGTCGTACGCCGGATCGACGCCACCGGCCACCTGGTGACGCCCGGCCTGGTCAACACCCACCACCACTACTACCAGTGGATCACCCGGGGCCTGGCCACCGACCACAACCTCTTCGACTGGCTGGTCGCCCTGTACCCGACCTGGGCGCGCATCGACGAGCCGATGGTGTACGCGGCCGCCCAGGGCTCGCTCGCGATGATGGCCCGCGGCGGTGTCACCACCGCGATGGACCACCACTACGTCTACCCGCGGGGTTCCGGCGACCTCTCCGGCGCGATCATCCGCGCCGCCCGCGAGACGGGCGTCCGCTTCACCCTCGCCCGCGGCTCCATGGACCGCAGCGAGAAGGACGGCGGCCTGCCCCCGGACTTCGCCGTCGAGACCCTCGACGGCGCCCTCGCCGCCACCGAGGCGACCGTCGAGGAACACCACGACGCCTCCTTCGACGCGATGACCCAGGTCGCCGTCGCGCCCTGCTCGCCCTTCTCCGTCTCCACCGAACTCCTGCGCCAGGGCGCCGAGCTGGCCCGCCGCCTCGGAGTACGGCTGCACACCCACGGCTCGGAGACCGTCGAGGAGGAGCAGTTCTGCAAGGAGCTGTTCGGGATGGGCCCCACCGACTACTTCGAGTCCACCGGCTGGCTCGGCGAGGACGTGTGGATGGCGCACTGCGTCCACATGAACGACTCCGACATCGCCGCCTTCGCCCGCACGAAGACCGGTGTCGCCCACTGCCCGTCGTCCAACGCCCGCCTCGCGGCCGGCATCGCCCGCGTCCCCGACATGCTCGCCGCCGGCGTCCCGGTCGGCCTCGGCGTCGACGGCACCGCGTCCAACGAGTCCGGCGAACTCCACACCGAACTGCGCAACGCGCTGCTGATCAACCGCCTCGGCGCACACCGGGAGGCCGCCCTGAACGCCCGCCAGGCGCTGCGCCTCGGCACCTACGGCGGCGCCCAGGTCCTCGGCCGGGCGGCCCAGACCGGCTCGCTGGAACCCGGCAAGCTCGCCGACCTGGTGCTCTGGAAGCTGGACACCCTCGCCCACGCCTCCATCGCGGACCCGGTCACCGCCCTCGTCTTCGGCGCGGCGGCCCCGGTCACGGCCTCCTTCGTGAACGGCCGTCAGATCGTCGAGGCGGGCCGCCTGCTGCACGTCGACGAGGACGCGATCGCGCGCTCCACCCGGTCCGAGGCCCAGCGCCTCGCCCAGCTCGCCCACCGGTAACCCCTGCTTCCCGTACGGCACTTCAGGTACGGCAATCCAGCTCCGGTCAGGAGGGACGGCTCCTGACCGGCAGCCGTGGACCCCATCGGGGTCCATGGCGGCCGTCTCCCGGGCGCGTGCTTCCTCGCGCGCGCCCGGGAACGGTCACCCGTCCGCGTCGGTCCCTCCCCACGCTCGGTCCCGTCCGGGCGGGAGGCCCCCCTCATGACCCACACGCACCTCCCTGAAACCCGCGTCAGAGCCGACGCGTACCCGACCGGAGGAGAGCCGCCGTGTCCTCGCACCCCGTCGACGAGAAACTCCCGCCGCTGAGAATGGCCACCACGGGCCTCCAGCACGTGGCCGCCATGTACGCCGGAGTCGTCGCCCCGCCCCTGATCGTCGGCGCGGCCATCGGCCTGACCGGCACCGAACTGACCTTCCTGACCGGCGCCTGCCTCTTCACCGCGGGCCTCGCCACCTTCCTGCAGACCCTCGGCATCTGGAAGATCGGTGCCCGGCTGCCCTTCGTCAACGGCGTCACCTTCGCCGGGGTCGCCCCGATGACCGCGATCGCCGCCTCCACCCACGACCGGTCCGACGCGCTGCCGGTCATCTTCGGCGCGGTGATCGTCGCCGGACTCCTCGGCTTCCTCGCCGCCCCCTTCTTCAGCAAGGCCGTCCGCTTCTTCCCGCCCGTCGTCACCGGCACCGTCATCACCCTGATCGGCGTCTCGCTGCTCCCGGTGGCCTTCGGCTGGGCGCAGGGCCCCGATCCGGCGGCGCACGACTACGGCCGGGCCGAGTACCTCGGCCTGGCCGGGGCGACCCTGCTCCTGGTCCTGCTGCTGCGCCGCCTCACCCGGGGCTTCGTCAAGCAGATCGCCGTGCTGATCGGCCTGGTCGCCGGCACGGTCCTCGCACTGCCCTTCGGCCTCACCGACTTCGGCCCGGTCGCGGACGCGGACGTCGTCGGCTTCCCGACCCCGTTCCACTTCGGCGCCCCGCAGTTCCACGTCGCGGCGATCCTGTCCATGTGCGTGGTGATGGTCGTCTCGATGACCGAGTCGACCGCGGACATGCTCGCACTCGGCGAGATCGTCGAACGGCCCGCGGACGAGCGGACGATCGCGGCCGGGCTGCGCGCCGACACCCTGGGCTCGGCGATCAGCCCGCTCTTCAACGGGTTCATGTGCAGCGCCTTCGCCCAGAACATCGGCCTGGTGGCGATGACCCGGATCCGCAGCCGGTTCGTGGTCGCGGCCGGCGGCGGCTTCCTGGTGCTGATGGGCCTGTGCCCGGCGGCCGCCGCGCTGATCGCCGTCGTACCGCGGCCGGTGCTCGGCGGCGCGGGCGTGGTGCTCTTCGGTTCGGTGGCGGCCAGCGGCATCCAGACCCTGGTCAGGGCCGGACTGGAACGGGACGAGAACGTGCTGGTCGTGGCCGTGTCGCTCGCGGTCGGCCTCGTCCCGATCACCGCGCCGGACTTCTACCACGCCTTCCCGGAGACCGCCCGGATCGTCCTGGACTCGGGCATCTCCACGGGCTGCGTGGCGGCCGTCCTGCTCAACCTCGTCTTCAACCACCTGGGCGGGCGGCGCGCGCAGGCGCCGGGCACGGCACCGGAAGCCCCCGAGACCCCGGGAGCGGTACCGCTCGTCGCGCCGCGGTCGATCCCCTGACCGCCCGCGTCACCGGCGCCGGCCGAGGTGCCCCGGCCGCGCCGTGACAGCGGCGAGCGGGGCCGCCTGCCCGGCCGCCCCGGCCGGCGCCCGGCCGGCCCCCGGCGCCGCGCGCGGAACGGCGGGGCGCGTCCGGCGGGGGTATGTTCGTGGGGTGCCACCGGGGCCGCCGGTGCCGGCGTCGGTGGTCCGGTCGTGACCGCCACGGCCTCCGGCCTCCGCGGTCGCCGCGGCCCTCACCTGGCAGGTTCATGGTGGGTGAGCATCGGGGGAGACGTGAGGAGGCAGCCAGATGTCCCAGAGGAACACCGGTGCGAGCGTCCAGGCCGTCGACGCGGACACCTGCCGGGTCCGTGAGGTGCTCGACCGGGTCGCCGGCAAGTGGAGCGTCCAGATCCTGGTCGCGGCCTCGCGCGGTCCCCTCCGGTTCACCGAGCTGGAGCGCGGGATCGAGGGCATCAGCCGCCGGATGCTGACCCTGACCCTGCGCAACCTGGAGCGCGACGGCCTGGTCACCCGCACGGTGCACCCGACCGTGCCCCCGAAGGTGGAGTACGGACTCACGCCGGTCGCCCTGGAACTGCACGAGACGCTGCGCCGGCTCACCGACTGGGCCGAGCGCAACCGCGGTCACGTCGCGCGGGCGCGGGCCGCCTACGACGCCGAGCACCGGCCCGAACTGCTCGACGCCTGACGGGCGTCGCCGTCAGACCCGGCGCGGCGAGGCCAGCAGATGGCGGGTCCGGGTCCTGGGCTCCGTGTACTCGCCGGTCTGCCAGCCGGCCCGCTCCAGGGCGGCCGCGCAGGCCCGCAGCGGCTCGCCCGCCGGGGCGTACACGGCGACCGCCTCGGGCTGCGGGGTCGCCCGCACCCGGTACCCGGCCGTCGCCGGACCCTCGGGCGGCTGCCCCGACGCCTCCAGGGCCAGGGCGGCGGCCCGCACCAGGTGCGTGCGCTCCCAGTCGCACGGCCGGTCCGTGGCACCGTCGCGGTTGGTCATCCGGCGCAGTTCCAGGAGCCCCTGCCAGGCGCTGTGCACCTCACGCGCGCGAGCGGGCCCGTCGACGGCGTCCTCCTCGCCGCCGACCCGTGCCGCGAACACCCGGTCCTCCTCTGCCGAAGCCGCCGTACCGGGCCGCGCCGCCGTGCCCTCGGCCGGAGCCGCCGTGTCCTCGGCGCGCAGCCGATGTCCCGCGGGCGTCAGGAAGTGGTCGTGCGGAGGCCGCGGATGCCGGAAGGCGAGCCCCCGCGACACCAGCGCCGCCAACTGCGCACGCGTACCCCGCAGCCGCCCGCTGACCGGGTCGGCGGCGTCGATGACCCGCCGCTGCGCGGCGGAGGGAGCTCTGGTCACGGTGTGCTCCTCCTCGGTGTCGGTCCCCGCGGACGCGTCCCGGTCCGTTCCGCGAAGGGTACGACCGCGCACTGACACCCGACCGGCCGAACGCCGCCGGCCCGGTCAACGGTCCGGCTCGCCCGGCCGGATGTTCCAGCCCGCGATCACCGGACGGCCGTGTTCCGTGCCGAGCCGGCTCAGGGTGCCGGTCTCCAGCCGGAACAGGGCGCCGTCGGCGGGCGGCAGGCCCAGGCGCCGGGCGGTCAGGACGCGCAGGAAGTGGCCGTGAGCGACCAGCAGCACGCCTCCCTGCGTCCCGGCGAGGGCCGCGTCGACGCGGGCCAGCATCCGGTCGGCCCGCGCGCCGACCTCCTCCGGCGTCTCGCCCGGATGCTCCGGCGGACCGGGCGCCACCCCGTCGGTGAAGAGGAACCAGCCCGGCCGGGTGCGCTGGATCTCCTCGGTGGTCACGCCCTCGTAGCCGCCGTAGTCCCACTCCCGCAGGTCGGCGTCGACGCTGGCGTCGGGCGCGCCGATCAGTTCTGCGGTCTGGCGGGCCCGCTGGAGCGGGCTGACGAAGGCGGCTCCGACGTGCTGCGAGCGGATCAGCGGAGCCAGCCGCCGTGCCTCCTCCCGCCCGTGCTCGGTGAGGGGCAGGTCGGTCCATCCGGTGTGCCGTCCGGACCGCGACCACTCGGTCTCACCGTGCCGGACGAGAAAGACATCAGCCATACGTCAGAGGCTATGAGCCCAGCGTTCCAGTTCGGCGAACTCACGCGCCCGCAGACCGTGGCGCGCGTCGACCGGAAGGAGCAACGCGGGGCCCTCGTGGTGCTCGGCGACATGGCGGACGTCCAGGTCGGTGACCATGTCGTCCACCCACACGAACGGCCGCCCCGCCGCCCAGGCCACCACGGTCCGCGTCTTCCAGTACAGCCCGTCCGGATCCTTCGCGAACGGCTCGGGCCACTCGATGACGGGCAGTTCGGGCAGTCCGACGGCCGGTCCGATCAGCTCGTTGGCCTCGTGCGTCCAGGTGGTGGCCCAGGCCAGCTCGTAGGGGAGCGCGAGCAGCCGGGCCCCGTGCCCCGGATGCAGCCGCACCCGCAGCCCGCGGCGGAGCCCGCGCGAGCCGGGCCGCTGGCGGGCGGCCCAGGCCGCCGGGCGCAGCCGGTGGGTCACGTAGCCGCGGTGCCGCAGCAGCCGGGCCCGGAACGGGTTGAGGGGTCCGTCGACGTCGAGGAGGAGCAGCGGGCGCTGGGTCATGGGGAGGGGATACCCGCGTCGTACGGTCCGCGCACGGTCCGGCCCGGCTCTACTGCCGGTACCCGCTCAGGAACCGCCCGATCCGGCCGATCGCGGTCTCCAGGTCGTCCGCGTGCGGGAGGGTGAGGATGCGGAAGTGGTCCGGCGCGGGCCAGTTGAAGCCGGTGCCCTGTACGACCTGGATCTTCTCCTGGAGGAGCAGGTCAAGGACGAACCGCTCGTCGTCGTGGATCCGGTGGACCTTGGGATCCAGGCGCGGGAAGGCGTACAGGGCGCCCTTGGGCTTGACGCAGCTGACGCCGGGGATCTCGTTGAGCTTCTCCCAGGCCACCGAACGCTGTTCGTGCAGCCGGCCGCCGGGGGCGGTGAGTTCGCGGATGGACTGGCGGCCGCCGAGCGCGGCCTGGATGGCGTACTGGGCGGGCGCGTTGGCGCACAGACGCATGGAGGCCAGCATGGTGAGGCCCTCCAGGTAGTCCTTCGCGTGCTGCCTGGGGCCGGTGACGACGAGCCAGCCCGAGCGGAAGCCGGCCACCCGGTAGGTCTTGGACAGGCCGCAGAAGGTGAGGACCACGAGGTCGGGTGCGAGGGCCGCGGCCGAGTGGTGGACGGCGTCGTCGTACAGGATCTGGTCGTAGATCTCGTCGGCGAAGACCATCAGGCCGTGCCGGCGCGCCAGGTCGAGGACGCCCTCGACGATCTCCTTCGGATAGACGGCGCCGGTCGGGTTGTTGGGGTTGATGACGACCACGGCCTTGGTGCGGTCCGTGATCTTCGCCTCCATGTCGGCGAGGTCCGGGTACCAGTCGGCCTGCTCGTCGCAGAGGTAGTGCACGGCCTTGCCGCCGGCCAGGGTGGTCACCGCGGTCCACAGGGGGAAGTCGGGGGCGGGGATCAGGATCTCGTCGCCGTCCTCGACCAGCGCCTGTACGGCCATGGAGACCAGCTCCGAGACGCCGTTGCCGAGGAAGACGTCGTCGACGTCCACCCCCAGGCCGAGGGCCTGGTAGCGCTGGGCCACCGCCCGGCGGGCGGAGAGGATGCCGCGCGAGTCGGTGTAGCCGTGGGCCTGCGGGAGCATCCGGATCATGTCCTGGAGGATCTCCTCCGGCGCCTCGAAGCCGAACAGGGCGGGGTTGCCGGTGTTCAGGCGGAGCACGCTGTGGCCCGCCTCCTCCAGCGCGTTGGCGTGCTCGATCACCGGTCCGCGGATCTCGTAACAGACCTCGCTGAGCTTGTTGGACTGCCGGAACTCCATGCGCCCCTCCGGAAACTCGTGTTGCTTGGTTTTACCAAGTGGCAGCTTGGAAAGTCCAACATCTTGTCTAGACTGCGCCGCATGTCACCTCGCCGAAGCTACGACCAGTTCTGCTCCGCGGCCCGTGCCCTCGACGTCGTCGGCGACCGCTGGACCCTGCTGATCGTCCGGGAGCTGCTGGCCGGTCCCCGCCGCTACACGGACCTGCACGCGGATCTGCCGGGGGTCAGCACGGACGTCCTCGCCTCCCGGCTGAAGGACATGGAGCGGGACCACGTCGCCACCCGGCGGCGGCTGCCTCCGCCCGCCGCGGCGTACGTGTACGAACTCACCGAACGCGGACGTGCGTTGCTCCCGGTGATCCAGGCGCTGGGGCGGTGGGGCGAGCCCGAGCTGGGCGAGCGCCGGCCCACCGACGCGGTCCGCGCGCACTGGTTCGCGCTGCCGCTGCTGCGGGCCCTGGACGGCGAGGGGCTGGTCGAGATCCGGCTCGGTGAAGGGGAGTTCCACCTGTACGCGGGAGCGGAGGACGGCCCGGTGTACGGCGACGGACCCGCGCCCCGCGAGCCCGACGCGCGGCTCCTGCTCGACACCGCGACGGGCGCGGCGCTGGCCCGCGGGGAGCTGACCCTCGCGGACGCGGTACGGGCCGGACGGGTGACGGTGACCGGTGACGGCCCGCCGGCCAAGAGACTGCGGGAGGTCCGGGACGACGGCCGGGCCCCCGCGAACGGGGGCCCGGCCGACGGGACATGACGGATCAGGCGCCCGGCGGCACCTGGCGCGGACGGCCCGCTCCGCGGGTCAGCGCGTATCCGCCGATGCCCGCGAGGGCGGCCAGTATGCCGCCGATGCCGGTCCACACCCAGCGGTCGGTCCACCAGCCGGAGGACCAGCCGTCGTTGGAACCGAAGCTGGAGAGCACGGCGGCCTTGCCGTCGCCGCTCTTCTCCGCGCTCACCGCGATGCCCGGCACCAGCGGCTTCGCCAGCGAGCCGTCCACCGCCGCCGCGCCGCCGATGTCCTTGGAGTCCACCCGGACCTCGGTGCTCACCGGCTGGCCGAGGTCCGCGTTGCCGAGGTCCACCACGGTCAGCCGGACGTAGTACGTGCCGGGCAGCGGGTCGTTGGCCCAGGGCTCCGACCAGGCGCGGACGGTACGCATCACGCACGCCAGCTCCACCGTCGCGGCGCCCTGCGGGGCCGTGCGGGTCGCCGCGCCGTACTGGCAGGCCTGGCGGCGCCGCAGACCGTCGTACACGTCGAGCTGCCAGGTCTGCGTCCCGTGCGAGTCGGGCAGCTTCACCGTCGCCTTGACGTCGGGACGCTGTCCCGCGTCGGCGGGGAACGACCAGTACAGGTAGTCGCCCGTCGATCCGCTCGCGGTGGCCCGCTGACCCTGGTCGAGCTCGGTCGCGGTACGGAAGGACGTGCCCGCCTGGGTGGGCGCGCCGCCGTCCTCGGAGGCGCTCGGGGAGGGCGAGGCGTCGTCGGCGACGGCCGGACCGGCGGCCAGCCCGACCGCCAGCAGGGCGGCGCTCAGCACACGTGTGATCGACATCAGTTGGTCCTCCAGACCGCTACCCGCCAGCGCGACACCCAGCCCCACACCAGACCCGCCAGGAAGCCGGTCAGCACGAGCGCGCCGAGCAGCCACCAGCCGCGGCCGAGACCGAAGGAGGCGACGTCGGACGCCTTCGACGGCCCGTCCACGACGTCCACCGTCAGCTCGACGGGCAGGCCCGGGCTGGTCTTCACGCCGGCCGCGGCCGAGAAGGAGTTGGTCACCTGGAGGCAGACGGTCTCCGGGGTGGTGTCCTCCTCGTCGTCGCTCTCGGCCTTCGGGTACCGCAGGCCGGTCGAGATGACGTCGGTGCGGCCGGTGCCTGACGCCTCGCCCCGCACTATCTCGCGTCCGTGCACGGTCACCGCGCGCAACAGCACGCCGTAGTCCGGGTTGACGGCCCGGTCGGCGGCGACGCTGACCGAAGCCCGCAGCTCCTGGCCGGGGTTGACGTCGACCTTGTACCAGCGCTGCTGCCCGAACTCCTCGCGGTCGGTGTACAGCCCGGACTTCAGCGCGGGCGCCGAGGAGCACTGCCCGCTGCCGTCGGTGGCCACCGGCGTCACCACCGGATCGGCGGCCCGGTCCACCAACTGGCCGACCCGGTCGGTCAGTTCCTCCTTGTGCTGTACGGAGGTGTAGGTGCCGCCGGTCGCGTCCGCGATGCAGCTCAGCTGGTCCCGGGTCTTGGCGTCCGGTACCAGGCCGAGGGTGTCGATGGTCAGCCCGACGCCCTTGGCGGCGATCTCGCGGGCCACCTCGCACGGGTCCAGCGGCTGGCAGGTGTCCTCGCCGTCGCTGATCAGGACGATACGGCGGGTACCGGAGCCGCCCTGGAGATCGTCGGCCGCCTTGAGCAGCGCGGGGCCGATGGGGGTCCACCCGGTCGGCGCGAGCGTGGCGACGGCGGTCTTGGCCTCCGTACGGTCCAGGGTGCTGACCGGATAGAGCTGCGCGGTGTCCTTGCAGCCGGTCTTCTTGTCGTTTCCGGCGTAGTTGGCGCCGAGCGTGCGGATGCCGAGCTGGACCCCCTCGGGCGTGGCGTCCAGGACGTCGTTGAACGCCTGCTTGGCCGCGGCCATCCGCGTCCCGCCGTCGATGTCCGCCGTCCGCATGGAACCGCTGACGTCCAGCACCAGCTCCACCTTGGGAGCGGCCTGGCCGGTCTCGTCCGTCTCGTCGGCGGCCGCTCCGGCGGGGAACGCGATCCCGGCCGCCAGGGCGGCGAGCAGAGCGCAGACTCCCGCCGCCGTCCGTTGTGTTCTGATCATCGGCGGATCCTATTGATCAGAGGCGCCGGGCTCCAAAACGAGGACCGGACGGCGAAACGCGAGCGGCCGGCGGGCCAACGGCGGGTGGCCGGCCGGGAGGTGGGCGTTCAGCCCACCGCCGCCAGCGGATTCGGCAGCGCCGCCCACCGGTCCCCGGGCGTCTCCGGCGACAGCCGCATCAGCGTCAACGCCTTCGCGGGCAGCGGACCTTCGAGGAGGGCCGTCAGGTCGGCGGTAGCCGGGAGGTCCCGTACGGCCGTGTCCAGCGCGGCCGCGAGCGCCGGCCCGGAGCCCGCCGTGCCCGCCAGGGCGCCCGCGACCAGGGAGCCGAACAGCTTGCGGCGCAGCATCGTTTCGTCGTCCGTGACCAGGCGTCCCGTCAGCTCGGGCGGGGTGATGCCGTGCCGGGTCAGACGGGCCGGGCTGAGCCGGATGTCGGCCAGGTCGCGGTAGACGAGCCGGAGCGGCGCCCCGGTGCCGGAGAGCACCACCAGGAGGTTCTGGCCGTGCGCCTCCAGAGCCACGCCCAGATCCAGCAGCCGCAGTCCCACGGTCAGCGCGAGCCGGGTGAACCCGGCCAGCCAGGCGGGCGAGCCGGGCAGGCCGGTGGTGGTCAGGGCGGCCACCGGCAGGACCCGCTCGCCCGGCCCCGCGTACGCCTCGGGCGACTCGCGCAGCACCGCCGCCAGGTCGGGCGAGTCGGCGCTCGCCGCGCCCAGGGTGCGAGTGACGTGCAGGAGGCCGTCCGTGCGCGCCGCCAGGTCGGAGGCGAACGACGACAGGGTCGCGGCCGCCTCGACCGAGTACGCCGAGATGTCCCGGACGGACGAGGTCAGCCGGGCGCTGAGCGCGGTCTTCACGTGCGTTCCGCCGGGGAGCGCGAGGGTGCGCAGGGACATCAGCGGATGCGCGGTGCGCCAGGGCTCGCCGGGGCCGCCCTTGAGGACATGGGCCGTCTGCCAGGGGTGCACAGGGATCAACAGCCTTTTTCCGTCGCGGAGTTCGTCCGGCCAGTCGCCGGTCACCAGGCACTCCCCGGCCGCCACCGGAACCGTCTCCAGCCGTACCGCCGGCCGGTGCTCCGGCCCGTACGCGAGCTGGTCCGCCACCGAGAAACCGGGCCGGGAACGGCAGTTGGGATGGAAGGGATGCCCGTCCACCACCCGCTGCTCCCACTCCCAGTCCTGCCCGGGCCACTCCTCGCCGGCCGCCTCCCGGTCCGCCCGCGACAGGGCCAGCGAGGCAGCGCTGTGCCCGAGCTCGGCCGCGAACCCCGCCGAGTGCGGCCACCCCAGATCGGTCATCAGCCGCGCCGGATCGTCGTACGGCACCCCGTTCAGCCGTACCGCCCTCACGTACGCGGCGGTGGCGTACGGGTCCGCGTGCGGGCCGTGCAGCGCGCGTCCGTCGGCCAGCCGCAGCGCCAGGCTGTGCGCGCCGCGCACCCGGCGCGTCACCCACGGCAGCGGCTCGTGCGCCAGCGCCCGCCACAGCCGGGTCAGCACCGCCGCCCGCGCCCCGGGCAGCTCGGCCGTGTACCGGGACACCAGGTCCGGCCGCGCCTCGGCCAGCTCCGTGGCGAGCTGTGTCTCGATGGGGGAGGGACGGTGCACGGGAAGGCTCCTCGGAACGCGGTGCGGCGGTCATGATGGCTGTCTACGACAGACATACTGATCAGGATCGGACTGTGTGGACGTAGCGAACGAATGGAACGCGTGGATCTCGACCTCTCCAGCGACCGCGTCGGCGAGCGCGCCGACGCGTACGCCGCCGCGCCCCTGCTCAACTGCCTGCTCCGGGAGGTGGCCGAGCCGCTCCCGGACGCCGGGCGGGGCGAGGCCCGCGTCTACCGGCTGCCCGGCGGCGGCCGGCTGCTGCGGGTGCGCGGCGCGCGCCGGCCGGCCGCGCCCGAGGTGTACGCGGCCGGCCGCTGGCACCGCATCGGCCACACCGAGCTGGTGAAACTCGTCGCCGAGGAACTGCGCGCGCACACCGGGCTCTCCAACGGCGACCTGCCCGCCGAGATGATCGACAGCAGGGACGCGGTCGCCGCGCTGCTCACGGCACGCGCACGGGCGACGGCGCCCGACGACCCGTACCTGCGCTCGGAGCAGTCCCTCATCACCGGCCATCCCTACCACCCTGCCCCGAAGGCGCGCGGCGGCGGCCCGGTCACCGCCTGGATGCCGTACGCGCCCGAGGCGCACGCCCGGTTCCCGCTGGTGCTGCTCGGGGTGCGCGAGGACCAGGTGGTGGACGAGGGCGACACCTCGGCGCTGGACGCCGCGGCCGCCGTACCGCCGGGCTACCGGCTGCTGCCCGCCCATCCCTGGCAGCTCGACCTGGCCGGCCCGGACCTGGCGGCGGCCTTCGCCGACGGACGGCTGGTGCGGCTGGCGCGGACCGGGGCCGAGGTCTGGCCCACGGCCGCGATCCGCACGGTGTACGACCCGGCCCGCGACCTCTTCCTGAAGTTCAGCCTGGACGTCCGCATCACCAACGACATCCGCCGGCTGTGGGCGCACGACCTGCGCCGGCTGCGCCGCACGAACGCCGCCGTGACCGCCGCCTTCGCCGCGATGGACGGGCCCGCGGCCTGGCTCGGCGACCGCGGCTACCGCACCGCCCGCTTCGCCTTCGAGCAACTGGCCGTCGTCGTCCGGGACGGGCTGCGCGGCTCGCTGCTGCCCGGCGCGACCCCGCTGCTCGCGGCGGGCCTGGTGGAGGGCTTCGAGGGCAGCCCGCCGGCCGCGCAGGCGGACCCCGGGGCCTGGTGGCGGGCGTACCTGCGCGCGGTCGTGCCCCCGGCGCTCACGGCCTTCGCGGACCACGGCGTCGTCCTCGAGGCACATCTGCAGAACACCCTGGTGGCCGTCGACGCGGACGGCATGCCGGTGCAGGCGCTGTACCGGGACGCCGAGGGCGTCAAGCTGCTGGCCGACGTGGAGCGGGCCGCCGGGTGGGAGCGGCTGGTGTACTGCCTGGTCGTCAACCACCTGATCGAGGTCGCCGCCGCGCTCGCCGAGCGCCGCCCCGGGTTCGATCCGTGGCCCGCGGTCCGCCGGGAACTGGCCCGGCACGGACTCCTGGAGGCGCGCGCCCTGGCCGCCTCGCCGACCCTGCCCGGCAAGACGAACCTGCTGCTGCGCTGGACCGGCGCGGACGGCGCCGACGCGCGGTACCTGCCGCTGCCGAACCCGCTGGCCGCGCCGGAGCCGGAGCGGCCCTGATCGCACCCTCCGCCCGCGGTCACCCTCGGTTACTATGGTCTCTTCACGCCGGGGGGCGGTGACGCCGAAGGGATGGGTGGCCCGAGGACATGCTGAGAGAGGTGACCGCGACCCGCTACGTCGAACCCCTGCGGTCCGGCGGCTCCGTGCCCGGCATCGTCGAGGCCGACGACCTCGGTACCTACGTCGTGAAGTTCACCGGCTCCGCGCAGGGCCGCAAGGCGCTGGTCGCCGAGGTGATCGTGGGCGAGCTGGCGCGGGCCCTGGGACTGCGCTTCCCCGAGCTGGTCCTGGTCCGCTTCGACCCGGCGATCGCCGACGACGAGCCGCACCAGGAGGTGCGCGAACTGCACGCGGCCAGCGCCGGGATCAACCTCGGGATGGACTTCCTGCCCGGCGCGAAGGACTTCACCCCGCAGATCGCCGAGGTCTTCCCGGTGGACCCGCTGGAGGCCGGCCGGATCGTCTGGCTGGACGCGCTCACCGTCAACGTCGACCGTACCGTGCACAGCTCCAACCTCATGGTCTGGCCGACGTTCGGCACCGCGCCCCCGCGCCTGTGGCTCATCGACCACGGCGCCGCCCTCGTCTTCCACCACCGCTGGGACGCCTCGGCCCCCGAGAAGGCCTACGACTTCCGGCACCACGCCCTCGGCCGGTTCGGTCCCGACACCGCGGCCGCCGACGCCGAACTCGCGCCCAGGGTGACCGAGAGGCTGCTCAGGGACATCCTCGCCGAGGTCCCGGACGCCTGGCTCACCGACTTCGGCACGCCCGACGAGATGCGCGAGGCCTACGTGGGCTATCTGCTGGCCCGGGTCCGGGCCTCCGCGCAGTGGCTGCCCACCGACTTCCCGGACCGCGACCAGCTCGCCGCCGAGGACGCCGACCGCGCGGCCAGAGCCCAGCGGGGACGCCCGGCCTGGCTGAAGCAGGTCCCCGACCTGCACGGCAAGCCGGCGGCCCGGCAGGACTGGTCGGTGCATCTCGGATGAGCGAGAGCCGTCGCGTCGAGATCGAGTACTGCACCCGGTGCCGCTGGCTGCCGCGCGCCGCCTGGCTCGCCCAGGAACTGCTGACCACCTTCGAGACCGACCTGACCGAGCTGTCCCTCAAGCCCGGCACGGGCGGTGTCTTCGTCGTCCGGGTGGACGGCGAGGTGGTGTGGGACCGCAAGGAGCAGGGCTTTCCCGAGCCCACGGCGGTGAAGCGGGCCGTACGCGACCGAGTGGCCCCGGGGAAGTCCCTGGGCCATTCGGACGGATGAGTCCCTGAGGGTCAGCCGCGCAGCTGCCGGTAGGCCGGCAGCGTCAGGAAGTCGGCGTAGTCGTCGTCGAGGGCGACGGTGAGCAGCAGGTCGTGCGCCTGCTGCCAGTGGCCGGCCGCGAAGGCCTCCTCGCCGATCTCCCCGCGGATGGCGTCGAGTTCCCCGGCGGCGATCGTGCGGGCCAGCTCCGGTGTGGCCTTCTCGCCGTTCTCGAACTCGACGCCCGCGTTGATCCACTGCCAGATCTGCGAGCGGGAGATCTCCGCGGTCGCCGCGTCCTCCATGAGGTTGAAGATGGCCACCGCGCCCAGGCCGCGCAGCCAGGCCTCGATGTAGCGGATGCCCACCTGGACGGCGTTGACGAGCCCGGGGTAGGTCGGCTTCGCGTCCAGCGAGTCGACGGCGATCAGGTCGGCGGCCTCGACACGGACGTCCTCGCGGAGCCGGTCCTTCTGGTTCGGCCGGTCGCCGAGGACCCGGTCGAAGGACTCCATGGCGATCGGCACCAGGTCGGGGTGGGCGACCCAGGAGCCGTCGAAACCGTCGCTCGCCTCGCGGTCCTTGTCGGCGCGGACCTTCTCGAAGGCCACCTTGTTGACCTCGGGGTCGCGCCGGGACGGGATGAAGGCCGCCATGCCGCCGATCGCGTGCGCCCCGCGCTTGTGGCAGGTGCGGACGAGGAGTTCGGTGTACGCCCGCATGAACGGGGCGGTCATCGTGACCGCGTTGCGGTCCGGGAGGACGAACCGGGGCCCGCCGTCACGGAAGTTCTTGACGATGGAGAACAGGTAGTCCCAGCGGCCCGCGTTCAGTCCCGAGGCGTGGTCGCGGAGTTCGTAGAGGATCTCCTCCATCTCGTAGGCGGCCGTGATGGTCTCGATCAGCACGGTGGCGCGGACGGTGCCCTGCGGGACGCCGACGTAGTCCTGGGCGAAGACGAACACGTCGTTCCACAGCCGGGCTTCGAGGTGCGACTCGGTCTTCGGCAGGTAGAAGTAGGGGCCCTTGCCGAGGTCGAGCAGCCGCTTCGCGTTGTGGAAGAAGTAGAGACCGAAGTCGACGAAGGCGCCGGGCACCTGCTCGCCGTCGACCTCGACGTGCCGCTCGTCCAGGTGCCAGCCGCGCGGCCGCATCACCACCGTGGCCAGCTCCTCGGCAGGGCGCAGGGCGTACGACTTGCCGGAGCCGGGGTCGGTGAAGTCGATGTTCCGGGTGTAGGCGTCGATCAGGTTCAGCTGACCGAGGACGACGTTCTCCCAGGTCGGCGCCGAGGCGTCCTCGAAGTCCGCGAGCCAGACCTTCGCGCCCGAGTTGAGGGCGTTGATGGTCATCTTGCGGTCGGTGGGGCCGGTGATCTCGACCCGCCGGTCGTTCAGGGCCGCGGGGGAGGGGGCCACCCGCCAGGAGTCGTCCGCGCGGATCGCGGCGGTCTCCGGGAGGAAGTCGAGGGTGGAGGTGCGGGCGATCTCGGCGCGGCGTTCGGCCCTGCGGGCGAGGAGTTCGGCGCGGCGCGGTGAGAACCGCCGGTGCAGCTCGGCGACGAAGGCGAGGGCCGCGTCGGTGAGCACCTCCTCCTGCCGGGGCAGGGGCGCGGCGTCGACGATGGCCAGCGGAGACGGCGCTGGTGCGGACATGAGCTGTCACTTCCTTCAGCGGTGGCACCGGGTGCCAGTCGTTCCGGGTAGAGCGAAGCGCACCCGATCAAGGGACGGGCGCTTCTGAGCAGTGGATACTAGTTTCCTCATTGTGGAAGTTCAATGGTCTGTTGATGTCGAGATTCTCCGGGTCGAGTCAAGGCGGCGCTCGGTGCCACCCCGTTCACGCAAGGTGGCGCAGATCCGCCTCGGTGTCGATGTCGTACGGCTCGGCCGCGTCCGCGCACTCCACGAGCGCGATCTCCGCCTCGTGGGCCTGGAGGTAGGCGCGGGCGCCCCGGTCCCCGGTCGCGCTCGCGGCGATCTCCGGCCAGTGCCGGACGCCGAACAGCACGGGGTGGCCGCGCACGCCGTCGTAGGCGGCCGCCACCAGCGAGTCCTCGTCCCGGAACCCGCCGAGTACCCGGGCCACCGCCTCGCTTCCGATCCCCGGCTGGTCCACCAGCGACACCAGCGCCGCCCGCACCCCCGCCCCGGCGAGCGAGGCAAGGCCCACCCGCAGCGAGGAACCCATCCCCCGGGCCCAGTCCGGGTTGTCCACGACCACGCAGCCGCTCAGCCGCGCCCGCTCCCGCACGTCGTCCGCGGCGGCCCCCAGCACCACGTGCACCGGCCCGCAGCCGCCCGCGCGCAGCACCTCGACCGCGTGTTCCACCAGGGGCCGCCCGTGGTGCGCCAGGAGCGCCTTGGGCCGCCCGCCGAGCCTCCTGCCCCCACCGGCGGCCAGCAGCAGCCCGGCGATCTGGTCATGCGTGTCCGTCATGCGTCCTGCATACCCGACGCCGGGGCGGGCGGCCGGTTCCGCAGGGCTGAATTTCGGTCCGTGCTGTAGCGCGCGGCGCTGAAGAAGGCGTTTACTGACCGGCGTCCGGGGGGCCCGGCCACCGTCAGGGGGCAACGGGCGGGAGGGGGAGCGCTGTGCTGCGGAGCTTGGGACAGAGACAGAGGCCAGTGACCGGCAGTGACGAGGATCCGAGGGTGGCGGGACTGCGGACGGCGGTCTCCCGGCTGCGCCGTGAACTGGCCGCGCACCCGGCCGAGTTCACGGACCGCGCGATAGCCGAGGACGAGCTGGCCGCCCTCGCCGCGATGGCCACGGGCGGCCTGCCGGAGATCCCGCGCCTGCGTCGGTCCCTCTTACTGATCGCGGGAGCCATCGGGTCGGTGAGCGCCCTGTCCCGCGGCCTGGCGGACGTGCGCCAGGCGGTGGACCTCTTCAGCGAGACACCGGGACGCTGAACGCCCGCGAGGGTATGCCGGGCGGCTGTGGTGTGACCTTCGCCGGCCCGCGGCGACCGCGCGCGGTGTGGTCGGCGTCGGCCTCCCGCGACCGGCCGCGGTGCGGCTCGCGCCGGTCCGTGGTGCGCGTCCGGCCCCCGGGTCCCGCGGCGGTCCCGCGGAGCCCGCGCGCCTCAGGCTCCTGAGTTGACCAGCGCCTGGGACAGTTCGACGGCCACCTGCTGCAGCACCGGCACGATCTTGCCGGTCGCGGCCTCGGTGAGCCGCCCGGCGGGTCCGGAGATCGAGATGGCGGCGGCCGTCGGCGAGTCGGGCACGGACACCGCGAGGCAGCGCACCCCCACCTCCTGCTCGCTGTCGTCGACCGCGTACCCGAGCTCGCGCACCTCCGCCAGGGCGGCCAGGAACCCCTCCGGCGTGGTGATGGTCCTCTCCGTGGCGGCCGGCATCCCGGTCCGCGCCAGCAGCGCCCGCACCTCCGCGTCCGGCACGCCCGCCAGCAGGGCCTTCCCCACGCCCGTGGAGTGCGGCAGCACCCGCCGGCCCACCTCGGTGAACATCCGCATCGAGTGCTTCGACGGCACCTGCGCCACGTACACGATCTCGTCGCCGTCGAGCAGCGCCATGTTCGCCGTCTCGCCGGTCTCCTCGACCAGCCGGGCGAGGTACGGCCGCGCCCAGGTGCCCAGCAGCCGGGACGCCGACTCGCCGAGCCGGATCAGCCGGGGCCCGAGCGCGTACCGCCGGTTGGGTTGCTGGCGTACGTAGCCGCAGGCGACCAGCGTGCGCATCAGCCGGTGGATCGTCGGCAGGGGCAGCCCGCTGCTCGCGGACAGTTCGCTCAGGCCCACCTCGCCGCCCGCGTCCGCCATCCGCTCCAGCAGATCGAAGGCACGCTCGAGGGACTGGACCCCGCCGCCGCCGGACTTGGCGGAGTCGGTGGTGCTGGCGCTGGACGTCGGCACGGCGCGTTCCTTTCGGGGCTGCCTTTCGGGCCGGGCAGAAGAGCTGAAGCCTACCCGGCAGCCGGTTGACGCCCTGCTTGTGCGTAGCTACGTTCTGCCTGATGGAATGATAATTCCACTTTGTGGAAAGGTCCAGGGGGCGCGCCCGCGGGGTTCCGGGAAGCGGTGTGCCCTTGACGCCGCCGGAGCGGGAGTGAAGACTTCTTCAACAGAACGTTGAATTCCGTGGCGTGGATGCGCATCCCGCCTTCCGGAAGCAGACGGCGGCAGAGAGAGGGGTCCGGGTGTCCGACGCTGAACTGGTACTGCGCTCGACGCGGGTCATCACCCCGGAGGGGACACGGGCCGCCGCGGTCACCGTGTCCGCCGGGACGATCACGGCCGTACTGCCGCACGACACGCCCGTACCGGCGGGTGCCCGCCTGGAGGACCTCGGCGACGACGTGCTGCTGCCCGGCCTGGTCGACACCCACGTGCACGTGAACGACCCGGGCCGTACCGAGTGGGAGGGCTTCTGGACCGCGACCCGCGCCGCGGCGGCCGGCGGCATCACCACCCTCGTCGACATGCCGCTCAACTCCCTCCCGCCGACCACGACGGTCGACAACCTCCGCGTCAAGCGGGAGGTCGCCGCCGACAAGGCCCACATGGACGTCGGCTTCTGGGGCGGCGCGCTGCCCGGCAACGTCAAGGACCTGCGCCCGCTGCACGAGGCCGGCGTCTTCGGCTTCAAGGCGTTCCTGTCCCCGTCCGGCGTCGACGAGTTCCCGCACCTCGACCAGGAGCAGCTGGCCCGGTCCCTGGCGGAGATCACCTCGTTCGGCGGCCTGCTGATCGTGCACGCCGAGGACCCGCGCCACCTCGCCGCCGCCCCGCAGCACGGCGGCCCCCGGTACGCCGACTTCCTCGCCTCACGGCCGCGGGACGCCGAGGACACCGCGATCGCGCAGCTCATCGCCCAGGCGAAACGCCTCGACGCGCGCGTGCACGTGCTGCACCTGTCCTCCTCGGACGCGCTGCCGCTGATCGCCGAGGCCAAGCGGGACGGCGTCCGCATCACCGTGGAGACGTGTCCGCACTACCTGACCCTGACCGCCGAGGAAGTCCCCGACGGGGCCAGTGAGTTCAAGTGCTGCCCGCCCATCCGGGAGTCGGCCAACCAGGACCTGCTCTGGCAGGCGCTGGCCGACGGCACCGTCGACTGCGTGGTCACCGACCACTCGCCCTCGACCGCCGACCTGAAGACCGCGGACTTCGCGACCGCGTGGGGCGGCATCTCCGGCCTCCAGCTCAGCCTGCCCGCCGTGTGGACCGAGGCCCGCAGGCGCGGCCACGACCTGGCGGACGTGGTCCGCTGGATGTCCGCCCGCACGGCGGCGCTCGTCGGCCTGGACCACCGCAAGGGCGCGATCGCCCCGGGCCTGGACGCCGACTTCGCCGTCCTCGCGCCCGACGAGACCTTCACCGTGGACCCGGCGGGGCTCCAGCACCGCAACCGGGTCACCGCGTACGCGGGCAAGTCCCTGTACGGCGTCGTGAGATCGACCTGGCTGCGCGGTGAACGCGTCGTCGCCGACGGCGAGTTCACCGCCCCGAAGGGACGCCTGCTGACCCGCACCCCCTGACCGAGCCCGCTCCCGCAGCGGCCGACACCCGAGAGGACGACCTTCTTTGACGGCGATCCCGACCTTCACCGGCGACGCGCACCCCTACTCCGGCGGCGACCCGTACGCCGACTACCGCACCGCGGACCTCCCCTTCACCCGGTACGCGAACCTCGCCGACCGGCAGCTCGGCGCCGGGGTCATCGCCGCCAACGACGAGTTCTTCGCCCAGCGGGAGAACCTGCTGGTGCCGGGACGGGCCGAGTTCGACCCCGAGCACTTCGGGCACAAGGGCAAGGTCATGGACGGCTGGGAGACGCGCCGCCGCCGCGGCGCCTCGGCCGGCCACCCCTGGCCGACGGCCGAGGACCACGACTGGGCGCTGGTCCGTCTCGGCGCCCCCGGTGTCGTCCGCGGCATCGTCGTCGACACGGCCCACTTCCGCGGCAACTACCCGCAGGCGGTGTCGGTCGAGGGCACGTCGGTGCCGGGCTCGCCGTCCCCGGAGGAACTCCTCGGCGACGACGTGAAGTGGACGACGCTGGTCCCGCGCACACCGGTCGGCGGCCACGCGGCGAACGGCTTCGCCGTCTCCGTCGAACAGCGCTTCACGCACCTGCGCGTCAACCAGCACCCCGACGGCGGCATCGCCCGCCTGCGCGTGTACGGCGAGGTCGTCCCGGACCCCGAGTGGCTCCGCGTGCTCGGCACCTTCGACGTGCTCGCGCTGGAGAACGGCGGCCGCGTCGAGGACGCCTCCGACCTCTTCTACTCGCCGGCCACCAACACCATCCAGCCGGGCCGCTCCCGCAAGATGGACGACGGCTGGGAGACCCGCCGCCGCCGCGACCAGGGCAACGACTGGATCCGCTACCGGGTGGCGGCCCAGTCCGAGATCCGGGCGGTCGAGATCGACACGGCGTACCTGAAGGGCAACAGCGCCGGCTGGGCGTCGGTGTCGGTGCGCGACGGCGAGGACGGCGAGTGGCGGGAGATCCTTCCGCGCACTCGCCTCCAGCCGGACACGAACCACCGCTTTGTCCTAACCTCCCCGGCGGTGGGCACGCACGCGCGCGTGGACATCTTCCCGGACGGCGGGATCTCCCGGCTGCGGCTGTTCGGCACGCCGACCGAGGCCGGCGCGGCGGCCCTGACCGCGCTCCACCGCGAGCTGTCCTGACCCCCCTGCCTCCGCCCGCCCCGCCGCCCGGCGGGGCGGGCGGAGGGAACCGCGGGGCCGTCGGCTACGTTCTTCTGCCGTGACCCTTCAGCAAGAGATCGTCGGCAACGCCATGCAGATGGCGGTCGTCAACCTGCACCCCGGCCAGACCGTCTACTGCGAGGCCGGGAAGTTCCTGTTCAAGACCACGAACGTGACCATGGAGACCCGGCTCAGCGGTCCCGGCGGCGGGCAGCAGCAGGGCGGCGGCGGCATGGGCGGCATGCTGCGCCAGGCCATGGGCACCGCCATGCAGGTCGGCCAGCGCATGCTCGCCGGCGAGTCGATGGCGTTCCAGTACTTCAGCGCGCAGGGCGGCGAGGGCACGGTCGGCTTCGCGGGCGTGCTGCCCGGCGAGATGCGCGCCCTGGAACTCAACGGCACGCGCGCGTGGTTCGCCGAGAAGGACGCCTTCGTGGCGGCCGAGTCCACCGTCGAGTTCGGCATCGCCTTCCAGGGCGGCCGCACCGGCATGAGCGGCGGCGAGGGCTTCATCCTGGAGAAGTTCACCGGCCAGGGCACCGTGATCATCGCCGGCGCGGGCAACTTCATCGATCTCAACCCCGCCGACTTCGGCGGCCGTATCGAGGTCGACACGGGCTGTGTCGTCGCCTTCGAGGAGGGCATCCAGTACGGCGTGCAGCGCGTCGGCGGCCTCAACCGCCAGGGCCTGATGAACGCCGTGTTCGGCGGCGAGGGCCTGTCCCTGGCCACCCTGGAGGGCAACGGCCGGGTGATCCTGCAGTCCCTGACCATCGAGAGCCTCGCCAACGCCCTGAAGAAGGCCCAGGGCGGCGACAAGCAGGGGCCGACGGGCGGACTGTTCTCGACGCACACGGGGTGACGTGACGCGAGGGTGTGAAGAGCGTTCCGTCAGGATGGGGAGCCGTCCGGGAGCGTCGGTTCGGCAGCGGTCTTCCGCCCCGTTTCCACGACCATGTCGACCCCGACCTGGGCGGCCCCGGACCGACCGTGAAACGGCGGCCGGCGTCAGCCGCGCCGAAGCCTGCGGAAACCTCGTCGGCGCCCTGCACCAGGAGAACCTGGGCCCCGAGCAGGAGGGCGGCCCCGGCCCGCGGCGCAACCAGGGCGTGGTGCGAAAGTGAGCACGGCTGCCTTGCACCCGGCCGGGGTGACCGGACGGCCGGAGGCCGGGTCCGTCGTTCAGCCGGACCTCCGGCTCTCCGCGACGGCGAACAGCGCGATCGCCAGCACGACCAGCGCGACGCTCGCGTAGACGCCGTAACCGTCGAGGAAGCCGAGCCGCCGCAGGAGTCCCCCGTGCCAGTGGGTGAACTCGTGCAGCAGGCCCAGCACCCCCTGGACCAGAGCGACGAAGCCGAGCAGTTCCAGCACCTGTTTCACGGCACGACTCTCGCCCCGCGGCCTCCCTCCACGCCATCGGCCGCGAGGTGAGCCGTGGCCGCCGGAAGTCCGCCGTCACGCGCGCGTGACGCGCCGAAAGTCGTCGCGTGCCCGACTTCGGTCGGTGATTTCGTGCGCGGGGAGGTGACGCGGACCGGTCGTGCGTAGATTTGTCGACCGTGAGCGGTGACATCTCGGTACACACGTTCGAGCGGCGGCGGTGGCTCTTCCCGTCCGCCGTGATCCACGAACTCGAACCCGACGCCGGTCCGGCCGGCCGGCGCCCCAGGCGCACGGCCCGGGACTGGCTCGTCGACTTCAGCAGCTTCGTGCTCGCCGTGCTGTTGGGCATGGCCGCCGCCAACACCATGCGGCAGGACCCGAACGTCTCGCACGGCCTCGCCGTCGCCGACCAGTTGATCGGCGGTCTGGCCTGCGCGGCGGTCTGGCTGCGCCGCCGCTGGCCGACGGGCCTGGCCATCGCCATGGTCCCGGTGGGCTTCCTCTCCGACACCGCGGGCGGCGCCGCCATGGTGGCGCTGTTCACGCTCGCCGTGCACCGCCCGTTCCGGTACGTCGCCTGGATCGCCGGTGCCGACCTCGCGCTGGTGCCGCTCTTCTACTGGCTGCGCCCCGACCCCGACCTGCCCTACCCGGCCGTCGTCGTCCTGGTCGTGCTCTTCACCCTGCTGACCATCAGCCTCGGCATGTTCGTGCGCTCCAAGCGGCAGCTGATGGTCAGCCTGCGCGACCGGGCCCGGCGCGCCGAGACCGAGGCCGGGCTGCGCGCGGAACGTGCCCAGCGGCTGGCCCGCGAGGCCATCGCCCGCGAGATGCACGACGTCCTCGCCCACCGGCTGACCCTGCTGAGCGTGCACGCCGGAGCCCTGGAGTTCCGGCCGGACGCGCCCCGGGAGGAGATCGCCCGGGCCGCCGGGGTGATCCGCGAGAGCGCCCACGAGGCCCTCCAGGACCTGCGCGAGATCATCGGAGTCCTGCGCGCCGCCGACGGTGACGAGGCCGGCGGCCGCCCGCAGCCCACGCTCGCCGCCCTCGACACCCTCGTCGGCGAGTCCCGGCAGGCCGGCATGAAGGTCACCCTCGACACCCACGTGGGCGACCCGTCGGCCGTCCCCGCCTCGGTGGGCCGCACCGCCTACCGCATCGCCCAGGAGGGCCTCACCAACGCCCGCAAGCACGCTCCCGGCACCGAGGTCACCGTGCGCGTCACCGGAGCCCCGGGAGACGGCCTGGACATCACCGTGCGCAACCCCGCCCCGGAGGCCGAGGTCCCGCACGTCCCGGGCTCCGGACAGGGACTGATCGGCCTGACCGAACGTGCGACGCTGGCCGGCGGCCGGCTGGCGCACCGGGCCACCGGCGACGGCGGCTTCGAGGTACGGGCCTGGCTGCCCTGGGGCGCCGCCTGACCGGCGACGCCCGCCGACCGGACGCTCACCTGCCGTCGTCCCCGCGTGATTACGTTGGAGCCATGACAACGATCAGAGTGCTGCTCGTCGACGACGACCCGCTGGTGCGGGCGGGTCTGTCCCTGATGATGGGCGGGGCCGGGGACATCGAGATCGTCGGGGAGTGCGCCGACGGCGGCGAGGCCGAGGCGCTCGTCGACCGCACCCGCCCGGACGTCGTCCTGATGGACATCCGCATGCCGTCCGTGGACGGGCTCACCGCCACCGAGCGGCTGCGCGCGCGTGCGGACGCCCCGCAGGTCGTCGTCCTGACCACCTTCCACGCCGACGAACAGGTGCTGCACGCGCTGCGCGCGGGCGCCGCCGGGTTCGTCCTCAAGGACACCCCGCCCGCCGAGATCGTGGAGGCCGTGCGCCGGGTCGCGGCCGGCGACCCCGTCCTGTCGCCCGCCGTCACCCGCCAGCTGATGCGGCACGCGGCGGGCACCCGGGCCGACACCCGGCAGGCACGCGCGCGTGACCGGCTCGCCGCCCTCAACGACCGCGAACGCGAGGTCGCCGTCGGGGTCGGCCGGGGCCTCGCCAACGCCGAGATCGCCACCGTCCTGTTCATGAGCGTGGCCACCGTCAAGACCCACGTCTCACGCATCCTCGCCAAGCTCGGCCTGAACAACCGCGTCCAGATCGCGCTGCTCGCCTACGACGCGGGACTGCTCGACGAATAGGGGCACCGGCGGGGCGGCCCGGTCGTTCTCCGGGTACGGGACGGCCTCGGGGACCTCCTGAAGGGGGAGTGGGCATGCAGGTGACCGACCTCGGCGTGTACGGCGACGCTCTGCGCAGCGACCCGCACACGGTGTACGCACGGCTGCGCGAGCGCGGCCCGGTGCACCGGGTGCGCTGGCCGCTGCCCGACGCCTACCACGAGACCTGGCTGGTCGTCGGGTACGACCAGGCCCGCGCCGCCCTGGCCGACGCGCGGCTGGTCAAGGACACCGGCAAGATCGGCTTCACGTTCCTCGACGAGGACCTGATCGGCAGGTATCTGCTGGTCACCGACCCGCCCCAGCACACCCGGCTGCGCGGGCTCATCACGCGCGCGTTCACCGCCCGCCGGGTGGCCGCCCTGGAGCCGCGGATCCGCGAGATCACCGACCGCCTGCTCGACGAGATGCTGCCGCGGGGCCGCGCCGATCTCATCGACGCCCTCGCCTACCCCCTGCCGATCACGGTGATCAGCGAACTGCTCGGCGTCCCCGAGCTGGACCGCGCCCGGTTCCGGAAGCTCTCCAACGAGGTGGTCGGCTCCGCCCGCCCGGGCAACGAGTACGACGCGTTCGTGGAACTCGGCGGATACCTGCGCGAGCTGATCGAGGACAAGCGGTGCGCGGGACCGGGCGACGACCTGCTCAGCGAGCTGATCCGCACCACCGCCGAGGACGGCGACCGGCTCTCCGCCGACGAACTGCGCGGCATGGCCTACGTGCTGCTGATCGCCGGCCACGAGACCACCGTCAACCTGATCGGCAACGGCGTGCTCGCCCTGCTCACCCACCCCGACCAGCTCGCCGACCTGCGTGCCGATCCGAGCCTGCTGGACGGCGCGGTCGAGGAGATCCTGCGCTGGGAGGGCCCGGTGGAGAATGCGACGTACCGGTACGCGGCCGAGCCCCTGGAGATCGCCGGCACCGCCATCGGCCAGGGCGACGCGGTGATGATCGGGCTCACCGCCGCCGACCGCGACGGCGCCCGCTACCCCGAGCCCGACCGCTTCGACATCCGCCGCGACAACCGCGGCCACCTCGCCTTCGGCCACGGCATCCACTTCTGCCTGGGCGCGCCGCTGGCCCGCCTGGAGAGCCGCACGGCCCTGCGCGCCCTCCTGGAGCGCGCCCCGGACCTGGCCCTGGACGGCCCGCACGGCGAGTGGCTGCCGGGCACGCTGATGAGAGGGGTGCGGACCCTGCCGGTGCGCTGGTAGCCGGCGCGCCCGCACCCGCCGGGGCCGCGGGCACGGCGCGTCAACCGGCCACCTGGCGAGGAGACACGCTCTGGTCGGTCGTTCCGCGGGCGACCACGCGATGGGTGTCCAGGGCGGTGACGGTGACGTCCGCCGTCGCGAGGGGCGAACCGGTCGGATCGAGCACCTCACGCAGAATGCCGCCCGCGCCGGGCGGAAGGGGCAGGGCGAAGTCGTCCGCCGCTCCACCGCCGTTCCTCGGGCGCCGTCGTCGCGGCAGCGCGAGTGCCGTCGAACATCGCTTTTCGCAGACGGCTCCCTGGCGCGGAACGGGCATGGTGTCCCCACGCGACGGGCCTGGGGACCCGGCGTGACCCGCTCTGGTTGCCCGGCCGGCCCGGGCGATCCCCTAGGCCGTGTCCGGGATCTCCGTGAGCGCCACCGGGCGCCGCTCGTGCCGGGAGATCTCGCAGGCCTCCGCGATTCGCAGCGCCTGGAGCGCCTCGCGCCCGTCGCAGGGGTTGGCGAGCCCGCCGCGCACCACGTCGACGAAGGCGCACAGCTCGGCCTCGTAGGCGGGCCCGAACCGTTCCAGGAAACCGGGCCACGGCTTGTCCGCGGGCGGCGGTCCGGTCGGCTCGGTGGAGGCCACCGGCGTCCGGTCGTCCAGGCCCACCACGACGGTGTCGCGCTCGCCGGACAGCTCCATCCGCACGTCGTACCCGGCGCCGTTCAGCCGGGTTGCGGTGGTGGTGGCGAGCGTGCCGTCGTCCAGCGTGAGCAGGGCCGCGCCGGTGTCCACGTCCCCGGCCTCGCGGAACATGCCCGGCCCGGCGTCCGAACCGGTCGCGTACACGTCGACGACCTCGCGCCCGGTCACCCAGCGCAGCACGTCGAAGTCGTGGATCAGCGTGTCTCGGAACAGCCCGCCGGACAGCGGCAGCCACTCCGGCGGGGGCGGCGACTGGTCGGAGGTCAGCGCCCGCACGGTGTGCAGCCGCCCGAGCCGGCCCGAGCGCACCGCCTCCCTGGCACCCGCGTACCCCTTGTCGAAGCGCCGCTGGAAGCCCATCTGCAACACCGTCCCGGCCCGCTCCACCTCCGCCAGGGCGTGCAGGGTGCCCGGCAGGTCGAGGGCGATGGGCTTCTCGCAGAAGACCGGGAGCCCGGACCGCGCGGCCCGCCCGATCAGGTCGGCGTGCGCCGAGGTCGCCGTGGTGATCACCACCGCGTCCACGCCCCACCGGAAGATCTCGTCCGCCCCGGGCGCCGCCGTCTCCCCGAGGCGGTGCGCCAGATCCTGCGCCCGCGCCGGGTCGGCGTCCGAGAGGATCAGCGACCCGACCTCGCGATGACGGCTGAGCGTGGTCGCATGAATGGTTCCGATGCGGCCCGTACCGATGACCCCGATGCGCATGGGAACAAGGTGGTGGTGCACCCGGTGCGCTGTCAATCCGTATGTCCGGACAATCGGACCACACAACTTCCCGTCAACCCGTCACGGGGATACGCTCGGGCCCGTGCCGAAACCAGATGTGGACCCGACCGTGCCGCTCGACCTGAGGGTGGACCGGAGCTCTCCGGTGCCCTTGTACTACCAGCTCGCGCAGCAGCTGGAGGCGGCCATCGAGCACGGCTCGCTCACTCCCGGCAGCCTGCTCGGCAACGAGATCGAGCTCGCGGCGCGGCTCGGTCTGTCCCGTCCGACCGTCCGCCAGGCCATTCAGTCGCTCGTCGACAAGGGCCTGCTGGTGCGTCGCCGCGGTGTCGGCACCCAGGTCGTGCACAGCCAGGTCAAGCGCCCGCTGGAGCTCAGCAGCCTCTACGACGACCTGGAGTCGGCCGGCCAGCGCCCCGCGACGAAGGTGCTGGTCAACACCATCGTCCCGGCCTCCGCCGAGGTCGCCGCCGCGCTCTCGGTCGCCGAGGGCACCGAGGTGTGCCGGGTGGAGCGGCTGCGGCTGGCGCACGGCGAGCCGATGGCCTACCTGACCAACTACCTGCCGTCCGGCCTGCTCGACCTGGACACCGGCCGGCTGGAGGCGACCGGCCTGTACCGGCTGATGCGGGCCGCCGGGATCACCCTGCACAGCGCCCGCCAGTCCATCGGCGCCCGCGGCGCCGCAGCCGCCGAGGCCGAGCGGCTCACCGAGCCCGAGGGCGCCCCGCTGCTGACCATGCGGCGCACCACGTACGACGACACCGGCCGTGCCGTCGAGTACGGCGACCACATCTACCGGCCGAGCCGCTACTCCTTCGAGTTCCAGCTGCTCGTACGGTCCTGACCGCGCCCCGTTCCTTGACGCCGCGTTAGTCGCAATGTCCGGACAAGGCGGACGCGGAGTGCGGCCCGCCGCCGTCCGGAGTGTCCCCATGTTCGATACTGAGGCTTTTGGGGCAGGTGAGGTCGCCGTCGGTGGTCACCCACGGTGAGCCTTGCCCGCCCCACTCGCACGTATGAGCACGGCAAGGAGGGCACGGCCTCGTGGCACGGTTTCGGACCTGGGTGGGCACCGCGGTGGCGGTGGCGCTCGGCGTCACCCTCGCGGGATGCAGCAGTACCGGCGGCAAGCGGGCGGAGGACGCCCGCAGCGCGGCGGCCGCCCAGGGACGGGCGGCGGTGAACACCCCCCGCTGGACCTTCGCGATGATCACGCACTCGGGGGACGGCGACACCTTCTGGGACATCGTGCAGAGCGGTGCGAAGCAGGCCGCGCGCAAGGACAACATCAACTTCCTCTACTCGCACGACGACGAGGCCCAGCAGCAGGCGCAGCTCGTGGACGCGGCGGTGGACAAGAAGGTCGACGGCATCATCGTCACCCTCGCCAAGCCCGACGCGCTCAGGGCGGCCGTGGCCCGGGCCGAGAAGGCCGGCATCCCGGTGATCACCGTGAACTCCGGCTCCGAGGAGTCCAAGGCCTTCGGCGCCCTCACGCACATCGGCCAGGACGAGACCGTCGCGGGCCAGGCGGTCGGCGACGAGCTGAACCGGCGCGGCCGGAAGCGGGTCCTGTGCGTCCTGCACGAGCAGGGCAACGTCGGCCACGAGCAGCGCTGCGCGGGCGTCGCGAAGACCTTCCACGGCGAGGTCGAGAACCTCTACGTCAACGGCACGAACATGCCCGACGTGCAGTCCTCGATCGAGGCCAAGCTCCAGGCGGACCGGTCCGTCGACGCCGTCGTCACGCTCGGGGCGCCGTACGCCGACACCGCCGTGCAGGCGAGGACGGACGCCGGCAGCCGCGCCGAGGTCGACACCTTCGACCTCAACGCCAAGGTCGCCGCCGAACTGAAGGACGGCACCCTCGGCTTCGCCGTGGACCAGCAGCCCTACCTCCAGGGCTACCAGGCGGTCGACCTGCTGTGGCTCTACAAGTACAACGGCGACGTCCTCGGCGGCGGCCGGCCGGTGCTCACCGGCCCGCAGATCGTCACCAAGGACCAGGCGGCCGAGCTGGCGCGGTACACCGAGCGGGGCACCCGATGAGCGCCGCCGTGGAACAGGCTCCTGACGAAAGGATTCTGCAGACCTCTCCGCTGCGCAGGCTCCTGTCCCGTCCGGAGCTGGGCTCGGTCGTCGGCGCCCTCGCCGTCCTCCTCTTCTTCGCCGTGGCGGCCGACGGCTTCCTGCGCGCGTCGAGCATCAGCACCGTCCTCTACGCCTCCTCGACGATCGGCATCATGGCCGTACCGGTCGCGCTGCTGATGATCGGCGGGGAGTTCGACCTCTCGGCGGGCGTCCTGGTGACGTCCTCCGCGCTGATCTCCTCGATGTTCAGCTACCAGATGACGGCGAACACCTGGGTCGGCGTGGGCGTCTCGCTGCTCGTGACCCTCGCCGTCGGCGCCTTCAACGGCTTCGTGCTCACCCGCACCAAGCTGCCCAGCTTCATCGTCACCCTGGGCACCTTCCTCATGCTCACCGGCATGAACCTCGGCTTCACCAAGCTGGTCGACGGCACGGTCTCCACCAAGACGATCGCCGACATGGAGGGCTTCCGGTCGGCCCGCGCGGTCTTCGCCTCGACCCTCACCGTGGGCGGCGTCGACTTCAAGATCACGATCATCTGGTGGCTCGCCCTGGTCGCGATCGCCTCCTGGATCCTGCTGCGCACCCGCGCCGGCAACTGGATCTTCGCGGTCGGCGGCAACCCGGACGCGGCCCGCGCGGTCGGCGTCCCGGTCGCCAGGACCAAGATCGGCCTGTACACGGGAGTGGCGTTCGGCGCCTGGATCTCCGGCCAGCACCTGCTCTTCTCCTTCGACGCCGTCCAGTCCGGCGAGGGCGTCGGCAACGAGCTGATCTACATCATCGCGGCCGTGATCGGCGGCTGCCTGATCACCGGCGGCTACGGCAGCGCGGTCGGCTCCGCGGTCGGGGCGCTCATCTTCGGCATGACCAGCAAGGGCATCGTCTTCGCCGAGTGGAACCCCGACTGGTTCAAGTTCTTCCTCGGAGCGATGCTGCTCCTCGCGACCCTGCTCAACACCTGGGTCCGCAAGCGCGCGGAGGCCACCGCATGACCCTCGTCCAGCTGACCGGAGTCAGCAAGCGCTACGGCAGCGTCCGCGCCCTGGAAGGGGTATCGCTGGAGGTCCACGCGGGCGAGATCACCTGCGTCCTCGGCGACAACGGCGCCGGCAAGTCCACCCTGATCAAGATCATCGCGGGTCTGCACCGGCACGACGGCGGCAGCCTGCGCATCGACGGCGAGGAGACCGTGCTCGGCTCCCCGCGCGAGGCCCTGGACCGCGGCATCGCCACCGTCTACCAGGACCTCGCGGTGGTGCCCCTGATGCCGGTGTGGCGCAACTTCTTCCTCGGCTCGGAGCCGCGCACGGGCGTGTTCAAGCGCCTGGACGTCGACTTCATGCGCCGCACCACCCGCGCCGAACTCCTGCGCATGGGCATCGACCTGCGCGACGTCGACCAGCCGATCGGCACCCTGTCGGGCGGCGAACGCCAGTGCGTGGCCATCGCGCGGGCCGTCCACTTCGGCGCCAAGGTCCTCGTCCTGGACGAGCCGACCGCGGCCCTCGGAGTGAAGCAGTCGGGCGTGGTCCTCAAGTACGTGGCGGCGGCACGCGACCAGGGCCTGGGTGTTGTGTTGATCACCCACAACCCGCACCACGCCTACCTGGTCGGGGACAGGTTCGTGCTGCTGAGGAGGGGCACGATGGCGGGCAGCCACGACCGCGACTCGGTCACCCTGGACGAGCTGACCCGGCAGATGGCGGGCGGCAGCGACCTGGAGGAACTGCGCCACGAACTCCGGCGGACCCCGGGCCCCGGGAACCCGGGCGACTAGCCGCCGCCCACCCGCACCCGGCACGGGCACGCACCCTTCCTTATGTCCCCCGAACGGCGTCACTCCTCCCCGTGCGGCAGAATCAAGCCCGATGAGCACCTACCGCGACCTCACCGCCCCCATAGGCTCCCGCCGAGCACCCGTCCTGCGCACGGTCGGGACGAGGGAACGCCGGTCCCACCTGACGGCACCCCGGGTCCCCACCGTCGGCATCGACATCGGCGGCACCAAGGTCATGGCGGGCGTGGTGGACGCCGACGGCAACATCCTGGAGAAGCTCCGCACGGAGACCCCGGACAAGTCCAAGAGCCCGAAGGTCGTCGAGGACACGATCGTCGAACTGGTCCTGGACCTGTCCGACCGGCACGACGTGCACGCCGTGGGCATCGGCGCGGCCGGCTGGGTCGACGCCGACCGCAACCGCGTGCTGTTCGCCCCGCACCTGTCCTGGCGCAACGAACCCCTGCGCGACCGCCTCTCCGGCCGGCTCTCGGTCCCCGTCCTCGTCGACAACGACGCCAACACCGCCGCCTGGGCGGAGTGGCGGTTCGGTGCCGGCCGCGGCGAGGACCACCTGGTCATGATCACGCTCGGCACCGGTATCGGCGGCGCGATCCTGGAGGACGGCCAGGTCAAGCGCGGCAAGTTCGGCGTCGCCGGCGAGTTCGGCCACATGCAGGTGGTGCCCGGCGGCCACCGCTGCGCGTGCGGCAACCGCGGCTGCTGGGAGCAGTACAGCTCCGGCAACGCGCTGGTCCGCGAGGCCAAGGAGCTGGCCCAGGCCGACTCCCCGGTGGCCTACGGGATCATCGAGCACGTCAAGGGCAACATCGGCGAGATCTCCGGCCCGATGATCACCGAGCTGGCCCGCGAGGGCGACGCGATGTGCGTCGAACTGCTCCAGGACATCGGCCAGTGGCTCGGTGTCGGCATCGCCAACCTCGCCGCCGCCCTCGACCCGTCCTGTTTCGTCATCGGCGGTGGCGTCAGCGCCGCCGACGACCTGCTGATCGGTCCCGCGCGGGACGCGTTCAAGCGCCAGCTCACCGGCCGCGGCTACCGGCCCGAGGCCAGGATCGCCCGCGCCCAGCTGGGCCCCGAGGCCGGCATGGTCGGCGCCGCCGATCTCGCGCGCCTGGTCGCCCGCCGGTTCCGGCGCGCCAAGCGGCGCCGGGTCGAGCGGCACGAGCGGTACGAGCGGTTCGCGGAGGCCCGCCGGACCCGGGACACCGCATGACCGCTGCACTGCCCCGCCAGGCCGCGCCCCCGGACGAACCGCGCCGCCCGCCGGAGACGCCGGGCCACAAGGCGCGCCGGCGGGCACTGACCCTGCTGATCATCGTGCTGCTGATCGGCGTACCGGCCGGCTACCTGGTGATCTCCGCCAACCAGAGCCGCAACAGCGGCAAGGACAAGGAGTCCAAGTACTCCGCGACCGGCCTCACCGAGGGCTGGCCGTCCAAGGTGCAGCGGCGGCTCTACCAGGTGCCGGTGCCGCACCCGGCCGACACGATCGCCTACTACGAGACGAACAACTGGAAGACCAGCCGTCTCTACGTCCAGTTCCGCACCAACAGCGCGGGCCTGGACAGCTTCCTCGAAGGCATGGGCGTCAACCGCGGCGACCTCAAGAAGGACGACGTCACCATCACCACCCGCGACCGGAAGATCTCGGGCTGGACGTTCTCCGGCCCCGGCACCTGGTCGGGCCTGACGCACAAGCAGAAGAACCCGGCACCCACCCAGGACGTCGTCGTGAACACGGCCGACCCGAACTACCCGATGGTCTACGTCGTCTCGCGCACCGTGCCGTAGCGACGGCGCCGGCCGGCCGCCGGAACCGATTGTCCGACCCCGCCCGTACAGTCGAAGACGTCTGATCCGACAGGTGGGCGGGAGGTGGCAGAACGTATGAACGGCACGGCGACCGGGACAACCGACGGCGTCCCTCCGCGCCTGGCCGCGGTCTACCTGCCCGCCGACCTCCCGCGCCAGGGCCGCGTCGCCTTCTGGGACCCGGACGGCGACCCGCTGCCCGCCGCCACCGAGGACCTGACGGTCGTACGACCCCACGGAGCCGGCGTCCGCCGCCGACAGGTGCCCGCGCTGACCCTGCCGCTCGCCGAGGCCCTCCCGCTGCTCGTCCGGGCCCGCCACGACCCGGCCGCCCATCCCGCCACCGCCTGCTGGGGCGCCGCCGCCCAGCACGCGCTGCGGCTCACCGCCCGGGGCCGCCTGCTGCCCGGCCTCACCCCGGCCGGCCACGACGCCTGGCGGGCCGGTCCCCTGGAACCCGCCGACATCGCCCACCTGCGCGCGGTGGCCGCCGCGCTGCCCGCCGAGGGCCACGCCGTCCCGCTGCCCGGCCCCGGCCCGCTCCTGCTGCCCCAGCCGGAAGCCCTGATCCGCTCCTTCCTGGACGCCGTCGCCGACACCCTGCCCCGGACCCCGGCCGCACCGCACACCTCCGGCAGGCCGTTCGCCGCCGCCGGGGCCCAGCGGCTGCCGGACGCGCGGGAGTGGGCCGCGGAGGTCGCCGCCGGCATGGACGCCGGCGTACGCGTCTCGCTCCGCCTGGACCTGTCGGCCCACGACCTCTTCGACGACGGCGAGCGGGCGCACCGCGCGGGCGCGGCGATCGTCCAGGTGCACAGCCTGGCCGACCCCACCCTGATGACCGACGCGGCGACGCTGTGGGCCGGGCGGTCCGACGCCGGCGCCTTCGGCCCGCGTGCCCGGGTGGACGCGGCCCTGGCCGTGCGCCGGGCCGCCCGGGTGTGGCCGCCGCTGGACCGGCTGGCCGAGCAGGACGTCCCCGACGTGCTCGCCCTCTCCGACGAGGAACTCGGCGACCTGCTCGGCGTGGCCGCGACCCGGCTGGCGGCGGCCGGGGTCGCCGTGCACTGGCCCCGGGACCTGGCCCACGACCTCACCGCCACCGCCGTGATCCGCTCCGCCCCCGGCTCGGCGACCGACGGCACCGGCTTCTTCGAGGGCGAGGACCTGCTCCGGTTCCGCTGGCAGCTGGCGCTCGGCGGCGACCCGCTCAGCGACGCCGAGATGGACGCGCTGGCCGAGGCCCACCGTCCGGTCGTACGGCTGCGGGACCGCTGGGTGCTCGTCGACCCGGCCCTCGTGCGCAAGGCCCGCAAGCGCGAACTGGGTCTGCTCGACCCGGTCGACGCGCTCTCCGCGGCGCTCACCGGCGAGGCCGAGGTGGACGGCGAGAGCGTCCCCGCGGTCCCCGTCGGCCTGCTCGCCGACCTGCGCGACCGCCTCACGGCAGGCCTCGGGCCCGCCGAGCCGCCCGCCGGGCTGCACGCCACCCTGCGCGACTACCAGCTGCGCGGCCTGGCCTGGCTCGATCTCATGACCTCCCTCGGCCTCGGCGGCTGTCTCGCCGACGACATGGGCCTCGGCAAGACGATCACCGTCATCGCCCTGCACCTCAAGCGGGCCCGCACCGAACCGACCCTCGTCGTCTGCCCCGCCTCGCTGCTCGGCAACTGGCAGCGGGAGATCTCCCGGTTCGCGCCCGGCGTCCCCGTCCGCCGCTTCCACGGCTCCGACCGCACCCTGGACGGCGTCGACGGCGGCTTCGTCCTGACCACCTACGGCACCATGCGCGCCGCCGCGGACAGCCTCGCCGGCCGGCCCTGGGGCATGGTCGTCGCCGACGAGGCACAGCACGTCAAGAACCCCTTCTCGGCGACCGCCAAGGCGCTGCGCACCATCCCCACCCGGGCGCGCGTGGCTCTCACCGGCACCCCTGTGGAGAACAACCTCTCCGAACTCTGGGCCCTCCTGGACTGGACCACCCCCGGACTCCTCGGTCCGCTGAAGACCTTCCGCGCCCGGCACGCGCGCGCGGTGGAGAACGGCGAGGACCAGGAGGCGGTGGCCCGGCTCGCCCGCCTGGTCCGCCCCTTCCTGCTGCGCCGCAAGAAGTCCGACCCCGGCATCGTGCCCGAGCTGCCGCCCAAGACCGAGACCGACCACCCCGTCCCCCTCACCCGCGAACAGGCCGCGCTGTACGAGGCGGTGGTCCGCGAGTCGATGCTCGCCATCGAGACGGCGCAGGGCATCGCGCGCCGCGGCCTGGTGCTCAAGCTGCTCGGCGCCCTGAAACAGATCTGCGACCACCCCGGGCTCTACCTCAAGGAGGAGCCGCGCGCCGACGGCCAGGCCGCCCGCTCCGGCAAGCTCGCCCTGCTCGACGAACTGCTCGACACCGTCCTGGCCGAGGACGGCTCGGTGCTGGTCTTCACCCAGTACGTCGGCATGGCCCGCATGATCACCGCGCACCTGCGGGACCGCGCCGTCCCGGTCGACCTGCTGCACGGCGGCACGCCGGTGCCGGAGCGGGAGCACATGGTCGACCGTTTCCAGAGCGGCGCCGTCCCGGTCCTGGTGCTGTCGCTGAAGGCCGCCGGCACCGGCCTCAACCTGACCCGCGCCGGCCACGTCGTGCACTTCGACCGCTGGTGGAACCCGGCGGTGGAGGAGCAGGCCACCGACCGCGCCTACCGCATCGGCCAGACCCAGCCCGTCCAGGTGCACCGCCTGGTCACCGAGGGCACCGTGGAGGACCGCATCGCGGAGATGCTGGAGGCCAAGCGCGCCCTGGCCGACGCGATCCTGGGCTCCGGCGAGTCGGCCCTGACCGAACTGACGGACCGCGAGCTGTCCGACCTGGTGTCGCTGCGGAGGACGGCATGAGCGAGGACGACCCGCGGCCGGGCGACGCGGCACGGCGGGCGCTGCGGGCGGCCCGGGGACACGACGCGCGCACCGGCGACGAGAAGGGCGTGCGCACCGGCGCCGAGAGGACGGCACCGGCCGAGCCCGGACCCGACGGCATGGCCGCCCCGGAGGCCGACGCCGCCGCGGGGGAGGGAGCGGGTTCTCCTGGCGCGGGCACGGTTGCTCCGGAGACCGGCGCCGTCGGCGGGCCGATGGCCAGGCCGGGGGACGCGGCGCGCCGCGCGCTGCGGACGGCCGCGGCGGCGAAGGACGCGGGGCAACGGGACGCCGGGGCAGCCCCCGGGACGGCGGCCAACGGGACGGCGGCCAACGGGACGGTGGCCAACGGGACGGCGGCCACAGAGACGGCGGCCCCGTCCGGCGCGGCCCCCGCCGCCGCCGGCGTCCGGCCGGGCGCCCGGCCCGGGGACGCCGCGCGTGAGGCGCTGCGCGCGGCCCGCGCGCAGGCACGGCGGGCCGAGACGGCGGTGCGGGAGACTGCGGAAGCGGCCCCGGACCGCGCGGTACGCCGGTCCGCGCCGCCGGCGAAGGACACGGCCCGCGGCCGTACCGCCCACGACTTGAAGCAGTTCCTGGGGACCGCGTTCAGGATGCCGAAGGACGAGCCGGAGCCGGAACCGAGGCCGGAGGCGGAGGCGGAACGGGCCCGCACCGACGCCCCGGCCGCCCAGCGGGCTCCCGCGCAACGCCCCGGCCAGGACGCACGACCCCCCGACCAGGACGTGCCGCAGCCCGGCCAGGACGAGCCGCATCCCGGCCAGGACGAGGCAGTCCACGGCACGGCGGCCCACGTCGAGACGGATTCCGCGGACCCGCGGCGCGCCGTACCGGCGACCTCCCCGCGCCTGCCCGGCACCATGGCCACCCCGCACCGCGACACCGAACTGCGCCGCACCTTCCCCGCTCTCCCCGCCCCGCCGTCCGCCGCCGAACTCGCCGGGACCTGGTGGGGCAACGCCTGGGTGCGGGCGCTGGAAGAAGGCGCGCTGGACCCGAGACGGCTGGCTCGCGGGCGCGGGTACGCCGAACGGGGACAGGTGGACGCCATCACCGTGACACCGGGACTGGTCCTCGCGTACGTGCAGGGGAGCCGGCCGCGGCCGTATCGCGTGCAGGTGCGGTTGCGTACCTTCGGCGCGGACGAGTGGGAGCGGTTCCTGGAAGCCGCCGCCGACCGGCCGGGGAACATCGCCGCACTGCTCGACAAGGAGCTGCCGCAGGCCCTCGCCGAGAGCGGGGTGTCCCTGCTGCCGGGCCCCGGCGAGCTCGAACCCCGTTGCAGCTGCCCGGACTTCGGGCACCCCTGCAAGCACGCGGCCGCCCTCTGCTACCAGACGGCACGGCTGCTGGACGCCGACCCGTTCGTCCTGCTTCTGCTGCGCGGCCGCGGGGAACGCGAGGTGCTCGACGCGCTGACCCGGCGCAACGCCGCCCGCGCCGCCCGCGAGCGGCAGCCGGTGCCGCTGCCCGGCGTCCGTGCCACCGAGGCCCTGAAGCCGCGCCGGCTGCCGCCGCTGCCGTCCCCGCTGCCGGTGCCGTCGCACCCCGAGCAGCCCCCGGTGTACCCGGGTGTGCCCGGCGGTCCCGACGCCTTCACCCTGGACCAGCTCGCCACGGACGCCGCCTCCCGGGCCCACGCGCTGCTGGCCACCGGGCACGACCCGGTCGGCGAACTGACGCTGTGGCAGGACGCGGTCCGTCTCGCCGCCGCCCGCCCCGGCTCCGGTCTGACCGCGTCCACCCGTGCCCTCTACGCCTCCCTCGCGGACGCCGTCGGCCGCACGCCGGGCGACCTGGCCCGTGCGGTCGCCGCCTGGCGCCAGGGCGGCCCGGAGGGGCTTTCCGTGCTGGAGGAGCCCTGGGATCCGCCGGCCGGCCGCTTCGACCGGGCCAGACCGCTGCTCCTGGCCGCCGACCTCCCGGCGTTCCGGCCCTGGCGCAACCACCTGACCCACCCCGGCGGCCAGGTCCAGCTCCGGCTGGGCCGCGACGGCCTGTGGTACGCCTACGAGTCGGAGCCGGGCCACGACGACTGGTGGCCCAGAGGCACTCCCGACCCGGATCCGGTGGGGGCACTGACCGGCCTCGGCGCGGCGGACGACCTCTAGGGCCGGTCTGACCATTCCCGTCGTCGCCCGGCAGACGGGAATGGTCAGACCGGCCCTAGCCGGCCTCCGGCCGTCAGGACCTGGCGAGGGCCAGGTCCCGGCAGGCTTCCTCGATCCAGCCGAAGGGGACCCCGCTGGGCAGGGCGTCGCCGCGTACGTCGGCCGTCAGCGCGTCCCAGTCCTCGTAGCCGTGGGCTTTCGCCACCGCGTCCCTGGCCTTCGGCTCCCGCGGAGGGGCCACCTCGGTGCGGCTCGTCTTGTGAGCCTTCAGCCGGTGGACCGCGTGCCACAGCATCACCTCCGTCTCGAACTGCCGGAAGTGACGGATCTTGTCCATCAGGTTCGCGGACAGGGACGGAAGGTCGAGGAAGAGGCGCGCCAGGGCCGGTTCGACGGCGGGGTTCCGGGACAGCTTCGACCCGCCTGCGGTGGTCAGGCCCGCGAAGTCGAGCTGTCCGGCCAGCAGGAACCGGATGTATTTCTGATACCGGCCGGTGCCGAAGACGAACGGAGGCAGGGACAGGTCGAGTTCTTCACGGCTGTGGCCGAGAAGCGGGTCGTGCGAGGTGTACCGCGGTCCCTGGCTGAACCGGCGCTCGTCCGCGTCGGCGGGTGTCCCGTCGGGCAGGGCCGAGAGACGGCGGACGGCCCGCAGCGCGTCCGTCCTCTTGATGTCGACGCGGGCCGCCGTCCCGGCTATCACGCCCCCCGGGTCGTCGATCCCTGCCTTCTTGAGCAGCAGCCGCCAGACCCGGTCGGGGTAGTACGACTCCTCGGCGACCCGGCGGAGTTCCGCGCCCTGGGACCGGGTGATCAGCCGGAGGCCGTACAGCTTGCGGACCGCCGCACGGATGTTGACCAGGGCGACGCTGACCGCCGCGTGGTCGTCGTCGGGATCCGTCGCCACCACCACGGGGTCGTCGGAGTCGAAGAGCCCGGCCCGGTACATCCGGTAGACGGCCCCGACACCGTGGACACCCGCGGGCCAGCACTCCGCGGCCCGTACGGCCCCCATGCTGGACGCCCCGACGACCTGAGCGCCGTCCCGGGCCACCTCGACGACCTCTCGCGGTGACACCGGCAGCACCTGCGAGAAGGAACCGTCGATGATGAGGATCCGGGAGCTTCCGCTCTCCCTGGCCCGGTAGACGTCGCCGCGCCGCGCGGGAGGAAGGACGTGCGCCTCGGGCAGCAGGGCCCGCGCCTCGCCCGGCGACAGGGACGGCCCGGTGAAGATGGTGGTTCGCATGGCTCAGATCACCGATTCCAGCAGGCGAAGGGTGGGGGTGCGCGCACTCTCCCCGTAGGGGGAGGCGAGGCCCGGAATCAGGACGCGGACCACCGGAACACCGAGATCCGCACGGGTGAGTTCGGTCACCAGGCACCGGTCGTGGCCCGCGTCCCGCAGCCGGCCCACGACCGTGGACAGGTTCTCCAGAATGCTGCCGCCGCCGTGTGCGGCCCGCGGGAACGGCAGGGAACCGGGGTTGCGGTACAGGGAGTCGATCCGCTTCATCTCGGCCGGCCTGCGCTGCGCCCGTCCCGTCTCGAACACCTCGCGCGCGCCCGTGGCGAAACTCGCGTGACCCTGGCACGCCTCGGTGAGCGCGCGCAGCAGCGCCCGTTCGGGCTGGAGGTCGGCCCCGTACCCGGGGAAGTAGGTCACCTTGCCCTCCTGTCCGAAGTAGCCGTCGTCGAAGAGGACGACCCGGATGACCGGCACGCCGATCACGTTGGTCAGATCCTGGATCCGCACGACCAGCCCCTGACCGGTCAGCGCGTCGACGAGTTCCCTCGCCGCCCCGGCCGGGACCGACTCCGGGGACAGGACCCGCTGAGGCCGGCGGGGAGAGAAGAGCGGGTCGTGGTGTGCGGAGTAGAACGCCTCCTCCGACACCGCGTCGCGTTCGACCAGTTCACAGACCGCGTGCAGGACCGCCTCCGAGTACGTGTTCCCGGAGGCGAGGCCGTTGGTCTCGATCCGGGCCGTCATGCCTTCGGCGGAGGGATTGAGGACGAGGTCGGCCGGCACCAGATGATGGCCGCCGCGCGCCAGGTCGTACGCTCCCGTCCAGGAGAAGACGGCGTCGGGCCGGTACGCCGTGTCCAGCGGCAGGTTGAAGTCCTCCGGGTCGACCGCGCCGGCGGGAGCGAGTTCCGCGTAGGAACCCCTGACGATCCTGTCCGCCGGAAGCTCCTCGGCCGAGACGCGCTCGATCGCCTCCATGACGGCGCTGAGCTTCGCCGCGATCGGTGTCGCCCCCTTGCCCGCGCTCACCATCAGGTCCTTGGCCAGCGGGGTCACGGCCGACCACACGGGGGAGCTGATGTAGTCCAGCGGGGTGGTGTCGTACACGCGGGTGACGGGGACGCGCGGCAGCAGCGGTTCCAGGAGGTCCCACGTCTCCTCGAAACTTCTGGCGTGTCCGGCCTCCGAACTCTCCGCGTCGGGCTGGAAGCTGTCCGGGCGCAGGGCCGTCAGGCTGTTCGGTTCGACCATCATCGTGATGCCTTCTCTGGAAGCGGGGACCGACGGGAGGGCGTTCCGCCGCGCATCGCCGCGGCTCTGCTGCGGTCCGCCTCAGGCGTTCCGCGCGACCACGAGGTCGTCGGCGAAACGCGCCCCGAAGTCGCCCTTCCAGACCGCGGTCAGCCGGGGCAGCTCCTCCAGCAGGCCGGTCGAGGCGAGTTGCAGCATCATCTCCCGCATGACCTGCCGCGTGAGCCCGGCCGCCAGACACGCGTGCCGGCCCCGCCCGAAGGCGACATGGCGGGCCCCGGTTCTGTCCGCGCGGAAGGTGCCCGGGTCGTCGAACCGCCTCGGGTCGCGGTTGGCCGCCACCAGCACGAGGACCACGCGCGACTCGGCCCGCACGGTGTGCCCGTGCAGGGGCAGATCCGCCAGCGCGCGCCGGGTGGCCAGGTGGAAGGGCGTCACCAGCCGCAGCGCCTCGTCCACGGCCCCGTCGACGTCCTCCTTGAGGTCGACGGCGGCGCCCTCCGGGCCGGTCAGCGCCTCCAGCAGGCGGGCGACGGCCGCCGCGGTGGGCTCCAGCGCGCCGCTCACCAACTGGGCGTAGATCGCCGTCGCGTCCAGGAGATCCAGCGTCCCGTCGGTCAGCGCGCGGCTCAGCGCCGAGGCGAGGACGCCCCGGGGCGTCGTGCAGCGCTGGGCGACGAGCGCGGTCAGTTCGTCCAGGGCCTCCTCCGCGAGCCGCCCGATGCCCGGGTCGTACGTCTCGATCGGCCCGACGGCCAGGATCCGGGTGGCGCAGTCCGCGAGCTGTGCCAGGCCGTCCGGGTCCTCGTCCAGCAGATCGCCCAGGCCGGCCGCCAGAGCGGGCCTGACGACATCGGAGAACAGCCTGTCGGGTGTCACCGCGGGACTCGTCGCCGCGACGGAATCCGTCATCGCCGTGACCATCCGCCGGACGGCGGCGGGCGTGAACAGCGGCAGGAGCAGACGCCGCATACCGGTGTGGCGCGGCGGATCGGAGAACACGGGCCAGCGGTCGATGAACTCCGTCACCCGCCAGTAGGTGGTCTCCTGCTCCTGCGTCAGCGAGGGCGGGCAATAGGTCTCCACCTGCGCGCCGAGCCGGGGGTCGGGCAGCAGGTCGTACACGTCGTCGTACCGCGTCACGTACCACGTGTTCGTGCTCTCGTCCCAGTGCACCCCGTGCGACTCGCGCAGTTCGTCGAACCACTTGACCGGTTCCGCGTCCCGGTCCGTCGGGATCTGCGGCACCGTGCTCTGCGCCGTTACGTTGTCCATCACAATCCAACCCGTTCGATTGACGCGCTTCACAAGGCCGACGGAGTGCCGGGGGAGGGGTTACAGGAGTGTCCGGTCGGCGAGCAGATAGCTCGTCAGCTCCTGACGCGCTTCGGCCGACTCCGGCACGGCCGCGTAGGTCGTGGTGATCTGCCGCCGCTTGTCGGCACCGCCGAACGACGCGTGGTAGGAGTGCGGATCGAAGGCGATGAGGTCACCGGGCGAGGAGTCGACGGTGAAGGCCGGCACCTCCTCGGGCCGCATGCCGAGGCGGCCCGCCGGGTTCTTCATGTCCGCGGCGAACGAGTCCCAGCTCCCGCCCCTGCGGTGGGTGCCCGGAATGATCCGCAGCGCTCCGGTGCCGCCGTCGAGCGGCTCCAGATACTGGACGATCTTGAGGAGCCGCAGGGCGCGGTGGTCGCCGTCCCGGTGCCAGTAGGTGGCGCCGTCGTAGCGGACCCCGTCGCCGCCGACGTAGACGACGTCCGTGCCGAGCAGCCGGCGGGCCACCCGAGGGCACCGCTCGTCGGCCAGGAGCACCTTCTGGAGCACCTCGCTGCGCTCGGCGATCCGGGCGACCCCCGCCCGTCCCTGCCGGCCGACCTGGGAGAAGTTCTCGAAGACGTCCTCGAAGGCGTCGGACACGGCCGGTACGACGTCGTCCTGCACGCCGCGCAGGTGGAGGAAGCCGAACGTCCTGAAGCGGGTGACCTCGGCGTCGGTCACCGACAGAGAGGCGAGTTTCATCCGATGGACACCGATCCGGAGACGTAGCGGTTGAGGAAGTAGCGGCGCGTGTCGCGCTGTTCGGTCTCGGTGACCGGCTCACCGACGCAGTTGAAGGCGAGCTGCCGCCGTACGTCGCCGTGCCAGGCCGCGTGCATGACGTTCGTGTCGAAGACGATGACGTCGCCCGGCCGGGACGCGACGACCACCGCCGGCACGTCGCCGCCGGCGAGAGCGAGGTCCTCCTCGTGCCTGATGACGTGCTGGGTCGGTTCACCGAGCCAGCCGTTGTCGGCGCGGTGCGAGCCGGGGAGGAAACGCAGGGCGCCCATGTCGTGCGCGGTCTCGTCCAGGTACAGCACGAAACGCAGGAACGGCGTGGTGTAGAAGCCGTCCGAGTGCCAGTACGAGTCACCGACGAGCGCGTTGGCGTCGCCGGTGATGACCTGGTGGTCGCGTTCGAAGTACGCCCCGCAGATCGCGCGCACCCACGCCGATCCGGAGATCCGCCCCAGCTCGGGCATCTCGTTGAGGGCGTCGAACCTGGTGACCCGCTCGGTCGGGGTACCGGCGGCCGGCAGATCGATCAGCCGGCCGAAAGCGGCCCGCAGGTCCTCCACGGTGTCCGCGGCGGCGCCGGGGAGGTGGGCGAATCCGAACACCCGCAGCTGCTGCGCGACCTCCGCCTCATCGAGCGACATGGGACCGCCCGGGTGCGGAGTGCCGAGCGGCGGACGTCGGCCAGGCCGGCCCGGCCGTGTAGTCGTCCAGCTGCTCCCTGGTCCGGGCCCCGACGACCACGGCTTCGGGGCGGTAGATCTCGTGGATCTCGGCGATCCTTGCGGCGATCGTCCGCGCCCTGCGCTCGGCCGGCACCTCCCGCAGCCGGGAGCCGCCCGAGAAGAGGCTGCGGATCACGAGACGGTAGTCGGCGAGGAGGTGCCGCACGTTCGTGTCCCGCGGATCCAGCTGGTCCGCCTCGCACATGACGACGCTGCCGGCGGGCAGCCGGCCGGCGATCTGCGGCAGGCTCACGTCCGGCAGCAGCACGCTGACGCCCACCAGATCGGCCTGCCCCGTCCGCGAGCAGTGCCCGGCGAACCCCGCGAGGTCGATGTCCGACACCCGCCTCGGCTCCGGGTTGTGCACGAAGGCGACCTCGACGTGGTCGCGCCCGAGCCGCTTCAGGCTTCCCTCCAGCGACTTGGCCATGCCGTCGAGGCTGTAGTCCAGGGTGGGCAGCGGTGTGGTGGTGTCGATGCCGACCTTCGTCCACACCGACGCGTCGGCGGGCAGGTGCGCGCCGAGGTCCTCCTCCGCTCTCCCGCGGGCGTACACGGGCGAGGTGTCGAACGTGGTGAAGCCCTGGGCGAGCGCGCCCTCGATGAACTCCCGGCCCTCGTCCGCGTCGCGACCCAGCACCATCAGGCCGTTGAAGGAGCCCGAGCAGCGCATGGTGCCGATCACCACGGACGGCTGATCCTGCATCGTGTTCATGGACGACTCACCCTTCGTGGGATTCCGAACGGCAGATCGCCATGCACGCCAGACCGGTGGTCGGTGGTTCGCAGAACGACTGCTCGAGCGCTTCGCTGATCTCCTGCCGTGTCGCGAAGACCGACACCTGCTGAGAACTGTCGTAGGGGCAGCGGCGCAGGAAGCCGTCCGCGGACAGGTACAGACGCGCGGACTGGCAGGACCGGACGACCGGGCCGCGCAGCCACTCGTGGTAATCCGACACCACCGTCCTCAGCTGCTCCGACATGCCGAAGAACGTGTCGATCAGCGCCAGATCACGCTTGAGGTGGGGGTTCTCGAAACGGAACGTCGGCGACGGCAGCAGCGGGCTGACCTCCACCGGGACCTCGGCCGCCTCGACCACCGAGACGATGTCCTTGAGGTCGTCCTCGTCCAGTTCGAAGGCGGTGACGTGCAGGCTCGCCCTGCGGTGCCCCAGCGCCTCGAAGACCTTCGGCGTCGAGGAGATGGTCCGGCCGGTACGGCCGATCTCGTCCGCCCTGCGGCTGTCGGCGGAGACGGTGACGTGACTGAGCATGCCGGCGACACCGGCGAGCGCATCGAGCCGCGGGCCGGTCCTGGCGGCGGTGACCACCGAGGTGCGGAAGCCGAACTGCATCGCCACGCGCACGAGTTGACGGAACTCCGGGTGGTCGGTCGGCTCGCCGCCCGACAGGCACAGCTCGTCAACGCCGAGTTCGTGGAGCCGCGACAGGGCCCGCGCGTAGGTCTCCAGGCTCAGGACGTCGCGTCCGACATCGGCGCGGAAGCAGAACCGGCAGTTGACTTCGCAGTTGTCGGCGGTCGAGACGAGCACTCCGTTGAGTGCTCCGAGGCTGTGGGTCACTGCAACCCCGTCTGGTCGGTGAGGGCGAGTTCGAGACCCACCTGGAAGAAGTCGCACATCTGCGGGTCGGGCTCGGGGTTGTTCCGCAGCGAGACGTCGTTGCGGGACGGACCACCGCAGACGGCGGCCGCGGGGCACTCGCCGCACTGCTTCGCCGGCAGGAGGTTCTTGGCGGCTCCCGCAAGGAGTTCCGGCTGCTCCCGAAGCTGACTGATCGGGAAGACGAACGAGTCGTCGCGCCAGTTCAGGTCGAGGATGGAGATGCGCCCGCGGGACAGCAGGGCCGCGTTCAGGCCGCCGTCCTGCTGGATGTGCTCGTACATCTTCGGCAGGCGGGTGTCCAGGGCCTGGTAGATGCGGTCGAGCGAGGAGAACAGCATGGCACCGCGGGACAGCGCGAGGAGCCGCGAGCGGAACACCGCGCGGCACAGCGCCTCGCCGTCGACGTGCCAGCGGCCGGAGATCGGAATGGGGGTGTTGACGTAGATGAAGTTGATGCCGAGGGACAGCACGTACTCGACGGTGTCCGGCAGGTTGCTCACGTTGATCGGCGTGGGGGTGAGGTTGCAGCCCACGTGCACCCCGGCATCGAGCAGCCGCTGGATGTTGCGGTGGATCCGCTGGTCGGCGGGTTTGCCGGACAGCAGGAACCGCTCGACCTTGTTGTCGTCGGGAGCCCCGTCGAAGGAGACGCCCACGCCGTACTTGTACTTCTTGAAGTGCTCGATCATGGGGTCCTTGATGAGGACGCCATTGGTGACGACGGTGAACTGCACCCGCCCCACGCCGTGCTTCTCGGCGAGTTCGAGGGCGTACTCGTCGCCGTACTGCATCAGGTCGAACCGCGTGGTCGGCTCGCCGCCGAACCACTGGATGGTGACCTCCTCCTGGCCCGCGTTCTGCTCGAAGAGGTACTCGAGCCCCTCACGGAGGTCGGGGATGGTGATGTCGTCGGCGCCCGTGTTGGTGTCCACGAAGCAGTACGTGCAGGTCATGTTGCAGCGGTCGGTCACCACGATGCGGTATCCGCTGATCCGCGGCGGCTTCCCGGTCATCCCCAGCCCGTTGATCCGGTCCAGGACGAGATCGCGCTGAGGCGCGGCCGGCGGCTCGGAGGTGAAGCCCAGCTGTTTCATCTCCGCCAGGATCTGGGGCTCGTCGTCGCGTATCCGCTTCATCTCATCGGCGGTGAGACTCGCGCTCCCCAGGGATACGGGGTCGAAGACAATTCCCTCCTCCCCCTGAGCGACGAGCAAATACTTGTTCCAGAGTCGATCGGCATCGTTCGTCACGGTGAACTCCTAAAGAAACGGAACCAGCCATGCGTCGGAACGAACCGCACAGCGAGAAGCCCGCTGCGGTGCCACCGTCGCTTGCCGATGACACCGCAGCAGGATGGATCGATCAGTCTTCTTGCGCGATGTTCGCGTCCTTCAGAACACCCTGGACGATCTCGGTGTAGTGCTTCTTGAGATGCTCGGTGTTCTCGGCCGTCGCACCGTCGGCGAGGACGATGATGCCGGGCAGCGACGGGTTGGGCGCCATCAGGACGATGCCGGGCGGGTCAAGGCTGATCGCCATGACGGCGTCCTCGACCGGCACCCACTCGATCCGCTCCTTGACGGCGTCCATGACGCTGGCCTGCTTGGCCTTGAAGTCCTCGCGCTCGCCGAACCACACGCCCGACTTGCCGCGCGATCCCACGGCGTCGGCGTAGATGAGGTGGTTGTCCTTCTGTTCGCGGGGTTTGGGCATTCAAACGCCTCCTAAGAAAGGGCCGAATTCGGTCCGCGCCCGCCCCGGAGCTGAATTACTGACCGCTCCGCGGCTTTTTCTGCGCATATTGCGACCGCTGGCGCTCACTCTCGCACGCCGGAGAATATACGTGGTCCATCCCTGGTATATTCGACGTGCGCCTCGCCATTTCGGCATTCCCGCTCCGCCGCGAAGCGGATTTCAAAGACGTGACGCCATGGGCCGTCAAGAACCCGCGACCGGCACCGTCACGACGCGTCCGCCGGCGTGGCGCCGCCCGGCAGCCGGTCCAGAATCAGGCTGACATCGTTGGCATCGGGCAGGCCGAGACCGGTGAAGAGTTCATGGGCCTTGGCGAGCCGGATGCGGGCGGTGTCGACGGCGCCGCGGTCGGCCTCGGCCCGGCCCAGGACCATCAGCGCGTAGGCGTGGTCCCGTACCGCTCCGATCTGCTCGCACAGGGCCACGGCCTCGGTGGCGTACCGCACCGCCTCGTCGTACCGCCCCGTCCTGCGGAGCGTCTCGGCGAGCCGGTACAGGGCGTGCGCCTCGCGCCCCCGGATCCCGGCCGACCGGCAGACCGCGAGGCACTCGGTGTAGCGGGCGACGGCGTCGCCGAACCGCTCGTGCTCGTGCAGCGCCAGCGCCAGCACGTACAACGCGTAGGCGACCCCCGGAAGATCGCCCAGGGAACGCAGGGTCACCAGCGTCGCCTCGCAGGCCGGGATCGCCTCGGCGGCCCGGCCGCTGCGCACCCGGGCGAGCGCCGCGTTGATGGTGGTCGCCGCCTCGCCGGACCGGTGGCCCAGGACACGGGCGAGCGCGATCGCCTCGTCGAAGCACTCCACCGCCTCGTCGTAGCGATGCAGGAACATGACCGCCACACCGAGGTTGTTGAGCGCCTGCCGGAGGATGACCGTGTCCTTCGTGCTCCGTGACGCCGTGACGGCCAGACGGGCGTGCTCCTCGGTGTCGGACGGGCGGGCGGCCTGCAGCGCGATGCTGCTGCACAGCAACTGCGCGCGGCCCAGCACCCGTTGGTCGCCCCGCAGTTCGGCCTCCCGCGTCAGTTCCAGGGCGGCGGACCGCAGCCCCTCGAACCGGACGTCCGCGCAGAAGGGACTGACCGCGATGAGCAGGTCCACAGCGGTCCGCAACTGGCCGTCGTAGGGCGCCGACCGCAGGACCACGGAGTGCAGCGCGGCCGCCGTCACCAGCACGATCTCGCCGGTGATCCAGGAACGCGCCGTGTGGACGTCGTCGAAGCGCAGTCCCTGGGACCGCAGCGGGCCCAGGGAGTTCGCGACCGGGTCGCCGGGCACGGCCTGCGCGAAGGCGTTGCACGCGGTGGCCAGCAGGTAGTCGAGCAGTCTGCCGAAGGCCTGCCGGGCCTCGTCCCGGTGTTCGGGCTCCGCGCACTGGGCGAAGGCGCGGAGCAGGTCGTGGTAGCGGTAGCGACCCGGTTCGGGGGACTCCAGCATGGCGGCGTCCACCAGGGCTTCGAGCAGTTCCTCCGCCGTCTCCTCGTCCGTCGCGAGCGCGGCCGCCGCCACCGGCAGCCCGAAGTCCAGGGACCCCGGGACCGCGAGCAGCCGGAAGGCGCGGGCCTGCTCGGGCGGCAGTTGCCGGTAGCCGAGTTCGAAGACCGAGTGGATCGACACGTCGCCCACGCGCAGTTCCTCGATGCGGCGCTGCTCGTTGGCGAGCCGGGCGGTCAGGGTCGCGATGGCCCACCGCGGCCTGGACGCCAGCCTGGTGGCCACGATCCGGATCGCCAGCGGCAGGAATCCGCACAGCCGGAGCAGTTCGAGCGCCTGCTCCCGCTCCGCGTCGAGCCGTTCCTGCCCGATGACCGTGCCGAGCAGCGCGAGGGCCTCGTCGGGTCTGAACGTGTCGATGCCGAGCTGCTGGGTGACCGGCAGGCCGAAGAGCCGGGACCTGCCGGTGATGATGACCCCGCAGCCGACCGATCCGGGCATCAGGTCCAGCACCTGGGACGCGTCACGCGCGTTGTCCAGGACGATCAGCACCCGCTGGCCGTCCAGCATCGAACGGAAGAGTTTGCAGCGGTCCTCGAGGGAGTCGGGGACGTCCTCGGCGGCGACGCCCAGCGACAGCAGGAACCCCGTCAGGACGCCGGCGGGCTCGGCGGGATTGTCGTCCGCCCCGCGCAGATCGGCGTAGAGCTGCCCGTCCGGGTAGGCGTGCCGTACGCCGTGGGCGGTGAACAGGGCCAGGGAGGTCTTCCCGATCCCGCCCATCCCGGCTATCGCCACGACGGTCGGCGCGCGCCGGCCGGGCGTGGTCAGCAGGGCGTGCATGTCGCTGACGGCGTCGGTGCGGCCGGCGAAGTCGGGCAGCAGCGGCGGAAGCTGCGCCGGAACGGGCAGCGGCTCCCGGTCCCGGGCGGGCGCGGGGAGCGGTTCGGGCGCCTTCGGTTCGTCGGGCACCGCGGGTTCCTCGACGGCCGCTATGGACAGGGCCGGATCGTTCTCCAGGACCTGCCGGTAGACGGCGGTCAGCTCGGGACCCGGATCGATGCCCTGTTCCTCCAGCAGCAGCTTCCTGACACCGCCGAACACCGCGAGCGCGTCGGCCTGCCGCCCCGCCCCGTAGAGCGCGCGCATCAGCAGGCCGTACGGACGCTCACGCAGCGGGTACATGGCCGTGAGGTCCGCGAGGTCGGGGATGACCTGGCGGTGGCGGCCCAGGGCCAGATCAAGGTCGAAACGTTCCTCCAGCAGGGCGATCCGTAATTCCTCCAGCCGGTCGCGCTGCCGCATGGCGAAGGGTCCCGGCACCCCGGCCAGCGTCTCTCCCTGCCACAGGTCGAGCGCGCGGACCAGCCTGTCGCTCGCCTCCTCCAGCCGCCCCGAGGCCCGCGCCTGCGCCGCCTCGCGCGTGAGCGTCTCGGCCTGTCCGACGTCGAGCGAGGCCGGGGGGACGACCAGACGGTAGCCGTCGCCGACCGAGACGAGGACGCTCGGCGCGGAGCGGTCCGGTTCCAGGAGTCTGCGCAACTGCCAGGCATAGGTGCGGATCGTGGTGGTGGCCTTGCTGGGGGGCGTGGGACCCCACAACGCGTCCACCAGCTGTGCCTTCGACGCGGTGTGTCCCGGTCGCAGGAGCAGGACCGCGAGCATGGCCCGCAGCTGTGGGGGACCGAGGTGCAGTTCGTGGTCGCCCCGGTACGCGCGGACCGCTCCGAGAACGGCGAAGAGCAGTTCTTCCGTCACCTCGCCCAAGCCCTCCTCGCCCGACCACTCCCAACGCCGTCGTCACCACCGTGGTCACGAAACTCACCGCGGGGACCGGTTCACGTGCGGATCGATCGCCTGTGCGCTGAGGTGGCCAGCCGACCGAGGCCGGCGAACAACCAGCCTACCAATCGCGTGGGTTCATCCACGAAAATGTGTATACAACGTGCCGTCACCGGGGCCGAGGGCCGGGAAGGGGCGGCTCCGGGGGAGGACGTGCGAACGGCCGGCACGGCGTGTTCGCCGTACCGGCCGAGGAGTTCCGGACGCCGCTCACGGAGGACCCGTGCCCGGACGCGGGAGCGGGGTGCCCGTACGGGCACCCCGCTCATGAACCGTCAGTGGCCCACCGGACCTCTCAGACCAGCGACTCCCAGTCGACGATGCCCTCGGCGAGGTCGCGGACCCCGGCGAGCAGCCCCAGCCTGTTGGCCCGGACCGCCGGGTCCTCGGACATCACCAGGACGTTGTCGAAGAAGACGTTCACCGCGTCGACCAGTTCGCCCGTCTCCGCGGCGAAGCGGACGAGCGAGGTCTCCCCTTCGAGGACGTGCCGGCACTTGACCAGGGCTGCGTGCAGGGCCTGCTCGGCGGGCTCGTGGAGCTGCGCCGGGTCGTACACGGCCTCCAGGCCGGCCGGCACGATGCGCCGCACCCGCTGGAACGCCGCGAGAACGGTGGCGAACCGGGCGTCGCCCTGCAGGCCCTCCAGCTCCTCCAGGGTCCGCGCGGCCAGCCGCGGCGAGTCGCCGCGCACCAGCACCGCGCGGACGTCGGTGGTGGAGTGCCCCAGCTCGATCAGCTGCTGCTCGAAGCGGCGCAGCACGAACTGGGCCGCGTCCTCCAGATGCCGCCGCTCGACCGGGACGGCCTGGTGCTCCGCCGCGACGGCCAGCGCCTGGCCGAGCCGGACCGCGGCCAGGTCGCTCCTGCTGAGGAGGATGTTGACCACGCCCAGCGCGGAGCGGCGCAGCCCGAACGCGTCCGAGCTGCCGGTGGGTTCGGCGCCGATCGCGAAGAGGCCGACCAGCAGGTCGAGCCGGTCCGCCAGCGCCAGCAGGGCTCCCGGCAGCGTCTGGGGCAGCGCGTCGCCGGCGGAACGGGGCAGCTCGTTCTCGTAGAGGGCCTGCGCCACCGCCTCGCTCTCGCCCGCGCGCACGGCGTATTCGCGCGCCATGATGCCGGCGAGGCTGGACAGTTCGGTGACCATCTGGGAGCCGAGGTCGAACTTGGTCAGGGCCGCGGCCCGTTCCAGGACGTCGTGGTCCGTGCCGGACAGGCCGACGATCTTGGCCAGCCGGAGGGCGATGGCCGAGATGCGGTCGGCGCGGTCCGCCATGGAGCCCAGACGCTCCTCGAACGTGAGGAGGTGCGTCTTCTGCCGCATCTCGCTCAGCGGGGTCTCCAGGTCCGCCTTCCAGAAGAAGGAGGCGTCCTCGTAACGGGCCCGCAGGACCGCCTCGTTGCCGTGGCGGACGACGTCGTGGTCGCACGTTCCGTTCGCCACCGCGACGAAGTGGGGCAGCATGCTGCCGCCGGCGTCCACCACGGGAAGGTAGCGCTGGTGCTTGCGCATGACGGTGACGAGGATGTCCGACGGCAGCGTCAGGTACTTCGGGTCGAAGTTCCCGAGGATCGGGGTGGGGGACTCGACCAGGTTGGTGATCTCGTCGATCAGCGCGCCGTACTGCTCCGTCTGGATGTGTCCGCCGACGGCCTCCGCGAGCCGTGCCGCGCCGTCCACCACCAGGCCCCGCCGCTCGGCGGCGTCCGCGAGGATTCCGTGCTCCTTCAGAAAGGGCAGGTACCCGTCGGCGGTCGGCACCTCCGCGGTGGGTGGCACCGCGTCACGGTGAACCTGCGTCGTACGTCCCGACGTCAGGCTGGACACCGTGAAAGGGACGACCCGCTCTCCCAGCAGGGCCATGATCCAGCGGATCGGACGGGTGAAGGAGAGCCGCGGGGCGTTCCACCGCATGTTCTTCTCGGAGCGCAGACCGGTCACGACCTCCGTGAGGAGGGCGGACAGGACCTCCTCGGCGGGGCGTCCGACGACCTGCCGGGTCAGCGCGACGTGCTCGTTGGCGCCGACGGTGACACGGCCGAGGTCCGCGGGCTCGGCGCCGTTGCTCCTGGCGAAGCCGACGGCCGCCTTGGTGGGGTTCCCCTCCGCGTCGAACGCCGCCGAGACCCGAGGCCCGCGCACGGTCTGCTCGTAGTCGCTCTCGCGGGGCTCCACGCCGAGGACGGTGGCCACCACGCGCCGCGGGCTGGCGTCGACCCTGATCTCGCCGTGCCCGAGCCGGGTGGCGCCCAGCTTCTCCGTCAGCGCGGCACGCACCGCCTGCGCGGTCCTGGTGACCTCGGCCGGCGGCATCTCCTCCACGCCGATCTCCACCACGAGGGTGGCCGGCCCCGGTTCGGCCGGTGCGGCCGCCGCGTCCGTGTCCTGTTCGGCCCCGGCGGGCTCGGCGGGCTCGGCGTCCGCGGTCCGCTCCGGGGCCTCCGCCACCGCGGCGGGGGCTGCGGCCGGGGCGGAGTCGGCGCCCGACACACGGCCGAGGGGGAAGCCGAGTTCCTCGCGGCGCGCGACCCACAGCTCGGCGACCTCGTGGGCCAGTCCGCGCATCCGGGCGAAGGAACGCGCCCGCTCGGTGGTGGAGATGGCGCCCCGCGCGTCGAGCACGTTGAACGCGTGCGAGCACTTGAGGACGAAGGAGTACGCGGGGACCGGAAGACGCGCGTCGAGCATGCGGCGCGCCTCACCCGCGTAGGCCTCGAAAAGGCTCCGCTGGGTCTCCAGGTCGGCCTCGTCGAGGTAGTAGCGGCTCATCTCGTACTCGGCCTGGCCGAAGGCCTCGCCGTAGGTGACACCCGGCGCGTACTGGAGGTCCTTGAAGTGATTGACGCCCTGAAGCGCCATCAGGATGCGCTCCATGCCGTAGGTGATCTCGACGGACACCGGGTCGAGGGTGATGCCGCCGGCCTGCTGGAAGTAGGTGAACTGGGTGATCTCCAGACCATCGAGCCATACTTCCCAGCCGAGCCCCCAGGCGCCCAGCGCCGGGGACGCCCAGTTGTCCTCGACGAAGCGAATGTCGTGGGCCGCCGTGTCGATGCCCAGTGCCTGCAGACTCCCGAGGAAAAGCTCCTGCGCGTTTCCGGGCTCGGGCTTGAGGATGACCTGGTACTGCGTGTGGGTCTGCAGCCGATTCGGGTTCTCGCCGTAACGGGAGTCGTCGGGCCTGACGCTCGGTTCCACGTATGCGACGCGCCACGGCTCCGGTCCCTGGACCCGCAGGAACGTAGCGGGGTTGAGCGTGCCCGCACCCACCTCGGTGTTCATGGGCTGAACGACCAAACACCCGTGTTCGGTCCAGTACTTGTTCAGCACCAGCAGTGCTTCTTGCATCGTCAACACCGAGATCATTCCTCCACGGGTACGGCACATGCTCAGGGCATCTCCCGGCTGAGGCTCAGGAGACCATGGCCTGCGGGAGTCTACCAATCAGGGTGTTTCCGCTCGGCATGGCCGGGGAGCCAACGGGGGCCGCGTCCGGGCCATTTGCGACGGGCCCCGCGGAGGGCCCGGCGAGCCCCGGAGCGGCCGGGACCGGCCGGCGGCCGTCACCGCGGGCCCGGGTGTCCTCGGCCGCTTCCCGCAGCCCGACGCGCGCGTGCCCGGCGGCCGAACAGGACGCGGAACTCGAAGATCTAGGGAATCCACTAGTTTTCCCGGGCCGCCGTTCTGCCCCGCGATTTTCATGCCACCATGAGTGTGGATGTTTATGCGGAACCATTCCCCCTTTGCATAGCGCGGGCGGAAACCGAGGGTTGACCGATCGGATGTCGCTCTCTATGGTTCAGTCGTTCGGTCATCCGGACGTGAAGTAAATGCATTACATCCCCTGTGCTTCCTTTCGTCAGGTGGTTCGGTGCCTGTAGTGGATTTCGTCCGGGCACCGCTTTTCGGTGATTTCTTGGTGTGGCTCGACACCGTTCTCTGGTTACAGAATCCGATCCACGGATGCGAAGAAGCCTCATTCGAAAGAGAGAAGTCATGGAAAACTTCGACGACATCGACATTTCCGACCTGTCGGAAGAGGAGCTGGACGACATCGTCGGCGGCCAGTTCGGGGTCTCCCTCACCTGCGTCATCTGACGATCTGAGGTCCGCGGTCCGTCCGCCGGAGGGGTCTCGCGCTTCTTCGGCGGACGGACCGACGGCTCACGTCCGGACGTCGCGTCGCGGGCGGACAGGCAGGCGACTCACAACGGGAAGGGACTCATGCCTGGCGATTCGCGTTTCAACGCCGAGGCGCTCGAACACCATCGCAGGAGCGATGGCCTCGGACCGGTCTTCGGGCAGGCTCCCGCCGTGACCCGGCCCAGGGGAGCGGCCGAGCGGATCGCCGCGGTCCGCGAGCGGTTCGGGCGGCGGCGCACCCGCGGAGCGCGGTTGCAGGTCTGCTTCCAGACCCAGGTCAGCGACTGCGGTCCCGCCGCCCTCGTGACCGTGCTGCGCCACCACGGCGTGGACGTGTCCCTCGACGAGATCCGCGCGCGTGCGGGTTCCGGACGCAACGGCGCCTCGGCCCGCACCCTCCTGGAGATCGCCCGCGAACACGGCGTCAAGGGCCGCGGTGTGCGTGCGCGGGCGGACGCGCTGGCCAAGCTGTCCCGCGGTTCCATCCTGTTCTGGAACTTCAACCACTTCGTGGTCCTGGAGGGCGCCGGCAAAGACCACGTGGATGTCATCGACCCCGTCCACGGGCGCCGCAGGCTCACCATGGCGACGGTCGCCGAGTCCTTCACGGGCGTGGCCCTGGAGTTCGAGCAGCCGCTCGAAACCGGCTCCGCCCGGCGCCGGCGCGGCAGTGAACTCCGCGGCCCCTGGCACCGCCTGCGGCAGTTTCTGCCACGCGGCCGGGAACTGGCGCTGATCCTCGCCTCCTCCGCCGGACTCATGGCCTTCGAACTCGCCCTGCCGCTCACCGCCGGATTCCTCGTCGAACGCGTCCTCGGCAACCGGTCGACCGGCGGAGCGTGGACGGCCTGCGGCATCCTGGCGGCTCTCGTCGTCTTCTTTTTCTCCCTGTCCGTGGCGCGGTCGTTTCTGGTCACCAGGCGCCAGGCCGTCATCGAGAAACGGCTCACCCTGGGCGTCGTCGGGCATATGGCGGACCTGCCCTACGACTTCTTCACCGTGCGCAACTCCGGCGATCTCGCCCTACGGGTCCGCACCAGCAACGTGCTCGTCCAGGTCCTGAGCCTCACCGCGGTCTCGGCCGTCTTCGACAGCCTGCTCATCGTCGTCTATCTGATCGCCATCGCCGTCGCGAACCCGCTCCTGTCGCTTCTCGTCACCGCGTTGGTTGTCGTGCAGACCGGCATCCTCGTGCTGACCTGGCGCCGGCAGACCGGACTGAGCCAGGAAGTCCTCGAACGCCAGACCAGGGCCCAGGAGGAACTGGTGGAGATGCTGGAGAGCATCACCACCCTCAAGGCCGCCGGCATGGACGGCCGGGCGGTGGAACGCTGGTCGCACACCCTGGTCCACGAGGTCAACAAGCGGCTGACCGCCCGCCGCAACCTCGCCCTGTTCGCGTCCCTCAGCCGCACCCTGCAGTTCGCCGCGCCGCTGATCGTGCTGGTCGCCGGGATCTGGCTGGTCCTGAGCCACCGCTACTCGCTCGGCGAGGCCATGGGCTTCATGACCCTGACGATCGCCCTGTTCATCCCGCTGGAGGGCCTCTTCGACGCCGGCTCCCAGCTGGCCGCGGTCCGGCCCACCCTCGCCAGACTCGACGACGTCCTGCGAGCGGCCCCCGAACCGCGGGGCGCCTTCGCCGAGACCGGCGTGGGCCGACCCGGCCGGATCAAGGCCGAAGGGGTCGGTTTCCGCTATCCGGGAGCCCCGCGGCCCACCCTCGACGACGTCAGTCTCGAACTGGAACCAGGGCAGTTCATGGCCATCATCGGCCGTTCGGGCTCCGGGAAGTCCACCCTCGGGATGCTGCTGGCCGGACTGTACACACCCACCGGCGGCACCCTGACCGTCGACGGCACCGACCTGGCCGAACTCGACCGGCCCACCTACCGGCGGCGCATCGGCTACGTCAACCAGAACGCGCACCTCTTCGGCGGCACCATCCGGGACAACATCCTCTTCGGCGGGGACGACATCAGCAGGGAGGATCTGATCTCGGCGGTCGGGCTGGCGCACATCCACGAGGAGATCGAAGCCATGCCCATGGGCTACAACACCCTCGTCGCCCCCGGCGGCCACGGCCTGTCGGGAGGACAGCGCCAGCGGATCGTGCTGGCCCGCGCGCTGGCGAAGAAGCCCGAACTGGTCATTTTGGACGAGGCGACCAGCGCCCTCGACCCGGCCCTGGAGGAGTCCATCATGCGGGGGCTGCTCGACGCGGGGATCACCGTCGTCGTCATCGCCCACCGCCTGACCGTGATGGACGAGGCGGACCAGGTCGTCGTCATGCGCGACGGGCGCGTCGTCGAGGCGGGTTCCCCCGCCGTCCTCAAGGAGAGCGGAACGGAGTACCTGTGCCTGGCCTGACGGACCCGCGGGTGCGCACCCGGTTCCCGCTGACCTACGAGCAGGAGTGGTTCCACACCAAGACCCTCTCCAGCGGCTGGTCCCACAAGAACACGCAGCTCGCGTTCGAGATCCTGGGCGACCTCGACACGGACGCCCTCGCCGCCGCCGTCCGCGCCTTCGTGGTCCGGCACGACGCCCTGCACCTCCAGATGGATCCGGAGCCCGGCCCGCACCCGCTGCAGTGGACCCGGGCCGTCGAGGCCGAGGAGGAGGTCGTCCGGCGGGTGAAGGTGAAGGCCGCCTCGCCCGCCCAGTTCTCCCGCTACGCCTCGGTCCTGCTCTCCCGCGACTGCGTCACCCCGTGGTCGTACGGCACCCAACGGCCGTACGTCATCAGGCTGCTGCGCTACGACGACCAGCACCACGCGCTGCTGGCGACCTTCCAGAACCTCGTCTTCGACGGCCGGGCCCACCACCTCTTCGGGCACGAGGTCTGGCGCGACTACCGGACCCTGCGCGAGGGCGGCACCCCGCCGGACACCGCGCCCTCGTTCGCCGACGCGGCGATCCGGCAGCGGGAGCGGACGAGCGAACGGCTGCGCGAGCAGGCGCGCGCGAACTGGCGGGAACGCCTGGCCTTCATGACCCGTGTCCCCTGGCCCCGGACCGGTCCAGCCGGTGCCGGCGCCGGCCCCGCGCAGGCGGGCATGGTGAGCGCGGAGTTGCCGGCCGCGACCGTCACGGCACTGCGCGGCCTGTGCGCCGAGTTCCGCTTCACCGTCCTGCAGTCGGCGGTCGGGCTGTTCGTCACCGCGCTGGCCGCCCGCACCGGCAACTCCGACGTGGGCCTGTGGACCTCGATGGACTCGCGGGCGTCCCGGGACACGGACGTGGTGGGCATGTTCGCCGGCTCCTGCCCGCTGACCCTGCGCGACATCGGCGCCGACGCCTTCTCCGCACGGACCCAGGTGCGCGACCAACTGCTCAACGGGCTGCGCCACCAGAGGCTCGACGCGGCCGACCTCACCGCGCTGAACCGGGAGGCGGAGGAGACCGGCGGCGCACCCGTCAGCCGCGACATCTACGTCAACCTGCGCCGGTTCGACGGGGACTTCACGGTCGGGGACGACATCGACGGCCTGCGGATCACGGCCGACGCCTACCCGCTGCACCGGATCACCTTCCACGACACCTTCGCCCTCCACCTGCGGTGCACCGAGTTCCGCGACCGCCTCTGCGTCGACCTGCACTACGACGGGCACCGGGCCGACCGCCGGCTGGCACGGGCGGTCCTGGACGACATGCTCGCCGGTCTGGCGGCCACCGTGCCCGCCGGATGACCGGACGGGAGCCGTGCGCGCCGCACGCCTCCCCGCCGTACCCGACGACGACCCACCCCCCAGCAGAGAAGGCACCATGTCCGACACGCCGATCGACGAGGTACTGACCGCCGCGAGCGAGGTGTTCGGCAGGCCGGTCGCGCCCGAGGACGACTTCTTCGCCCTCGGCGGCGACTCCATCACCGCCGTCGAACTGAGCCTGCGCCTGGAGGAGAGCCTGGGCGTCGAGGTCGACGTCGAACTGGTCGTCAGCCTTCCCGACCTCGCCGCGCTCGCCGACGCGCTCGCGCAGCCCTCTCCCGCCTCGCCGACAGCCAAGCACTGAGGAATCATGAAGCCCTATCTCTGGGACCCCTGGGCCACCGCGCGGACCCACCCGGACCGCGTGGCCGTGATCGCCGACGGCGAGCGGAGCACGTACGGCGAACTCACCGGCCGCGCGGACGCCCTGGCCCGCGGGCTGCGCGCGCACGGGATCCCGGACGGCGCCGTCGTGTCGACCGACATCCCCACCGGACCGGACTTCTTCGCCCTGGCCCTGGCCGCGCTGCGACACGGCTTCGGTCTCTTCCCCATCGACCGCGACCTGCTCGGCATCCCCATGGGGCCCTCCCTGCTCGCCTCGGTCTCCACCGCCGCGCACATCAGCGCGCGGCCCCGGGCCGACGGCCCCGACCTGCCCTGCCCGGTCGTGACCGACACGCAGCTGACGGCCCGGACGGACGGCCCCGCCGCGCCCGCCGCGCCGCCGGCCGCGGGGCGCCTCGTGTTCGCCACCTCCGGCACCACCGGACTGCCGCAGGCCGTGGCGCGGACCCGGCCGCGCCGGCTCTACCGCGGGGTCGCGGTCGTCGAACGCTACGGCGCCGGTGCCGGCCGCGGGCCGCACCTGATGGCCAACCCGACCTATCACCTGGGCACGCTCGGCCCCGCCCTGTACGCGCTGCAGGCGGGCAGCACGGTCGTCGTGCAGCGGACCTGGTCCTGCGACGCCTTCGCGGAACTGGCGGACCGGCACCGCGCGGACAGCGCCATGCTCAGCCCCGACCGCCTGACCGACGTCGTCGAGGCAGGCGCGGCACCGCGCCGGCCCTTCCAGGTCGTCTTCCACGGCGGCGCCGCCTGCCCGCCCGGCGTCAAGCGCGCGGCCGTCGACCTGTTCGGGCCGGTCCTGCACGAGTACTACGGCACGTCCCACGGCGTCATCACCGAGATCACCACGGCGGAGTGGCTGGCCAGGCCCGGATCCGTCGGACGGCCCCTGCCCGGGATCCGCGTCGAGATCACGCGGGAGGGCCGGCCGGTGCCCGCGGGCGAGACCGGGGACATCGACATCCGGCCGCGGGCCGCCGACCGGGACCCGTCCGACACCGGCGTGCTCAGGACCGGGGACGTGGGCCATCTCGACGCCGACGGGTACCTGTTCGTCCTCGGCCGGGCCGAGAGCCCGCGGGAGATCCGGATGGCGCGGCTGGAGCACGACATCCGGCTGCTGCCCGGCGTCACCGACGCCGCCGCTCTCGACGGCGCCGACGACCGGCCGGTGTGCTTCGTGGAACACGGTCAGGGCGGCGGCTTCCAGGACCCGGTGCCCGCCATCGAGGCCACCGCGGACGAACTGGACCTGCCCCGCCCGCGCGTCGTGCTCGCGGTCGCGGGCTCCCTGCCCCGTACGCCCAGCGGCAAGCTGAGGCGCGCCGACCTCGGCGTCCTGGCCCGGAGCGCTCCCCATGGCCCCCGGTAGCCGAGGACCGGCCGACGACCGCGTCACGGCCGCCGGGTGGCTTCGCCACCACGCCCGGCACCGGCCCGACGCCACCGCCCTGACCTGCTGGGACGACGGAGAGATCCGGCGCCGTACGACCTTTCGGGAACTGGCCCGGCTGGTGGACGCCGTCGCCCGCGCGCTGCGGGGCCCGGACACCGGGCCGGGACACCGGGTGGTCCTGGTGCTGCCGAACGACGAGACGTTCGCCGCCGTCCTGCTGGCCGTGATCGGCACCGGCCTCGTCGCGGTCCCCGCCCCGGGCCCGCGCACGATGCGCGCCGAGGCGTTCGGGCAGAGACTGCGGGCCGTCGTCCGGGACTGCCGCCCGGCCCTCGTGATCACCACCGAGGCGTGGCGGGACACCGTGCGCACCGCGCTGCGGGACCCCGCCCCGCGGATCCGCACCTGGGAGGAACTGCCCGCGCTCGCCGCCGCCGAGCCGGAACACGGCGCGCCCGACCTACGGGTGAGCCCGCGGACACCCGCCTTCCTCCAGTACACCTCCGGATCGACCGGCTCCCCGAAGGGCGTCGTCGTCGAACACCGCGCCCTGCGCGCGAGTTGCCGCCAGGCGGCCGTCCGCTACCGCGAGAGTCCGGCCGACGTCGCCGTGACCTGGGTGCCGCTCAGCCACGACATGGGCCTGATCACCGGCGTCCTCAGGCCGCTGTTCAGCGGATACGAGTCCGTGCTCCTGCCGACCGAGCGCTTCGCCCGCCGACCGGCCGAATGGCTCCTCGCCCTCACCGCCTGCCGCGGCACGCTCTCCAGCGCGCCCGACTTCGCGTACGACCTGTGCGCGCGCCGGACCACCGACGACGAGGCCGCCGGCCTGGACCTGCGCGCATGGCGGGTCGCGCGCAGCGCGGGCGAGGTGGTCCGTGCCGCCACCGCCGAGCGGTTCACCGCCCGGTTCGCGGCGGCGGGGTTCCGCGCCGAGGCCCTGTGTCCCTCGTACGGCATGGCGGAGGCGACCCTCACGGTCACCGCCAGCACCCCCGAACTCCCGCCGCTGCGCCTCGCCGTCGGCACCGAGGCCCTGCGTGCGGGGCGCGCGGTCCGCGCCGCGCGCGGCACCCCGTCCACCACCCTGCTCTCCTCGGGCGTCCCGCTGCCGGGGACCCGGGTACGCATCGGCGACGGCCGTCAGGACGGGCACCGCGTGGGAGAGATCCACATCCGGGGCCCGCAGCTCTTCCGCGGCTACTGGCGCCGGCCGGCCCGGCGCTCCCGCTGGCATCCCACCGGGGACCTCGGGTTCCTCGACGGCGGCCACCTGTTCGTCCTCGGCCGGACGGACGACGTGCTCGTGCACCGCGCCCGCACCTTCCACCCGGCGGACATCGCCGCGGCCTGTGCCGCCGTACCGGGCCTCAGACCGGGCCGGTGCGCCGCCTTCGCCGTCGGGGATGGGACGGCGGGCGACCTCCTGTGCCTGGTGTCGGAGGTGACCGGCGGCTCCGGCGCCCCCTCCCCGGCGCACCTGGCCGCCGAGGTGCGGCGCCGGCTCGCCGAGGTCCTCGACCTGTACGTCTCCGAGGTCGTCCTGCTGCCCGCCGGCGGCCTTCCCGTGACGACCAGCGGCAAGGTGCGGATCTCCGAGACGAAAGAGCGCTTCGAGCGGGGCGACCTGCCCGTTCTCCGCCCCCACACGCTCCGGCGCACGTCGTCAGGGCACAGAGAGGAACGCACGACATGACCCTTGCGCACGCCACGACGCTGTCCCGGTGGGTCGGCGACCCGGCCGCCTTCGCCGCCGACCACTGGCGCCGCCGCCCCGGCGTCTTCACCCCCGCCGGCCCCCTCGTCAGTCCCTTCACGCCGGCCGACGTGGACGACGCCCTCGCCAGCGGTTTCCTGCACGAGCCCTACGTGGAGATGACCGGCGAAGACGGCCCGCTGCCCGCCGGCGCCTACCTGTCGGCGCGTTCGGTCCGCGGCGTCTCCCACCCGGGCTTCGCCGACCAGCGGAAGATACGGGAGCTGATCGAGCGGGGCGCGACGCTGCTCATGCACCGCGTCGACCAGTGGCACGGCCCCACCCGCGATCTCCTGGCACGCCTGTCCGCCGAACTCCAGCGGCCGGTGGAGGCGTTCTGCTTCGTGACCCCGCCCGGTGCCCAGGGTGCCCCGCTGCACCGCGACGACGCCGACGTGCTCGTCCTCCAACTGGCCGGCAGCAAGGACTGGCGCGTCTACGAGGGACCGGCGAACGGTGAGTGGCGCGAGGGGAGCGTGACGGGGGAGAGGCCGGCGGAGGTGCTGCGCGCCACCGTGCACGCCGGGGACGTCCTGTACATCCCGCGTGCCTTCGCCCACGAGGCCGTCGGCAGCGGCGGCCTGTCCGTGCACCTGTCGCTGACGATCCGTGAGGTCCACAAGGGCGATCTGTTCCGCAGCCTCCAGAAGATCACGGCCGGTGGGATGACCGTCGAAGCGCGCCCGCTCGACGACGACGCGGTCCTCGCCGCCGCCACCGCCATGCTCGACCACGTGGGCAAGGCCCTGGCCGGTCTGACCCCCCAGGACCTGGTGGACCACGCCAGAAGGACCAGGCTCGCCGCCCTGCCCGATCCCGGCACACCGGTCTCGGTCGCCGATCTGGCCGCGCACTACGCCGACCCGCGGTGATCCGGCGCCTCCCGAGCGCGCGGGCCGTACCCGATCCCTTCCGCTCATCGATTCCGCATTGATCGTGCGCTGATCGCCGTGAGCCACGATGGCCCTGACCGGACAGGTGGGGCGCGTCCAGCGCCCCGCGCCCAGCGGCGCCTACGACAGGTCTGCCCTGCGTGCCGGCGTCGAGCCGGCCGGCAGGGTGCAGTCGAAAGCCACAGGAGCACGAATGGGTCATTCTGCGCTGACAACGGACAGAGAGGTCTTGGTTTTTCTCGACCGCAGGCATCAGATGCAGTACGGAAGTCCGGAATTCTTCCGGCAGTTCGGCGGATCGGGTGAGGAACTGTACGGAAAGCCGTTCCGCTCGCTCATAGAATCAGACCTCCGCGAGGCCCTCGACCGCGACCTGAACCAGCTGCTCCTCGGGGACCGGGACCAGTTCAGTCACCGCATAGCGTTGCGCCGGCGGTCCGCCACACCGCTCAGTGCCGTGCTCACGGCGACGGCCCTGTGGGGGAGTTCACCGAACCGGGCCGTGGCCATCCAGCTCTTCCACCCCACGGACCCCGCCGGGCCGAAGACCGTCAGCGAGCGTCTGGTCATCGGCGAGATGGCGGCGAAGATCCTCGAAGGAACCGCGGCGGGACTGACATCGGAATTCCTGGCGTCGCGTCTGTTCATCAGCCCCAAGACCGTCGACTACCACATCTCGCGCATGCTCCGGCAGTTCGGCATGCCGAATCGGGTGGCGCTGATCGCGCTGGCCTATTCGACGGGAATTCTGCAAACAAATTCGTGGCCGCCCCGGGTCGCCGATGAGTTCATCAAATAGGAATCCGGATGAGTTTATGTTCTGCCCCTCGTCTGACACGCGGCCCGTCACCAGGAGGCGTCGCCATTTCCCCGGACCGTCCTTGTCTCTCGTAAGGGGGTAGGAGTGGAGCTCATGCGCAGAGCGTGGCAGGGCGGCGGAACGTCCCGCCCGGACGCCGCCCAGGACGCGGGCCCCGAGACCGGTCCCGCCCAGCTGAACGTCCTGGGGCCGCTGGAGATCCTCGTGTCCGGCGTCACCGTGTCCCCGGGAGGGGCGAAGCCGCAGATCCTCTTCGCCTACCTCTGTCTCCACGCCAACCGGCACGTCTCGGTCGACGACATCATCGAGGCCGTCTGGGGCGAGGCGCCGCCGTCGAGCGCCAAGAAGAACATCCAGCTGTACGTGAGCCGCCTGCGCCGGCAGTTCGCCTACGTGACCGGCGTCCGTCTGATCACGACCAGCGACGGCTACCAGCTCACCGCCGAACCGGACCAGGTCGACCTGGAGCGGTGCCGGCGTCTGTGGCAGCGCGGTCAGGAGAGCCTGCGCAACGGTGCGCCCAAGGAGGCCGGCAGGCTGCTGCGGGAGGCGGTCCGGCTGTGGCGGGGCAAGCCTCTGAGCGGCCTCACCCACACGCTGGTCATGCAGGCCGAGGCCGCCAGGCTGGAACAGTTCCGGCTCGGACTGCTGATGAAGTACTTCCAGGCCCAGCTCGCGGACGGCCAGCACTTCGAGATCATCCCGGAACTCCTCGCCACGGTCGCCGACCACCCGCACCAGGAACGGCTGCGCGCGGATCTCATGCTGGCCCTGTGGCGGTCCGGCCAGCGCCACGCCGCGCTGGCCGCCTATCGCGAGGCGTACCAGCTGCTCGCCGACGACCTCGGAATCTTCCCCGGACGGCAGCTGCACGCGCTGCACCAGGCGATCCTCGCCGACGACGCGGAGATCGTGGGCGGCCTGACGGCGGACCGGAGCGCCGCCCCGTGAGGTCGTCCACGGCGCGCCCGGACGGTGCTCCCCACACGACGGCGATCGTCGCGCGTCCGGGCACGGCAACCCCTCATTCACTTCCCCACCTGCACATTGATCACCTGTTGATCACGGTCTGCCAGCATGGCCAATCGCTGCGTGCACGGTGGCGCGCGGCCCAGAACACACCAGAACGGATACACATAGTGAAGCGATACGAATCCGGCGTCCCGCTGCAGTCTCTCCTGGTCGCCGCCCTGGCGCTGTCGTTCGTCCTGGCCGCCGTCATCGGTGGTCTCCCCGTCGGCGCAGTGGTGCACCACCCGTCGTCCGGCACGGTGCGGCACCACGACCGCGCCGACGACCCGATGGGCTGGAACGGCACGGGGTCGAGCGTGGGCCCGGCCACCTCGTGACCGGCCGGGGCGGGGCGGTCCACCGGGGCGACCACCGGGAATGACCGCCGGCCGGGGGCGGCCCGGCGCGGCAGGGGCGGGGCGCGGACCTGGCCCACGGGTGTGCGGCGACCACCGCATCCTCACAACCGTGGAGCCACGTTCACGGCCGCCGCGTCCACCGGACCGGACCCGGAACGACCACCGGCCGGAACCGGACCCCTCCGCAGGCCGTGCGCCGCCTCCGGCGTGACCCGCTTCCGCACCGCCGATCCGCCGTTCCACCCCCGACCCCCTGCTCACCCGGGCTCGCGGCGACCCGCCGCATCCGCTCCGCGGCTCCGCGGCCCGGGTGGGACAACAGGCCCCGGGCCGGAACCGGCCATGTGTGATCTCGGCAGAGATGAGAGAGGCGGGCGGGTGAGCGAGACACCATCGAACACCCCGCACTACCGCTTTGACGGCCCGGAAGACGCTCCTGTCCTGATCCTGGGCCCCTCGCTGGGTACCACCTGGCACAGGTCGTACACAGGACGGGGCAGGAGGACCGACTCGGGGCGCTCGGCCTGGTCCTCGACTCCACCCTGCTCTGGACACCCCGCTACCTCGACGCCGCCGTCGACCACCTGCGGGCCTTGCCACCCGAGGAACGGGAGCATGACGTCCTGGACGAGGACGATGAGGGCAGCCGCGAGGCATGATCCGAGATCACGTGGATGCCTGGATCTCTAGCCCCGGGCACGCTGCATGGGTGCGGGCCCGGGGCAGGGGTCAGCGCTCGAAGGTGCCGGTCAGTCGGGAGCGGGCGAGGACGGGTGCGGTGATGGCGGGCAGGAGGGCGCGGGGCCGTGCCCGGTTCGGTTGCGCTGTGTCGGGGGTGCCTTCCATGCGGGTGGCGAGGGCGAACAGCTGGAAGACGTAGTGGTGCGGCCCGTGGCCTTTGATGGGTCCGGGGCCGTGGTATCCGCGACCGATGCTGGAGCGCAACAACTGCACTCCGGCGGCCGGCTGCCGTGCGTCGAGGGCACCGGGCTCCAGGTGCCGGGCTGCCGGGTCGATCAGGGCGACGCAGTGCACAGCGGGCTTGGCCATGGGGACGTCGATGTCCTCCATGACCAGGAGGAGTTGAGCGGTGCCAGGCGGCGGCGGGGTCCAGGCCAGGTGGGGGGACAGGTTGTCGCCACCGATGTTCTTGAGGCAGTGCTCCAGCGGAAAGGGGTCTCCGTCGCCGAAGTGCCGACTGGTGAGGGTCAGCGACTCGGCACTTTGCAGATTGGGCAGATTCCACGCCGCGTGGGTCTCGCCTGCTCTGCGGTTGTTCAGGATGCGGCCCAGCAGAGTCATCGCGTCGCCTCGATCATGTCGATGATTTCAGTGACGGTGGCGGTCTCGCCGAGTTTCGGGAAGACGCGTCCGGTGCTGTGGCGGTGGGCGTCGGCATCGGGGTCGCTCATGGCGTCGGTGGCCAGGACGACGTGGTAGCCGTAGTCGGAGGCCGAGCGCGCGGTCGACTCCACGCCTGAGCTGGTCGCGATTCCGGCAAGCACGATCTGGGTGACGCCCAAGTCCCGCAGGAGGGTGTCGAGCCCGGTGTCCTGGAATGCGCTGCGCCGCCGTTTGGTGATCAGGTGATCGGTCGGCCGGACGTCGAGCTCGTCGATGAGGTCGGCCCAGCCGGATGGCAGCGCGGCGCTGCTGCCGGACCGCCGCTGGCCTTCGGTGCGTCCCGGCGCGCGTCCGGTGACGTTGACCAGGACCACGGCCAGGCCGTGCCGACGGAACTCGGTCGTCAGGTGCGTCGCCTGCTTGACGGCGACAGCTGTCTGGCTGTCGGTGTGGGCCGCGACTATGCCCTTTTGCAGGTCGATCACGATGAGCGCGGGCGTGGGATCGATTGTTGTCAGCGCCATGGGTGTCTCTCCTGTGGATATCGGCTAGTTGCCGGGGTCAGGGGCGAAAATGGTCTTTCTCCCCGTGTGTTGTTTCTGTCCCGTCGTCGGTCACCGGCCGGGCGGCGCGGGGCGTGCGTCCTGGGAGGAGCCGTCATCGGTGTGCTTCCCTGGTTCCGTCGGGGTCAGATGTGCTGGGCCAGCCGCTCAAGGAGTGACGCGGCCGATGCGAGTTGTTCCAGCTCAGCAGGGGTGAACGCACCGCTGGTCAGGGACCGGGCGATGAGTTCGGCCCGTGCGTTGCGCTTGTCCTGCAGCGCATCTCGACCGGCGTCGGTCACGGACAGCACCATGCGCCTGCCGTCGTTCGGATCCGGGCGGCGTTCGACCAGGCCACGGGCCCGTAGCGCGCTGAGCGTCGCCCCCATGGCTTGCGCCGTGATCTGCACCTGGCGGGCGAGCGCCGAGGAGGTGGTGGGGCCTGAGCGATCCAGGTGCGACAGCGCGGTCCGCTCGGGCATGGTGAGTCCGCCGTCGACGGGTACTTGGCGCACCCGTCGTATCAGCGCGCTGAGACCGGCCAGCAGGACCGAGGCGACTTCGTCGGGGTCCAGGTCGTCGTTCATATACTAAGGCTACCTTATCAATCTGCCTTAGTATCTGGCTCCCGCTTCACCGTCCCGGGAGAAGCGGGGCGGCCACTGCGGGCTTGCCCGTCCCGCTGGTTCGGTTCGCAGAACTCGTTATCGCTCAAAGGTGGGCTCGGGGTACTTCTGAGAATCGTTTGTGACGGCCCCGGGGGCGTGACAGCCCCTCAAGAAGCTCCCCCGACCACCGCGGGCGACGTCGAGCGCCCCCTGCCCGCGCTGCCGGGCCGAACCCGGCTCACCGTGCCGCTCGCGCTCCGGCGCGGTCGCCGGCACCCACCACACCGGCCGCTTCACCAAGGGTCAACGCTGGCGACCCCCAGGCAGAACGAGGCCGGCTGGGCCGGTACGCCGCGCTCGTGGGTCCCATCCCGCAAGGGGCTGTACTGCGGTGCCCCCCCCCGCAGCCCTGCGCAGGCCGTCCGCACCCCCGAGGAGCCGAACGCTGACCAGGACTGGTACTGCTGCCCTACCTGGCCAGGCGGGCGAGCACCAGGTTGGGGTCCTTGGCGGTGTTCCAGGCGGCGCTCAGCACGAATACGGTGTCGCCGCGCAGGGCGATGGACGTGGGGTTCTGCAGACCGTCCGCCGAGCTCAGCACAGTGGAGTGGCTGCCGTCGCCCTGGACGATTGCGACCTCGTTCGCCCCGTCCAGGGCTGCGAGGAGCTGGTCGCCGCGGCCGGTGAAGGCGAAGTCGTCGATTCCCGGCATACCGTCGGCCCGGGTCTGGGCCTGGCCGGCACGTCCGTCCCTCAGGACGGGGATGCGCAGGACGGTGCCCTGGTCGAGATTGGTGGCCCAGACCGCGCCGTTGTGGACCTTCAGTCCGTTGGCGCCGAGGAAGCCGTTGGAGGCGAGTTCGGGGGCGGTGGACCAGGCGGTCGCGGTGCCGCCGGTGGTGGGTACCTTCCAGATGGTGCCGAGCACGGAGTCGGCGACGTAGAGGGTGTCGGTGCGCGCGTCCAGTGCCAGTCCGTTGGGCAGGCCGTTTGCCGGCAGCGCGGCGATCCGCTCCGGTCGGCCGCCGGGGCGCATCCGCCACACGCCGGTGAGGTCGGCGGTGCCGGTGGCGTACAGGAAGTACAGGGTTCCATCATGGGCTCGGGTGATGCCGACGGTCAGCGGGAAGCCCAGAGCAGGGGTGTGGACGCCGCCGTCGGCGGGCTCGGGCAGGGTGGCCAGGATCCGGACGGTGCCCTGGGGGGAGACCTCGGCGATCTGGCGGGCCTTGGCGAAGGTGACGTACGCGCGGCCGCCCGGTGCCAGGGCGACGTTCTCCGGTGTCTGGCCCTGGGCCAGGTCGAAGTGCGCGGCGATCCGCGCATCGCTCAGCGGCGCGGAGGCGGCGGAGGCGGGAGCGGGGCTGAGCACTGGCGCAGTGGCGGCGACCAGAGCGCCGACCGCCGCAGCGGATATGGAGAGCTTCTTGGACATGGCTTCTTTCTCGTTTTCGGGTTGCTTTCGGGCATGCGGCAGCGACACGCCGACGCATGAGCTGGGGCAGGTGGGTTGTGCCTGCGGGGTGGTGTCCCGCGGGAGCCTTGAGGTGAGGCGGGTCAAGGCCCGGGACCGGACGGGCGTCGGCTTGTCGACGCGACGCCCGGTGATGGCGCGGGTGTCAGCTCCTGTCGCTGCTGGGCCGTTACTGCACCGCGTCGGAGGACAGGCCGGTCCGCACGGTGGCCTCGCCGGTGGCCTGGGCGAGCAGGGCGAGAGCGGCCCGGGAAGACGAGCCCGCCTCGGTGGTGGCGACCACGACGGCGGGGCCCTGTCCGCTGCTCATGGTCTGCTGGATGACGGTCAGCGGCCCGACCAGCGGATGGTGCATCTCGTAGTCGGCGACGGCGCAGGCTTTGACTCGGTGGTCGGCCCACATCAAGGCGAACTCGGCACTTTTCGCGGACAGTTCGCCCAGGAGCGCGTGCAGTGCCGCGTCCTCCGGGTACTGGGCCGCCACCAGGCGCAGATTGCCGACCACGGCCCTGGCCTTGCTCGGCCAGTCCACGTACAGGTCACGGACATGGCCGTCGAGGAAGACCAGCCGGGCCATGTTGGGACGCTGCGTCGGCCGTCCAGGGGCATCGAAGTCCAGATGCCCGGCGAACAGCGCATGGCCCAGACGATTCCACGTCAGCACGTCGCTACGCCGGCCGACCACGATCGCGGGAACGTCGCCCAGCACGCCGAGGAACTGACATGTCGCCTCCGGTACCCGTTCCGGCGCCGGCCGTCGGCCCCGGGTGCGTTGCCTGTCGACTCGGGCGAGGTCGTGCAGGTACCGCCGCTCGGACTCGTCCAGCCGAAGAGCCCCGGCGATCGCGTCCAGGACCTCGGGCGAGGCGCGGAGCGACTGTCCCTGCTCCAGCCGCGTGTAGTAGGAGGTGCTCACCCCCGACAGCAGCGCCAGCTCCTCGCGTCGAAGCCCCGGCACCCGCCGGCGTTCCCCGTAGGTGGGCACCCCGATGTCCTCCGGGCGCAGCTGGGAGCGCCGCGTCTGCAGGAAGCCTCCGAGCTGTGTCTTTCCGTCCATGGCTCCGAGTATGGGCCGCCTCGCGAGACCGAGCCTGACCCGGCTGTGGATAGGCAACGGCAGGTCTGGTTTCGCGGCCCGTGCCCCCGATGAAGTGGGAGGCACCGGATCCGGCACCCCGCCCTCACCAGGAGACCGCCATGACCACGACCACCACCGGAAACGACCCCGTCGAGGCCCTGGACGCGGCCGACTTCGCCTTCACCCGGCGCGCTTGGGTCGACGCCGCGCCCGCCCGCGTCTACGAATTCGTCAGCGATGTGTCCGCGATCAGCCGCTGGAGCCCCGACGCCGACGACGTCGCTTTCGACCCGGACTCGGGCCCCTGGACCGGCGCATGGTTCAGCGGCCGCAACCGCAGGGACGCCCGGGTATGGACCAGCCGCTCCCAGATCGTGCGAGCCGACCCCGGAACAGCTTTCGGCTTCGTCGTCGGCGGTGCGGAGAACGGCATCGTGCACTGGGAATGGACTCTCACCCCGCAGGGCCGAGGAACCGTCGTCCAGCAGTCCTGGCGACTGCTCCGCCTCGATCGGGTGCTGGGCACCACCCGCGCCGACCTGGATGCGCTCCGTCGTCACATGACGGTCAGCGTCGAGACCACCCTCACCGCTCTCGCCGAGTGGCTCGCCGAAGAACGCCGGTGATGACACGGCGTTCCGACCCCCGCGGACGGGGTACTTGCCGTCGGGTGTGACGCCGTGCACTTCCGCCCCCAGCCCTGTGACCTCCCTCGCCGGGACCTGTGCCGCTGCCACCGTCGCCAGCGAGGGGCACGACGGCGAACGTGCCGAAACTCCCGTCCGCGAGGAAGGCCACATCCTCCGCGAAGAGCCGGTGTCAGTCACCCTGAGCGGGTGGAGCCGACTCGTCTTCTTCCTCCTCCATCAAGCGGATGCCCTCATGGGTCAGCGACGCGGTGGCGGGCGTCTTGTGCGATGTCCACTCGACGGTGATCAGGCCCGCGTCGGCCAGGTAGGCGCAGGCTGCGGAGAGGTCCGCGTCGGGAAGACGGACCTCGTCACGGAGTGTCTCTCCGCTGACATCAGGACGATTGCGTTCGACAGCCCCATACAGGGATCGGAGAATTGCTTTGCGGTAGGTCTTGCGTTCACGCAATGTCGTCATGGCTGTCGCTCTCGGGCTCGTGGCCGACGGTGCAGGCGCTGATGGTGGGCGGAGGCTTCGTAAGCCGCCGAAGTCCTCTCACTCACACCTCGTCTGCGTTGTGCGGCCTGGCTGATTCGCTGGATGCCGGCCAGCACTATGCGGGAGGTGAGGCGCGACGCCCACCTCGACGACGCCACGAGCGGCCTCCGGAGTCGCCGCGACGAGGCGGACCCAGGCGTTGCCCCCGGAGGGCAACGGTTCGGCATCCATGCGTACCTCCTGCGGGCGATGGCGATGACGACATATGCGGCCACCGCTCGGAACATCCGGCATCCGGCTGCCCGCCGCCCTTCCGCCTGCGCCCTTTTCTGAAGCGTATGCCGCGACCGTGCTCCCTGCCGTCGAAGCAGGCACCGGGGTCGAGTTCCCAGGAGATCCCGGGGGCCCGGGGGCCCGGGGAGTAGCGTGGGAGGGCGAGGCGAGTCGCGTGTTCGCACCCGCTCCCGAAGACGGGTGGTCCTCATGACCGGCTCCGATTCAGCCCCTGATTCCCGGCATCTGCCGAGCGGTGTTCACCAGGCCGTACGGCCCGGGTGCGCGCTCCTGCGGCTGGAGACTGTGGAGTCGCGGGAAGGTGTCCTGGACGGTGCGTGGTGGCCGCGGTCGCGCGACATCGGTGCCGAGCTGCCCGAGCTGCTGAGCGCCCTCACCAGGCACCTCGGCCCCGTCACCCGCGTCGGGCTGGACACCGCGGCCTGGGGAGGGCTCCCGACGCGGATTGTCGTCGACGACCGGGTGGTGCACATCGACTCCTTCCCCGTGGGTGACGACACGGTCCTGATCACCCGGGGCGACCAGGACCTCTTCTCGCTGCTGGTGATCCCGCCGAACGCGACACCCGAGGCCGCCCGCGCTGCGATGGCCCAGGCCGTGAGGGCGGACAACATCAGCCAGGCGGAACAGATCCTCATCGATACCGGGAGCGGGCAGGAGCCGTCGGACTGATGCTCCGCACCTCGACCGAGGCCGGTGAGGTCAGCCGCGCCACTCCACCATGAGCAGCGTCGCGTCATCCGTGGTGTGTCCGCCCCGCGCCCGCTTGAGCGTGTGGGACAGGGAGCGCGTCACCGCCCGGACCCTTCGGCCGGTCCTCTCCGGATGGTTCACACAGTCGATCAGTCGGTCCTCCCCGCCGGACTTGTGCTCCTCGACCACTCCATCGGTGAAGTAGAGGACGCGGTCCCCGCGCTCCAGCCCCGGTTCGCTGATCCGTGGCTCCGAACCGCCCAGGCCGACCGGGAGGGTCGTCGGAGCGACCAGGCGCTGCGCGACGCGGTGGTCGCGGACGAGTATCGGCGGCGGGTGTCCGGCACACTGCACCCGTCCCGTCGTCGTGTCCAGCTGCATCATCTGCGCGGTGACGAACTGCTCGGGACCGAACTGCTCCGCCACGGCGCGGTCCATGACGTCGTAGATCTCCGACAGTCCGATGCCGAGGCGGCGGGCGTGGCGGTAGGCGCCGATGACCACGGTGGCCATCGTGGCCGCGTCCGGTCCGTGGCCCATCGCATCGATCATGACCACGTGGAGGACCTCGCCGTCGAGGGCGTAGTCGCCGTTGCCCTGGCGGCGAATCTCCTGGCCACGGGATCGGCGACCCTCGGCCCGGCCCGAAGCCGTCATGCGCGCCTCACCTGCGAAGTCAACGCCTTTGACCGTGAGAGGGATACCCGCCGAAACGGAGCAGAATGATGGTGCCGGCGCCTCGCACTGCGCCCAGCATGACAAGCTGTGCTTGTCCATCCCCGAACCCAGGAGATCACCATGACCGCAGAGCCCGTGTCTACGGAAGGTTCGGAGCCGGCTGTCCCCGAGACGTCCCCTCTGGAGCCGGACAGCGACGGCAACTACGACCTCAAGCGCAAGTTCCGCGAAGCCCTGGCGCGCAAGCGCGGCGCGCAGGCGGACGCCGCTGATATTGCCGCCAAGTCCGATCCGTCGAAGGTGCGTTCGGCGCATGGCCCGGCTGCGAGCCAGCGGTCGTTCAGGCGCAAGAGCGGCGGCTGAGTCGATGAGTCCCGCGATCTACTGACGTTCAATGCGTGATTTCGAAGCCGTTCGTGTGGGCGTCGACGTAGGACAGCCGGTGCGGTGCGGCGGGCCACTCGGGTGTCCGTCAAGGTCGATCATGGAAGCCGCCCGCCCCATCGTCGTTCTCGAAGACCGGCTCGAAGAAACCCAGCGCATCAACGAGCAAATGCGCACCCGGGGCGGGCCGCAGCCGAAGACCTCAGCCTGACTCGAGCACGCCGGCCGTCGGTCGAATCCTGACCGTCAGCGCACGAGGCCCTCGCCTGATCGCGGCGGTGCAGTCGAAGCATGGCCCGTGATCGGCCGCGGTTGACGCTCGGCGTGGCAGCTTCCACCCTGTTAAGGGGGTGAAAGGACCACGGTCGTGAGTGGTGGGCGCAGTGGTTATCCCGAGCTGCTGACGGCTGCGGAGACGGCGGCGCCGGTGGAGGCCGTCGACGTGTTCGCAGAGGAGCTGCTGAGGCGCTTCGGCGCCAAGAAGGTCTCATTCCTCATCGTCGATCTGACGGGGAGGGCAGTGGCCCGGCTCTCCACGGCCGGGGCGGTGGAGGACGGCCGGGAGGCGGAGCGGATCCCTCTCTTCGGCAGCGTCTACGAGGTCGTGATCCGAACCCAGCGGCCCTATCAAAAGGCGACAGACCAGGGGCAGCGGGTGATCGTGCCGGTCACCAACCGCGGAGACGCCATCGGGCTGCTGGAACTGTTCCTGCCGGCCACCCCCGCCCCGGACGTCCTGGAAGCGGTCGGGGAAGCCGCCCACGTGCTGGCGTACGTCGTGATCGCCAACGGGCGCTTCACCGATCTGTACACCTGGGGCAAACGCTCCCGGCCACCCACCCTGGCAGCGGAGATCCAGTATCAGCTGCTGCCGCCGTCGCTCTCGTGCGAGGCCGCCCAGTTCGCTCTGTGCGGGAGTCTGGAGCCCTCCGCAGCCCTCAGCGGCGACACCTTCGACTACGCTCTGGACCGCGACACCCTGCACATTTCGGTGACCGATCCCATGGGCCACGACATCGACGCCGCCCTGGCCGCCACGGTCCTGGTGGGCGCCCTGCGCCGCGCCCGCCGCGCAGGAGCCGGTCTCGCGGAGCAGGCCCACCTGGCCGACCAGGCCCTGGCCGACCACAACCGCGGCCACGCCACCGGGCAGCTGCTGCGCATCAACCTCCACACCGGGCGGGCCCAGCTCGTCAACGCCGGCCACCCCTGGCCCCTGCGCATGCGCGACGGGATCACGGAGACGATCACCTGCGAGGTGGACCATCCCTTCGGGCTGTCCGTGCGCCTACCCCACCCCTACCGCGTTCAGGACATCGATCTGCGCTCCGGTGACCGTCTGCTCATGCTGACCGACGGTATGCTCGAACATCACGGAGACAAGGTCGACCTTGCCGACCTGGTGGAGAGAACCCGGGATCTGCACCCGCGGGAGACCGCGCTGATGTTGACCTCCGCAGTCCTCGACGCGGCAGGCGGCTGCCTCGAGGACGACGCCACCGTGATGTGCCTGGACTGGCACGGCACCCAGCACACCCAGCGACAGGTCAGCTCCGGCGCGGACACCCGGCAGGCCTCAGCCGCCCGTAGGAAGCATCCGTGACCGTGGGCGCTCTCGGGGAGGCCGCATGGTGGCCACGGACCCGAATGACGTGAGGGCCGGTCCAGCCCGCCCCATTCCTGCCGGAGGGCCCGTGCCCGCGATGACGGGCTCAGCCTGGCCGAAGCAGTGATGATCAGGGCATGGGCCGGGGCCGTTGTGCATGACGGCCTCCCTTGCCGGTGCCACGAGCATGGGCCCGGCGGGGGCAGGGCGGAGGCACAGTCGGCCCTTCCTCCTCGGGCCGCCTCAGGCTTCGACAGAGCGTTGACGGGCTTGGTCACTCCGGCCTCGCCAGGTGGCGGCGTACGCCGTGGTCGACCTGGACGTGCTGAGCGAGAAGGTGGCGGGACAGGACCGCTCCGAAGGTGCCGGTGCCCTCCCCGCCGGCCCGGCGCGCCGTACCGTACGAAGCGAACCGGCCCGACCGCACGGTCCGCTGCCACGCTCCTGATCACTAGGGGCGACAACCCTGAGCGGCTGAGCACTGAGGCGTCCTTCGCCGCCCTGTGCGGGTCAGTCCCGTCGAGTACTCCTCGGGCCGGCAGAACTCGCGTCGCCTGGACCATGGCGGCGACCGGCAGGCGAAGGCCGCTCTGCCGTGGTCGGCAGTGGGCGCGGAAAGCCTCGGTTCATGGTCGGACCAGCCTGCCACCCCGGCCACGGCTCGCGGCTTCGTCTCCTGGGCGGCAGCGGCTTTTCCCGGCCGTCGCGCAGCGTGCCGGCCGGCAACCCTGCTGAGACGTTGAACTCCGAGTGAATCAATATCTGTTCCCGAGGGATCAGATATTGGGGGGCCCGGCAGCGGGAGTTTTTGCCGCGAAGAGCAGAGTGGAATTATCCACCGCACACGGGCCGTTCCGGCGTGCTACTGTCTATCTCAGTTGCAGTTGTGGTTCCCAAAACTTCAAGTGCCCTCACCTGGCTTCTGCCGGGCGGGAGCACTTTTGTATTTCCGGTCATCTCCGGGCGGGGTAATCATCGCGGCGACACGGCGTCCGCGCGGTGCGGACGCCGATGCACTGCCCCAAAGGAGATATGACATGGCCGCTGGTACCGTGAAGTGGTTCAACGCGGAAAAGGGCTTCGGCTTCATCGAGCAGGACGGCGGCGGCGCCGACGTGTTCGCCCACTACTCGAACATTGCCGCCCAGGGCTTCCGTGAGCTGCTCGAGGGTCAGAAGGTCACCTTCGACATCGCGCAGGGCCAGAAGGGCCCGACGGCCGAGAACATCGTTCCGGCCTGACGCTCACGCGCAATCCGTAGCTGGGGCCCGCATCCCTCGGGGTGCGGGCCCCAGCTGCATGCGTTTCCCGCAGCGGCTTTCACCCGCGGGACGCCCCGGAGGAATCCGCAGCACCATCACAAGCGGTTCCTCCCTCAGGAAGCGGACGCATCCTGAAGCGCTGCACCGCAGCCGACGCCCGGATCGCGAAGTCCCCATCGCGTCACCCATTTCAGCGCCTGCGCCCGCGGATATCTCCGTCGGCCAGATCTGCTTTCTTTTGTCACCGGTCCATACTGGTAATTCTCCGTGCCATTCATCGCGGCGGGAATTCCTTGATATGTGCCACATCGAGGAAGGTTCCGCATGAACCGCACGTACACGAACGACCGCCCCGCCCGCACCCGTGACCGCCGTGCCGACGCCGGAAAGAGCGGCAGCGGCTACGGCTCGCAGGCACCGCGCCGTACCGGCGGGCCCGTCCGCTCCGGCGGTTACGGCCGTCGGCCCGCCGCAGCGCAAGGTGAGTTCGCGCTTCCCAGGACGATCACCCCCGCGCTGCCCGCCGTTGAGGGCTTCGCCGATCTCGACATGCCCGAGCAGCTGCTGGCCGAACTCGGCAGGCAGGGTGTGACCGCACCGTTCCCGATCCAGGGAGCGACGCTGCCGAACTCCCTGGCGGGCCGTGACGTCCTGGGCCGCGGCCGCACCGGTTCCGGCAAGACCCTCGCCTTCGGCCTCGCCCTGCTCGCCCGCACCGCCGGACAGCGGGCCGAGCCCCGCCAGCCGCTGGGGCTGATCCTCGTACCCACGCGTGAGCTGGCCCAGCAGGTGACCGACGCGCTCACCCCGTACGCCCGCTCCGTGCGGCTGCGGCTGGCCACGGTGGTGGGCGGCATGTCGATCGGCCGGCAGGCCGGCGCGCTGCGCGCCGGAGCCGAGGTCGTCGTCGCGACACCGGGCCGGCTCAAGGACCTCATCGACCGCGGCGAATGCCGGCTGAACCACGTGGGCGTCACCGTGCTGGACGAGGCCGACCAGATGGCCGACATGGGCTTCATGCCCCAGGTCACCGCGCTGCTCGACCAGGTGCGCCCGGAGGGGCAGCGCATGCTGTTCTCCGCCACCCTGGACCGCAACGTCGACCTTCTGGTCCGCCGCTACCTGACGGACCCAGTGGTTCACTCCGTCGACCCGTCGGCCGGTGCCGTCACGACGATGGAGCACCACATCCTGCACGTCCACGGCGCCGACAAGCACGCCGCCACGACCGAGATCGCCGCCCGCGACGGCCGCGTGATCATGTTCCTGGACACCAAGCACGCCGTCGACCGGCTGACCCAGGACCTGCTCAACAGCGGAGTACGGGCCGCAGCGCTGCACGGCGGCAAGTCGCAGCCGCAGCGCACCCGCACGCTCGCACAGTTCAAGACCGGGCACGTCACCGTGCTGGTCGCGACCAATGTCGCGGCGCGCGGCATCCACGTCGACAACCTCGACCTGGTCGTCAACGTCGACCCGCCGACCGACCACAAGGACTACCTCCACCGCGGAGGCCGCACCGCCCGCGCCGGCGAGTCCGGCAGCGTCGTCACCCTGGTCACACCGAACCAGCGCCGCGGCATGGTCCGCCTCATGGCGGACGCCGGAATCCAGCCGCAGACCACCCAGATCCGCTCGGGCGACGAGGCCCTGAGCCGCATCACCGGCGCCCAGGCACCCTCCGGCATCCCGGTCGTCATCACCGCACCGGTGGTCGAACGCCCCAAGCGCAGCGCCACCTCCCGAGGCCGCCGTCGCCCCGCCTCGGCGACCAGGCGCACCCCCGCGCGCCAGTCCGGCTTCGGCGCGGTGGCCTAGGACTCTAGTGATCAGGAAGCCGGCCCATCTCTGCAGGAGGCACCCTTTGACGCTGGTTCAGACACAGCCCCGCCCGGCGGACGCCGACCCCGCGCACAGGACGGCGGTCGAGGTCATGGACGCGGCCGGACCGCAGGTCTGCGACGACATGAGCGTGGAGGTGGCGCTGGCCGTCATGGCCGCCGCCCGCACGGTCCGGCTGGTCGTCTGCGACCAGGACGGCGAGTGCACCGGTCTGGTCACCCATGCCGAACTCGCCGCCGTCCGTGACAGCTCCGCCTACACGGACCGTGTCCGCCTGAGCGACATCCTCGGCCACCACGGTACGTTCGCCTCACCCGTGACCACGATGGCCGAAGCCGAGCAGGCGATGCGCACCCGTCGTCTCGGTGCCCTGCCGGTGGTCGACGCGCAAGGCAGCGCTCTGGGCGTCCTCGCCCTCTCCCGCTGAAGCGCCCACCCCCGGTCGGACCGTTCTCCCCTTCTCCCTGTGAGGCCACATGCGCTGCGTCATCGCCCGCTTCCCCTTCGAGCTCACCAAGAACGGCGTGCTGGAATCGATGAAGGGCGTCAAGCCCGAACCGGTCACCGGCGAATCGGTGATCATCGGCCGCCGCCACTACCCCGTCAAGCAGGTCGGCCAGGTCATCACCCGCCAGGACCGCCGTGACTTCAGCGCCGCCGAAGTCCTGCGGGCCATGGCTCAGCTCGGCTTCACCTGCCGCGCCGTTCCCAAGGCAGCGCCCCTGGGCATTCTCAGCCCGGTGCAGCACGCCTCCGCGATGCTCGGCACCCCCGTGACGGTCTGACCGGGTAAACAGGCACGAGCCGACATCCGACCAGCAGTGTGGGCCCGACCGGTACGCCGGCCGGGCCCCCACCGCGTGCAGCGGGTTCCCGTCGCCGTCGCTCAGTGGCCCAAACAGCTGAAGTCGCCCACGGTCCAGGCGCTGACGTCCTCGACGGACGACTGCGGCGCTGGCCATCACCGTGATCACATCACGGTCACCACGGTCTCTGGACAGTCCATGACCCTGCCCGTGGCTACCCAGCCCCTGTGCCCTTCACCCGCCAACCCCGCGGAGCCACAGTGCTTGCCCGAAGGGTACGGAGGTCCACAGTCGACGCATGACAGGCACCTGCTGCCGTGAGCCCGTGTCTCCGCAGCCCGCGGTCTGCTCGAGTCAGAGGCCGTGCCGGTTCGCCACGAGCTGCTCGATCGTCCCGGGACCGTCGAGGGCGGCGCAGGGACTCCTGCCGCCCTCGTCAATGGCCGACCTGCGGGGCGTCACGCCTGGAAACGCCCGTCCCGACCAGTGGAGTTCTCCACGAGACGCCGTGTTGGCCGGTGCCCGCCGACGGTAGCCGCGGCGCGGTCGGCGACGTCCCGCTCGGCCCGACGTGCTGCGCGGCGGGGGATTCCTGCGCGCCGGACTGAGCCCTGAAGCTGCTTGAACCGTCCATGGACCGGTCGAGGCGGACTGGCCAAGACGGACTACCTCATCGTCGAGTGCGCGGAAATCTATGCCAGCAAGAGTAGACATTCGTCGGCGGTGTGGTTATGGTTTCTCTCGTAGTCGAGATCAAGAGAGGCCCGGCAGAGATGAACTGCCAGGCAGCAGTACGCAGTTGCAGATCGCAGGACGGTGCGGTGGTGGAGTTCCGAAGCCAGAGCGGTTGCAGGACGGTGACGGGACTGACGACCGGACCGGGTGGCCCGCAGTGATCAGGGGCCGCCATGAGCAGCACCGCAGTGGCAGTACCAGCAAGTGAAGGTTCGCAGTACCCAGCAGTGAAGTCAGTGAGCAGTACCTCGGTGAAGGCGTCGGCTGCGGACGCGCGCACCGGGAAGTTCGGCAGTGGGGTTCCAAGCCAGAGCAGACGCAGGACGGGCGACGGGGCTGGCTGCCGAAGAGTGGCGCTGTTCGAGGCCACTAGCAGTTCACAGTTCCCGAAAGTAAGTAGTTGATCAAGAGGGAAGAACGGAGGAGCCGAGCGCCATCAGGATCGCCCGGGCGGAAGTCTCGGCCCGGGTACCGCAGGACATCGATAGTGAGGTGGTCTCCGGTCAAGCAACCGCGATCCCCGCGCCCCCGACAGCATCTCGGTCGGGTGTGCGGAAACAGAAGGCCGGTGCAGTATCAGGGCCGGCAGATGGTGTAGTAGTTCCTTCGGGGCCCTGGTGCCAGTACGGCGCCAGGGCCCCTCCACGCGTTCCGCAGAGAGGTGCAATGACAGCAGACGACACGTTCGGCCGTCTCGATGACGACGACTACCCCGCCTACACCATGGGCCGAGCCGCCGAACTGCTCGGCACCACACAGGGCTTCCTCCGGGCCATCGGCGAACACCGCCTCATCACGCCGCTGCGCTCCGCGGGCGGACACCGCCGCTACTCCCGCTACCAGCTGCGCATCGCCGCCCGCGCTCGGGAACTCGTCGACCACGGGACCCCCATCGAGGCCGCTTGCCGGATCGTCATCCTCGAGGACCAGCTCGAAGAAGCCCAGCGCATCAACGCCGACTACCGACGCGCCGCGGAGTCGGCGAACCCGACCGCCGCAGCGTGAGACGAGCCTGCCCGTGCACGTCGGCGGGCACCGCACGCATGGTCTGCCGTGCGGCGTGATCGTTCCTCTGGTGACGCGGCGTGTGGGCGTGTAGCGTTCTGTGTCAGCTGTCGTGGTTCGGAATTTCCCCCTGCCCGCGCCTTAGGTGTGGGCGTTTTGCTGTGCTGTGCCGCAGGAACCAGGGCGATCACCTCCGCCTGCCACAGGGAGTGGGGGGCGTTCATCGACTGGAAGGCATGAGACATGGCTACGGGAACTGTGAAGTGGTTCAACGCGGAGAAGGGCTTCGGCTTCATCGCCCAGGACGGCGGCGGCCCGGATGTCTTCGCGCACTACTCCGCGATCAACTCCACCGGCTTTCGTGAGCTCCAGGAGGGCCAGGCCGTGACGTTCGACGTCACCCAGGGCCAGAAGGGTCCGCAGGCCGAGAACATCAACCCGGCCTGACCTCGCAGATCTGCCCGAGGGACAGCGCACGACCGCGTCAGGTGGCCGCCGCCCGTGCAGGCCCTGCCTGCTGTCCCGCCGGGCCGGTGCAGGACCAGGGGGCCGCGCAGCAATGGCTGCGCAGCCCCCTGATCTGTGGAGGTCCGGGGCCGCTGCCACTTCGGCTTGAACCTTCCTGACCTCAGTCGCCGCAAGCGTCGTCGGGCACGGAAGCCGCTTGTCTGGCGCGGCTACCGTGCAACTCGTGAGGTGTTCCACGACGAGGGCGGGGTGTTCCACCGCGCCGGGACCGAGGGCCGGGTGTCCGGACCGGATCCGAACCGCACCAGCTATGGCTCCTACGCCTCGTTCAGCGACCCGGACGGCAAGGGCTGGGTGCTCGAGGAGGTCACGGTCCGCCTGCTGGCCGGTGACGAGAAATCTCCCGACCCTGAGGGAGGCTCGTATGAGCAGCTTCGGCCTCGGCGCGACACCCATGAGCCCGGCGAGCTGTCCAGCCCGGCTCGGAGTGGGACTTTCCAGGATGCAGGATGCAGGATGCAGGACGTCGGCGAAGGGCCATGCCGGCGGGACGAGGACGGCTCTGCCCGCGCGAACAGGACTGTGAAATCTGAGACGGCGTCCCTCTCTGTCCAGGAGTCAGTTTCCGGCAGAACTTGCAGTCCCTTTCCCGGCTCCCTTCGCACTCAATGGAGTGATCATGCGATTCACCTACTCCTCGATCCAGACCCGACAAGAGGCCGGCGTCCTGTTTGCCACCCTCGACGCCGGCCCTCTCAATCTCCTCGGTGTCGAACTTGTCCGCGACCTGGTATCGCTCGTCGACGTGCTGTACACCGACCCCGGTGATGTGCGAGTCGTCGTCGAGAGCGCGTCGCCCGAGTTCTTCTCGGCGCATGTGGATCTCACGGCGGTACCGCAGTACACCGCAGAGGCCGCGAAGGCCGGCGGCCCCGGAGATGCCTCGCTCGGCATGTTCCTCCATAAGCTGGCGCACGTCCCGGTGATCACCATCGCCAAGGTGCGCGGCAGGGCCCGCGGCGGCGGAAACGAACTCGTCCTGGCGTGCGACATGATCTTCGCCGCGCGCGAGAACGCGATCTTCGGACAGTTCGAGTCCGGTACCGGCGCCCTGCCCGGCGCCGGCGGCGTCCAGCATCTGGCCCGGCGGCTCGGCAGGGCACGCGCCATCGAAGTCATCACCGGCGCCGACGACTTCGACGCCGAACTCGCCGAACGCTACGGCTGGATCAACCGAGCCATGCCCGACGCCGAACTGGACGGCTTCGTCGAGCGCCTGGCCAAGCGCATCGCAGGCTTTCCGCCCGAGGGGGTCAAGGCCGCCAAGCGCGCCATCAACAGCCTCACGCTGCCGGACCAGGCGAACGTCCGCTCCGACTCAACCATGTTCCTCGGCCTGGTCGGCCTGCCCGAAACCCGTGAGCGACTGGACTACCTGGCGAGCAGGGGCCTCCACACGCCCGGTGAGCTCGAACGCGACCTCGGCAAGGCTGTGGCGGAGTTTCGCTGAGCCGGCCCGGCAAGGCCGTCCTGAGTGCGACGCCTCGGGACCGACTGGCGGATCGGGGCTAAGGTGACGGGGTGGAGATGTTGCATTTGCGCTATTTCGTTGCGGTTGGCGAGGAGTAGAGCTTCTCGGCGGCCCGTCGGTGCACATGGCCACTTCGCCGCTGAGCCAGCGAATCAGAGACCTCGGGCGGGAACTCGACCACCGGCTGTTCGACGCCGCAGCCACCATGTCACGCTCACACCGGCCGGAGAGGCTCTCTCGCCGATCCCGCGGGACGTACTGGAGCAGGTCTACTCCCTTCCCTGGCGCCTGCGCGATGCGGCCGGGCCGGGACGCAGCACGCTGTTCGTCGGCATTCCTGCCGGCGTGCACCCAGGCCGAGGGATCTCCTCAACACGCTCGCCGAGCGCGTCAGCGAGAAGTGCGAACTCCTGCGCTAGCCCGGCACCTCCCGCTCTGATCGCCGGCGCGCGCGAGGGCAGACTCGCCTTCGCGCTGACCCGGCTCCTGATCAGCGACCCGGACTGGACCTGCTGCCCGTCATATCGGAACGGCTGGAAGCGGTGATGCCGGCCGACCAGTTCGCCGAGGGCGCTCGAATGACCACCAGCATTCTTGAGGGGTCACCATGCTCATCGTCACCCGCGGGGACGTGCGCCGCTGCAAGCTTCCACCGCACCAGCGTGCCCTGGTCGCCCTGGTGTACCTGCGCAAGCACGACACCCTCGCCCAGGTCGCGGCGGTCTCGGGATTTGGGTCGGGAGCCCACGTCTACACCACAACGGTGATCCGCGAACGACCAGCCAGGCTGCCGGGGGCATGACCTCCCGCCCGGTCACTGCTTGCGTCTGGTCGTTTCAGACGAGCGCCGGTGTGGGAGCGGGCAAGTAGGGGGTGATGTTGCGCCACGCGCGCTCGATGTATTCCTCCTTCTCGCCGACCGGGGCGACATAGTGGAGTGCGCTTTTGGCGGCGTCGTTGCCCTCCAGGCGGGCGATGATCCAGGTGGCGAGGTAGTGCGAGGCGAGGCAGCCGCCGGCGGTGGCGAGGTTGTCCTTGGCGTAGAAGGGCTGGTTGAGCACCTCGACGCCGGCGGCGACGACCCAGGGCTTGGTGGTCAGGTCGGTGCAGGCGGGGATGTCGTCGAGCAGGCCGAGCCTGGCCAGCACGAGAGCGCCGGAGCACTGCGCGGCGATGAGTTGGCGCGAGGGGTCCAGGCCGCGCAGGATGTTCATGATCGCCGGGTCTTCGACGACCTCGCGGGTGGCAATGCCGCTGCCGACGACGACGGCGTCAGCGGCGCACGCCTCCTCAAGAGTGGACATCTGCTCGATGACCACCCCGTTCCTTGACGTCACCTTGGGGCCGGGGGTGGCGATGGTGACGCGCCAGCCGTCGGTCTTGACGCGGTTGAGCACGCCGAGCGCGATCAGGGAGTCGAGCTCGTTGTAGCCCTCGAAGGTGAGGATGGCGATGTGCATTGCGGCCGTCCTTTCGGATGCGTGGGGCTTGACGGTAAGGACCCGCGAACAGGACAGTCAAAGAATTGTCATGGATACAATCCGGCGCATGGCAGCCTCGCGGTACAAAACCCTGGTCGACGCGCTCGCGTCCGACATCCGGACGGGCCGGCTCGTTGCAGGCGAGCGGCTGCCGACACACCGCGAGCTCGCCGCCCGCGAGGGTGTCGCCGTGGTGACCGCGACTCGGGTGTACGCCGAGCTGGAAGCGATGGGCCTGGTGAGCCGGGAACAGGGCCGCGGCACGTTCGTGCGAGACATCGCGGTTCCCGCCGGTCAAGGCATCGATCTGCACGTCGTCGCCACGGACGTGGTCGATCTCAACTTCAACTATCCGTCGCTGCCCGGCCAAGCCGATCTCCTACGGCAGACTCTGCGAGAGGTGGCTACCTCCGGCGAAATCGACTCGCTGCTGCGCTACCAACCCCATAGGGGACGTCCCCAGGACAGAGCCTCGATCGCAGGGCACCTGAGGCGTCGAGGGATCACTCCTGACGCGGACCGGATCCTCATCGTCAACGGTGCGCAGCACGGCCTGGCCATCACCGTCATGGCCGCGCTCAACGCAGGCGACGTCGTCGCGGTCGACGCCCTCACCTACCCGGGTTTCAAGGTGCTCGCGCATGCCTTCCATCTCGACCTGGAGCCCATACCCACAACCACCGACGGGCCGGATCTCGATGCCCTCGAGAAGCTGTGCGCGACCCGCCCAGTGCGCGCGATCTACACCATGCCAACCATGCACAACCCTCTGGGGTGGGTCATGTCGGCAACCGACCGCACCCGTCTGATCGGGATCGCTCGGCAGCACGGTCCGCTCATCATCGAAGACGCCGCATACGCCTACCTGGTCGAGGACCCTCCGCCGCCTTTGGCCGCAAGTGCACCGGACATCACCGTCTACGTCTCGACACTGTCCAAGAGCGTCGCCACCGGCCTCCGGGTCGGCTTCGTCGTCGCCCCCCCGTCCAGGGTGCCGTCGCTCGAACGCGCGATTCGGGCGACCACCTGGAACACCCCGACCCTCACCACAGCGATCGCCTGCCGCTGGCTCGCGGACGGCACGGTGGACCACTTGGAAGCGCAGAAACGCGACGACGCCAAGGCCCGCCAAGCACTCGCCGGACGAGAACTGGCCGGCCTCTCCCTCATCGGCCACCCCTCGTCCTACTTCACCTGGCTGACCCTGCCCGATGACGCGCGCGCCGATCGCCTGACCGCCACCCTCGCGCGGCAGCACATATCGGTCAGCACAGCGGAGCCCTTCACCACCACGAAGCACACGCCCCAGGCGCTCCGCCTCGCTCTCGGCTCGACCGATATGGACAGTCTCCAGTCGACGCTGCGCACAGTGCGACGAGTCGCCCTCGAGGACGCCTACGCCTGAACCCACTCGTCGGGCCGACTCCCGCGGCCCGGCCGGGGGACGGCAAGCCGTCGGCGCTGGTGTGCGGCCGGTCGGCCTGGGATCTGAGTGCCGGTGTCGGAAAGGCCGCCCTGCGCGGCTGAACGTTCATGAATCGGCCTCTAGGGTGTGACGTGAAGGTTCAAGTGAGGGATCGGCCTGTCGCCGGGCGGTGAGCGTCGACCGCTTCGTGCACGTCACATGCGACGAGGTCGGCCGCCGACGTGGGTGAGCCGTGTCTCCCGCACGCTCTCAGTCACCTTCAGCCGGCTTCTTCTTTCCCGAAGTGGGTAACCTTCATGTCCCGAACAGCCTTCAAGGCTCCTGGTGACGCGCACGCCAACCGCTGGAAAGCGCTCGTCTTCATCGCGCTCGCCCAGATGTGGTCGCACCCGACACCACCATCGTGAACATCGCCCTGCCTTCCGCCCAGCAGGACCTGGGCATCTCCGACGGCGACCGGCAGTGGGTCGTCATGGCCTACGCTCTGGCCTTCGGCGGTCTGCTCCTGATCGGCGGCCGGGTATCAGAGTTGTGGGGCCGTAAGAAAGCTTTCGTCATGGGCCGGGTCGGCTTAGCCGCCGCCTCCGCGCTCGGTGGCGCCGCAACCACCGGCGCGGCGATGTTCGGCGCCCGCGCCCTCCAGGGCGCCTTCGGTGCCGTGCTCGCCCCCGCCGCGCTCTCCCTCCTTTCCGTGATGTTCGCGGACGGCAAGGAGCGTGCCGAGGTGTTCGGCATCCTCGGTGCGATCGCCGGTGGCGGCAGCGCCGTCGGATTCATTCTCGGCGGCGTGCTCACCGAGTACATGGACTGGCGCTGGACGTTCTTCGTCAACATCCCGTCCGCGGTCGCTGCGGCGGCAGGTGCCTCCTTCGTTGTCCGTGAGCCCGGGGGCAGCCGTAATCGCTCCCCGCTCGACATCCCCCGGCGTCGTCCTGTCCCCCCTGGGCCTGGCCTCGCTGGTCTACGGCTTCACCCGGGCCGAGTCCGACGGCTGGAGCGACACCACGACCACTGCTCCTCGCCTTCGTGATCACCGAAGCCAAGCTCAAGGCCCCGCTGCTGCCCTTGCGTGTGGTCATGGACCGCAACCGCGGCGGCGTCTACTTGTGCCTCGGCATCGCGGTCACCGCGACGTTCGGCAGCTTCCTGTTCCCGGCTGGAGGTCGGCTCGTGATACGCCTCGACCGTCCTGCCGGCGCTGGTGCTGCTCGGTCTCGGCATGGGTACTGCGTTGCCGCCCGCCATGTCCCTGCCCACCCTGGGCATCGAACCCAGGGACGCCGGTGTGGCCTGCGCGATGATCAACACCTCGCAGCAGGTGGGCGGCGCGATCGGCACCGCCCTGCTGAGCACGATCGCCGCCGCCGCGACGACTTCGTACGTCAAGGACCACATCGCCGATGCTGCGACGAAGCCGCAGCTGGTCCAGCTGCAGGGTGTGGTGCACGGCTACGCCAACGCCCTCTGGTTCGGCGTCGGCGTGCTGTTGACCGCCACGCTCATTGCCCTGACCCTGGTCAACCGCCGCCCGGCAGGGGAGGACGCCGAGGTCGAGGTGGCGGTCTCGGTGGTTGCCCATTGAGACGCCGGTCACCCCCGGAGGAAGGACGCGAGGAGAGCAGGGCCCGGCGCGGCGCGCCGCAGTACCCTCGACGCCCTGGTCGGTGAGCACCGCGCGCCGGCCGCGCTTGTCGGAGGTGCAGTCCTCGACTGGCCGGACGTCCCCACGCGTGGTGTCCCGCTGCGGCAGCCGAGAGGCGGGGCGGTGTCCTTGCGGGGTTACTTCCGCTGCTCCCAGTGGTCGATGCGCTCGCTGATCTTCTCGGCGGCGGTGCGCAGGTTGTCCAGCTCGGCGGGGTCGAGCACGTCGAAGACGAGGTCGCGTACCCGGGCCACGTGCGCCGGGGCGGCCTCGACGAGATGGGCGTGGCCGGCCTCGGTCAGGATCGCGAGAGTGTAGCGGCCGTTGGTCGGGTCAGGTTCGCGGCGGACGAAATCCCGGCGTTCCAGCCTGCTGATCATGTGGGAGAGGCGGGACTGCTCGGAGTTGGCCAGGACGGCCAAATCGCTCATCCGCATCCGGTGTTCGGGCTGGTCGGACAGTCCGGCAAGGACGTAGTACTCGATGTAACTGAGGTCTGCGTCCTGCTGCAGCTGTGCTCCTAGGGCGGCGGGCAGTCTGTGCAGCATCATGGCGAACTGCTGCCAAGTCTCCCGCTCTGCCGGGGTCAGCCAGCGGGGCTGATCGTTCGACGGCCGAGGCTTTTCAGGCATCCCCGGAGTCTATCCGGCATGAACGTTCACGAGACACGGCGCAGACTTGAATCTTCATGAGTCAGGCGCCTAGGCTGTGGAATGAAATTTCAAGTGAAGGGTCGGCTTTGTACTGGTCGACCCGTCAAGGAGAAGACCACATGACTGACCTGAAGATCGCCGTCATCCTCGGCAGTACCCGGCCCGGTCGCAATGGCAAGGCCGTCGCGGACTGGGTGGTAGACCGTGCCGGCGCCCGCGCCGGCGTCGAGTACGAGCTGGTCGACCTGGCCGACTACCCGCTGCCCCACCTGGACGAGGCCATCCCGCCGGCCATGGGCCAGTACCAGGGTGTTCGAACCCGGGCATGGGCGGCCAAGATCGCCGAGTTCGACGGGTACATCTTCGTGACCCCTGAGTACAACCACTCCACATCCGGCGTACTCAAGAACGCGATCGACTACCTGTACGGCGAGTGGAACAACAAGGCCGCCGCCTTCGTCTCCTACGGTTCTCTCGGCGGCGCCCGCGCCATCGAACACCTGCGAGGCGTGGCCAGCGAACTGCAGCTGGCCCACGTGCGTCAGCAGCTGTCCTTCTCGCTGCTCACCGACTTCGAGAACTTCTCCGTCTTCAAGCCGGTGGAGCAGCACGAGGCCGCCGCGACCACTCTGTTCGACCAGCTGGAATCCTGGGCCCGTGCCCTCAACGCGGTCCGGGTCTGACGCCCCGGGTCGCGGGAAGGCGGGCGGAGAGGACTGCCATCGCCGTAGTCGAGTGCGAACGCCGCGCCGGCGGCCTGTTCGGTCGGCTCCACGGCTGAGCCCGTAACGGGGCCCTGGGTGACCAGGGTTCCGTTACGGGTGTGATCCAACACAGAGGCTGAATGTCGCCGGGTCGTCGAACCGCCCGGTCTGCACCTCATCGTCGGCGTCATCCGCGTCACCCCTTGAGGAGCAGGGCCTCATGGCCCGCGCTTCCCGCGCCCACCGGTTTCCCGCCCCGGACCGCGCGGACAAGGCCCGACAACGGCTACGACCACGACGTGACGGGTCCTCGGTTACTTCGAACGCGGCGGCATCGGGTCGGATGCGCCCACCGAGGCATCGTGTCCTCCGCCCGCTCGGCCGGCAGGAAACAGATCTGTTTCCGTGTATGTTACATTCGCATCATGGCTAGTGAAAACACCAGGGACCGCTTGGTGGAGCACGCCACCGGCCTGTTCCACCGGGAGGGGTACCACGCCGTGGGCGTGGACCGCGTTGCCGCCGATCTCGGAATCTCGAAGAAGACGCTCTACAAGCAGTTCCGGTCCAAGGGCGACCTTCTGACGGAGGTCCTTGAGCGGTGCCACGACATGGCCGTGCGGGACTTCCCCGGCGAAGCCGATGACGCCACACCACGTGAGCGGCTGCTGGGGATCTTCGACGCGCAACGCGTCCACGGCGAGGCTCCCGGGTTCTCCGGCTGCTTCTTCGTGAACATCGGCACCGAGTTCCGCGACCCGTCGCACCCCGCGGTGCGGCAGGCGCGCTCCCACAAGGACGAACTGCACGGCTATGTGCGCCGCCAGGCCGCATGCGCCGGGGCGTCCGAGCCGGAGGTACTCGCGGAGCAGCTCGTCGTGCTGCACACCGGGGCGGCCGACTACACCCTGCTCACCGGCCACTACCCGGACTCCGTGCGCGCGGCGGTCGAGGCCCTGCTGACCGCCCACGGCATCGACTAGCAGGCCCGCCCGTCCGGCGTCGGGCGGCGGGACACATTCCCAAGAACACCGATTACAGCTGGCCGATGCCGGTTGGAGGATACCCATGCCCAATTTGACCCATCGGCTCGCCCTGCCCGCCTTCACCACCCGCAACCGCGTGTTCATGGCGCCCCTGACCCGCATGCGCGCCGCCCAGCCCGGTGACGTCCCCACCGACCTCATGCGCGAGTACTACACCCAGCGCGCCGGCGCGGGCCTGATCGTCACCGAAGGCACCCAGATCAGCCCCGAAGGCAAGGGCTATCACGCCACCCCGGGCATCTACTCCGAGGAGCAGGTCGCCGGGTGGCGCCGCATCACCGACGCCGTCCACGAAGCGGGCGGCAGGATCGCCCTCCAGTTGTGGCACGTCGGCCGCATCACCCACCCCGCCGTCCACGGCGGCGAGCCGGGCGTCTCCGCCAGCGCCCTGCCGTTCGAGGGCACCACAAGGATCCAGGGCCCCGACGGCAAACTCATCTCCGTCGACGCGCCCACCCCGCGCGCCCTGGCCACCGACGAACTGCCCCGCGTCGCCGACGACTACCACCGTGCGACCCTCAACGCCCGCGCCGCCGGCTTCGACATGGTCGAGATCCACGGCGCCAATGGCTACCTCCTCCAGCAGTTCATGTCCACCAGCAGCAACCACCGCGAGGACCAGTACGGCGGCAGCCTCGACAATCGCGCCCGTTTCCCCCTGGAGGTCGTCGACGCCGTAGTGGACGCATGGGATCCGGCCCACGTCGGCATGCGTATCTCCCCCATGATCAAGGCTCGCGGCCTGGACGACAGCGACGGCCTGGAGATGGGCCTGCACATCGCCGGTGAACTCAACCGGCGCGAACTGGGCTACCTCCACCTGGCCGAGCCCGACTGGGACGGTGGCCCGGCACTCGACGACGACTTCCGCATCAAGCTCCGCGAGGCGTACGACGGTGTCATCATCGCCGCCGGCAACTACACCCCCGACAAGAGCGCCCGCATCCTGCGCGCGGGCTGGGCCGACGCCATCGCATTCGGACGCCTCTTCATCGCCAACCCCGACCTGCCGCGCCGCCTCGCCGTCGGCTCCCCGTTCAACGAACTCCGGCCCGAGGTCATCTCCGGCGGCGACGCCACCGGATACACCGACTACCCCTCCCTGATCGGCTGACCGGCCGTCGCAGGGCCCGTAACCGAACAGTCCTCGGCCCGAGCGCGCCGGCGGTGTCGCAGCTCCAGTACGGCGATCGGCCCGTCGGTGCTGTTGGTCGCGAACGGGTGAGCCGCAGCCCGTCGGCGTCGGTGACGTGCAACTGGGCTCCCGGGTGACGACGTTCCTTGCGACGGTCAGCCGCATCCCCTTGGCCCGGCTCTTCAGGCAGTCACCGGTGAGTTCGGCGACCCAGGCTCCGTCCCGGATCCCACCGTCCGATTCGATCGCTGGCGTCTGGGCGGGGGCGGGGACCTTGAGTACAGCCTGGTGAATCTGTTCGGTGATGATCATCCCGATCCGAGTACGACATTCGTGACCGCCCCACCATGCAACGGCCGGGCCTCAGTGCGAGGCCGAGGTGCTGGCGCTCGTCGCCGTGGGCTGTCCACCAACGCCATCAGCCAGGAGCTGAACGTCGGGGAGGCCACGTGAAAAGCCATCTGCTGCACGTGTTCGTCACGCTCGACGTCAACGACCGAACAGCCGCCGTGACCCTCGCGCAGGTCCGTGGCCGGCTATCGCTCCCCTGGCGGCCCCCAGTTCGGGATCGACCCGACGTTGAACGTCCGGGTCACCGTCCGTCGCGCAATGCGCCAGGCGCCGTCGTGGCGGCGGTACTCATCGAGGTAGGTGGCTCCGCCGGTGACCCAGGTGGTGTCCTGGAGCTGGATGTGGACGATGACGTCGCTGCGGCCGGTAGCGGCCTGCACGTCGACGTCGAGATTGACCGTTCCGTGCGACATGGCCGGGAACATCTGCCACTGCCGCTCGACGGTTTCGCAGATCGCCTCGATACCGGTGAGTACCATATCGGGGCTTAGCTCCCACACAGCGTCCGGCGTCCACACGCCACGCCAAAGCTCGAGATCGCGCAGGTCGCCCGCGACGCAGTACTGGTGCGCCGCGCGGCGCAGGGCAACCTCGGTCTCGACCCGTTCCAGCCGGGCGATCACCTCAGAAATATCACTCATGAAAATTCATGATACGACATCACGCTTGAATCTTCATGAGTTGCCGCATGAGGGTGTGGCATGAATATTCCAGTGAAGGTTGGACCCCGCGTCAGTCGGCGAGCGTCGGCTGCTTCGTGCACCGTCATCTGCTGCGTTCGTGGACGGGCAGCGGCCTCCAGCCGGCGCCGGGCGCCGGGCGCGGTCATGTGACGTGAGCTCAAATGCCATGCGGCGGGCTTGAGTCGATTGCCGCGGCGACGGTGGAGCGATACGCGCACGACACCACCGCCGCAAAAGGCAGGGTAGGCCGCTCCGTGTGCCTCCGTTCGGCGCGGAGGTCCCCCGGGAAGGTCTGGTCCTCGCAGCGAGGCGATGCGGAAGGAGTGTGCGTTGACAGAGCAGTTGCGGCTGATGGCGGTCCACACACACCCGGACGACGAGTCCAGCAAGGGTGCTGCCAGCATGGCCAAGTATGCCGCTCAGGGCGTGGAGGTCCTGGTGGCCACATCTACCGGGGGGAGAGCGCGGCTCCGTTCTCAACCCGAAGCTGCAGGGCAACCCGGAGGTCGAGGCCAACCTCCAGCAGATGCGGCTCAAGGAGATGGACGCCGCCCGCGAGATCCTCGGCATCAAGCAGACTTGGCTGGGGTTCGTCGACTCCGGTCTGCCGGAGGGCGACCCGCTGCCTTCGCTGCCCGAGGGCTGTTTCGCGCTGGTCCCGGTGGAGAAGTCGGCGGAGCCGCTGGTCCGGCTGATCCGGGAGTTCCGGCCGCACGTGATCACCACGTACGACGAGACCGGCGGTTACCCGCACCCTGACCGCATCATGACCACACGATCACGATGGCCGCGTTCGAAGCGGCCGGGGACCCCGACGCCTACCCGGAGTCCGGTGAGCCCTGGCAGCCGCTGAAGGTGTACTACGACCACGGCATGTCGCTCCCTGAGGACGACCTGTTCGCCGGTGTCACCGCCGACATCAGCGTCCGACCCTGCCCTTGCCGAAGACTCCATCCGCTCAGGCGGGAGGCGGCGTCTCGACTCCGCGGAGCTTCGCGGCCGACCTCGCGCCAGGATGCCTGCGTTGACGCTGATCAGCACGGCAGTCTGGCCGTTCGTCGACCGGAACGTCGGCCGCGGTCCGCAGATGGTGCACCCGGTTCGCCTCGGCCTCGCAGCACGAGTCGACTCTCGCTTGAAGATTCATGTGTCGCGCCTTAGGGTGTGACATGAAAGTTCAAGTGTGTGGTCGGCTTCGCACCGGACGGTGAGTGCCGGCCGCTTCGTGCGTTAAGGAGAAGACATGTCTCGTACTGTGCAGAGTGTGCCGAGGGTGGGCGGGAAGGCCCGGAATGTCGCCCTGTGGGTCCTTCAGATCATTCTGGCCAGCGTGTTCGTCATGGCGGGCGCTTCGAAGCTGGCCGGCGCGCAGGACATGGTCAAAATCTTCCAGGACGTCGGTGCCGGGCAATGGCTTCGGTACGTCACCGGCTCCTTGGAGCTGGCCGGGGCCGTCCTGCTGCTCGTTCCCCGATTGAGTGCCCTGGGTGGTCTGATACTCACTGGAGTCATGACGGGCGCATTCCTGACCTGCTTGTTCGTGATCGACGAAAGTCCGGTACCGGCAGCGGTGCTGCTCGTTCTGGCGGCAGTCGTCCTATGGAACCGCCGTGAGCTCGCGCTCGGCGTCGTCCGCCAAGGCGGGCCGTCCGCTTGATCGGTCCGGGCCCGGCCGGAGGGCCCGGCCTCCGTTGGTCATGAAGTCGCCCGGTGCCCTCCGCCGCGTGGAGCGGCAATGCCGGAGCGCTTTCGCGCACGTTGCCGGACTGTCGCGGAGCTGAACGGGAGCAGGTCCAAGGGGAGGACGTGTGACGGTCGAAGTGAACAACGTGCCCGGAGCGAACCGCTATGAGGCCCGCGTCGATGGAGAGGCCAGGGTCGCGGGCGTCGCGGAGTGCATCCGTACGGCAAAAGTCGTTGCGTTCGTGCACCCCGAGGTAGCGCCGGAGTGCGGGCGGGGGGGCGGGTCCGCCCTGGTCCGCTCCGCCCTCAACGAGACACGCGCCTCGGGGCTCCTCGTCCTGGCTAGCTGCCCGTTCTTCGCGGGCTCGATCGCTCGCCACCCCGAGCACCAGGACCGGCTGTACCAGTCGCGCAGCAAGGTCAGTGACGGAACGAACGGCCGGGCAGCCAAACACAGGGTGAAGGAGTCCCGAATGGGCGGCAGATCCGAGAAGAAAGCGTACGAGGGGCAATCGATCACGGTCACGTTCGAGGCCAGGCGGTGCCTGCACGCCGCCGAATGCGTCCGTGGCCTGCCGGAGGTCTTCGACATGGCGAAGCCCGGTGGATCCAGCCGGACGGTGCCGCGGCCGACCGCCTGGCCGAGGTGGTGCGGCGCTGCCCCTCGGGCGCGTGGCAGTACGAACTCGCGAGCGGCGGGACTGAGCCCCGGACCGGCCCGCGCGGATCGTCCGCGGCTCCATCGGGCGGCTGACCGTGCGCGGTGAGTTGAGCGTGGAAACCGCAGCAGGCCCGCGCGCCGAGACCAGGGCGATCCTGTGCGCCTGCGGGCAGAGCGGCCATCAGCCGTACTGCGATCACCCGGGGCCCTGCGGTGAGTGATGTCGGGGTGACCGCCCTGCGGAAGCAACGGCCCGGTCCGCGTCGCCGCCGACGGCGGGAACGGATCGGCGGGCACCCTGTGCCAGCCGGATCAGGGCCTGTCTGAAGGACGTCTGCGTGCTGCCGCGCTGCATGCTCCCGCTCCTCCAACGGCCCCATCATCGATGGCTTTCGGCGCCCCCGCCGAAGAGACGACAGCCGCCGGGCCGGGGTTCTGCCGCGGGGGCCAGGGTGGGGGCACCGGCTCGCTTTGAGCGCCCACGCTTGAAGCTTCATACGTCGTGACATAGGATGTGAAATGAAATTTCAAGTAAGCTGCGCGGCCCTGTACCACTCATCAAACAGTCTCTCGTGTGCTGCCGAGGAGTCCCACCATGTCATCCTCCCAACAGGCCCCCATCGGCGTGGGCATCGTCGGTCTTTCCGCCAGGCGCGGTTGGGCTGCCCAGGCCCACCTGCCCGCGCTGCAACGGCTGGACGGCTTTGAGCTGCGCGCACTTTCTGCGAGCAGCGCCGATTCCGCGCGGCAGGCCGCGGAGAAGTATGGAGTCGCGCGGTCCTTCGGGACGGCCGGCGAACTGGCGGCGGCCGACGAGGTCGACCTGGTAGTGGTCACCGTGAAGGTGCCGGACCACCGGGAGATCATCCAATCCGCCCTGGCTGCGGGGAAGATGGTGCTCTCCGAGTGGCCGTTGGGCAACGGACTGGCCGAGGCCGAGGAGCTGGCGACCACCGCTGCCGAGCGCGGGCTGCACACTTTCACCGGACTGCAGGCCCGGTCCGCCCCGGCAGTGCGCTACCTGCGCGATCTGGTCGCCGACGGCTACGTGGGCGAGGTGCTCTCGACGAGCCTGGTGGCCTCGGGCGGAGGCTGGGGAGCGGTCTTCCCTGAAAACGGTGCCTACCTGCTGGATCGCGCCAACGGCGCAACGATGCTGACCATCCCGTTCGGGCACACCATGAGCGGCCTGACCATGGTGCTCGGCGATGTCGAGAAGGTCACCGCTGTCACCGCCACCCGCCACCGAGAAGTCAAGGACCCGCACTCCGGCCGGGTCTACCGGCCCGACGTCGCCGACCAGTTGGTGTTCGGCGGCGTGCTCTCCTCCGGCGCCGTGGCCTCTGTCCACTACCGCGGCGGCATCTCCCGCGGCACCAACTTCCACTGGGAGATCAACGGAACGGACGGCGACCTGGTCGTCACCGGCGACATCGGACACCTTCAGTTGGGCGAGTTCACCATCGAAGGGGCGCACGGATCCGACGCCGAGCTCAGCCGGCTCACCGTACCCGAGCGGTACTTCGACCCCGAACTCCGGGAGCTGCGCGGCACCCCCGCGTACAACGTCGGCGCCGCCTACGCGCAGATCCGGCGTGACCTGGCGCACGGCGGATCCGAGGTGCCCGACTTCGCCCACGGAGCCCGGCACCACCGACTGCTCGACCGGATCGAGCGCGCGGCGGAGCACGCCTGACTCCTCAGCAAGGCGGCTTCGCCACGCGGCGGGCATCCGGGGCGCTTCCGGCATGGCCCATGCGTGGACAGACACCACCCCGTGGGCAAGCCAGAAGAGCCCTGAGCTGCTGGAACGCTCAAGACCCAAGGAGACTCCGAAAGCCGCGGGCGCGGGCGATGTCCATCGCTGGGCCTGGCACCGGCTTGACTGCTGCCGCTGCAACCGGCTTCAGTCACGGCCGCGGCGTCGCCGCACAGACTGCGGTCGGTTTCCAGGACCGTACAAGAGTCGCACTGTCTGCGGATACATCTGAGTCCGAAGAAGCGGCATGTGCCGGCCGAGGGCGAAGCCGGAGGTAAACGGATCTGCCGCGGTACCGCCCGCCAACTCGGATTTCGGACGGGGCACCCACGGCTGCGTCCTCTGACAGGGCATCACCTGGATGGTCGCTGCGGTGAAGGTCTCCCGCCTCCACACGACTCACAGCGCCTCACGGCGCAACTCGTAGACGAGCCAGGCCCCGCGCTTCGCCGCGACGCTCTTACCCGCGGCCAGGTCTCCTTCCTCCACGCCTCGAACACGTCGTCGACAGGACGTCACGCGCGACGACATGGCGGCTGTGCTCGTCGGCCTGCTCGACACGCCGGGTACGGCGCGACGGACGCTGGAGCTGATCGGCGGGAGCACACCGGTGAACGAGGCGGTTGCGCAAGCCACGGGGTGAGCCTGGCCGCAGACCTTGAGTGCAAACAACAGCGGGGCGGTTCAGGAACAGTTGCGTGGCGGTCGGCTGTGCCAAAGATCCGACAACGGTCGCGTCACTCTGTCCCAGAATCTCCCCAGGCGAAGACGCCCGTATTCGCGTTGAGTAGGCAGGACCTTCGTCAACTGGTGACTGGACGGTAGGGAGGGGCGGGCACTGCTCGATGCGCGCCATCGAAATACCTGGGCACCGGGTTGTTGAGTATCCGGTAGCAGATCAGGGCGGCGGCGATGCCGGCGAATGCCAGGAAGTGTTCCGCTTTCCGCTCGCAGCGACTGTCCTGTCGTCGGCATCCCGACAACCAAGCCACCGTATGTTCCACGATCCAGCGATGACGGCCCAGTCGACGAGAGTGCTCGACGCTTCGGCGGGCTATGCGGGGCGTGACGTTGTAGGAGCGCAGCCACCGCCGCACCCGGTCGAAGTCGTATCCCTTGGCCGCGTGGAGTTCGGCGAGCTCGCGTCGTCGCGGTCCCGCCTGGCGCGGACAGGCGGCGGGATACCGCGCACGAGAGGTTCGAACCCTGGGCTGTCGTGGATGTTCGCGGCGGAGATGCCTGTGGCTGGTGCCGACGCTGAGGCGGAGTGGGATGAGGCGCCCACGGAGAGCGGCAACGGTGTCACCGACCGCGGGGGTCGGCTACGTCGCCTGCTGTTGCCCTTGGGGGCGATCGCGCTCGTCCTGGTGGTTCTAACGGGAGGGATTGTCTGGCTGTTCCGGGATGAACTGTTCCGCCCGTTCGGCGATGCCCGCGCCTGCCGGGGCAGCGATGTCCAGTTGCCAGGCGTGATCGAGGCGGGAATATACCGATCCCCGTCGACACGTCTCACGTCCACTACTTCACGCGGGACGGCAGCGAGGTCTCCTTCCTGAGCCGCCGGATACCGGATTTCCTGCACTCGCAGGCCTCGTCCAGGACGGCGGGCCCCTGTTCGGCGAGGAGTACGGCAGTCCCTTCGGACTCGCCGACGGCGACACCGAGCTGCTGGACGGCCTGTGCGGCCCGCCGCTGCGTGGTCCCGTCTGGAGCTACCAGTCCACGGGCGACTCCACTGCCCCTGTCGACGTGCTGGTCGAGCGTTCCCGCACCCGCGACGACTCCTTCCGAACCCCGGCCCGCGCCGTTGTCACCTACGGCATCCGCTGACGCACGCGCGGGCCGGCCTCCCGCGCGGCGCCGGAGAGCCGCAGCCGCGCTCCTCGATCGGCGTCACACGATGTTGAGGCAGTTAAGGAACGGTACGGCGGTGGCTGCCTCGCCCGTGATCCGGCAGTGGTCCCGCCACGCGGTCCGGGTCGTGCTCCACGCGATGAAGTCGGTCGCCGTGGAGTGGACCCGGGCGGCGGCACCGTCCGCGATGCCCGGCTCCACCGTCAGCGGACCGTTCGGTTCAGCGGGCGGCAGGACGGTGGCGGTTGTGGCGCCCGGCCCGGTGAGCTCCAGCACGAGGGGCCGGCTGACGGTAGCGGCGAGTTCGGGCCCCTGCATCTGCGGGATGCCGGCGAGCATGAACTCGATCGCCGGCACCACCAACTCGTCGTCGGGTGGAGGGACCCGGAAGGGCAGCGGACCGCCGGGTTCGAGCATGTCGTAGCGAAGATGGCACAGGACGTTGAACGCCATGGTGTTCGCCAGCAGATGCCGGGGGTAGTTCCCCAGGCCGGCCACCAGGACCGGTTCGTCCGCCCGCGGCCCGTGCTGTGCCGCTTCGAGGATCTCCAACTGCTGAGGGGTGAAACGACGCCACTCCTCGATCACTTCGGCGTGGCTGCGGCCGCGGCGTTCGTCGACCCTCATGTCGTGGTACCGCTCGCGGTTCTTGGGCCAGGACGGATCCGGGAAGGGCGGGTCGACGGCCTCGTGGGCGAGGGCGCCCAGGTGGGCGAGGACATCGATGACGCGCCAGCCGGCACAGGCCGACGCGGACTCCCAGCCGCGGTCGTCCACCAGCGGCACGACCTCCGACAGTTGCTCGCTGCTACGGCGCGCAGAAGCGACGCCCTCACGGCTCATCAGCTTCCTCCTTCCACGAGAACTCGTCGCGGCGGGTCACGGTGCGAACCCGGGTGTCACATCGGCGTCAAGCAGCGGACGCCCTACGGGACATCCGGTACGTCGCCGCCACGTCCGCTCTGCCGAGACCGTTCTTCACCGCCAACTGGAGGCGGTCTCGGACGACTTCCACAATCCCGAGGTCCAGCCCCGCGTCCCGCGCCGCGTCGGCGATCAGCCCGGCGTCCTTGGCTGCCGCCTCCAGGGGGAAGGAAGGGACGTCGAGGTCGTCGCTGATCATCTTCGGGCCCTTGGACTGCACGTAGGTGCTATTCAGTCCACTGCCGTTGATGACGTTGATCAATTGGCGCGGGTCGACACCCAGGCCGTCGGCCAGTGCCAGGGCCTCGGCGATGCCCTCGACGGTCGTCAGCACCCAGGAGTTGTACGCGAGTTTGAGACTGCTGGGCTGACCGATCGCGTCGAGCCAGACGGTCCGTGTGCCGACGGCGTCCAGCACCGGCTGGACGCGCTCGCCCGCGCACATGTCGGACGCGGCGGCCAGGATCGTCAGGGTGCCGGCGACCGCCGGTTCCTTCGTCCCCAGCAGCGGCGCCTCCACGTAGGCCACGCCCATGGCGGCGGCCTGGTCTCCCAGGCGCAGGCTGCCGGCCGGCGAGACGGTGCAGCACTGAAGCCACACGGCGTCCCGGTCGATGCCCTCGCGAGCCTGGTCGACCGTCTCGGCCACGGTCCGTTCATTGGCCAGCACCGTCAGCACGACCTTCGCTCCCCGGCATGCCTCGGCAGGGGTGTCGCAGACCGTCGCGCCGACCTCGGTGAGCGCCTCCGCGGGCTCACGGCTGCGGTTCCACACTCGTAGCTCGAGACCCGCGGCGGCGATGTTCCTGGCCATCGCGTCGCCCATGGTGCCGATCCCCAGCACTGGTATGTCACGTACGTCTGCTCGGCGCCCACGCTCTTGGCGTCACCCTGCTGGCCTCGCAGAAAACCCGGCCCCTCAGAGGAGTAGAAACGCAGCCCCCGCACGCACTTGGCCACCTCTTCCTGCGCCGCCTTGAGGGTCTTGCCCATCTCCGTCGTGATCAGGCGGCTGACGGCGTCTGCGTCCTTCTCCAGTACGTCCGCCGCCCGACGGAGCCACCCGGCGCGCTGCTCCCCACTCGTCAGCCGGTACTCGGCCGCGGCCGCGGCGGCACGGCCAAGCTTGTACTCCACTTGCTCCGGGGAGAGTTCGTCAAAGCTCTTGAGGGCCTCACCCGACACGGAGTTCGTCGTCGCGATAGCCATACGTCGAGGCTACGACCGCAGACAATACCCCGCAAAAGGCGGGGAAAACGGATGTGCGCGTCGTCGGAAAGTCCACGTTACAAGGGAGCTTGGGCCCGATTCACCGTATCTGCGGCACTGCCCGACCGGCACGATGTCCGGGGTCAGATATTCACCGCAGACCAAGCGGCCTCGTGGCATGGCGGCCTGTCTTGCAGGGCAAGTGCGAGTCCGCAACGGCTCGAAGATCGCCACAGGATGTGCGGCCCTGGGCAGCGTCAGCCGCGTAGTCGCCGGAGCGGTCCGACTGACGCCACGTACATCGCCCGGTAACCGAAAGTCGCCTGGCAACTGGGTCCACGAATTGGAGCGTGGCGTGGAGCGTGGCACGGCAATTCCGATCCGCCTGAACGCCGCTCCCGCAGCGCGCGGGATTGGATGCCCGGTAGCGGATGCGCGTGTTTCCCGTCCGGACGAGACTGGAAGTCGATGGATGGGTCAGGGGTGAGCAGGAGATGAACATCGATCTCAGCGGACGCACCGCCTTGGTCACCGGGTCCACTGCGGGCATAGGGGAGGCGGCCGCTGGGGCGCTGGCCGCGGCGGGTGCCGAGATCGTGGTCAACGGCCGTACCGTCGAGAGCGTCGCCGAGACCGCCAAGCGGCTGGGCGGGACCGGTGTCACGGCGGACGTCGGCACCTCGGCGGGGGCCACGGCCGTGATCGATCAGCTTGACGACGTCGACATCCTGGTCAACAACACCGGCACGTTCGCCGTGCAGCCGGTGTTCGACATCCCGGACGAGGAATGGCTGCGCTTCTTCCAGATCAACGTGCTGTCCGGGGTCCGCCTGGCACGCCATTACGCCCCTCGGATGGTAGGGCGCGGGTGGGGCCGAGTGATCTTCGTCAGCAGCGAGGCCGGCGTTCAGACGCCTACGAACATGGTCCACTACGGGATGACCAAGACGGCACAACTGGCCGTCTCCCGGGGCATGGCCCAGGAGGTGGCGGGCAGCGGTGTGACCGTCAACTGCGTGCTGCCGGGACCTACGCTGAGCGCGGGGGTGCTCAGCATGTGGGAGGACCTCTATCCCGGTCTCGACGCCGTCGAACAGGAACGCAGGTTCGTCGCCGACGGGAGAGCCGCGAACTCCCTGCTGGGACGCCTTATCCGCCCGGAGGAGGTGGCCGCCCTCATCACCTATCTCGCCTCGGACCAGGCGGCGGCGACCACGGGCGCGGCACTGAGCGTCGACGGGGGCCTGGTTCCCACCGTGTATCCCTGAGGCGACCCTCCGTCCCAGAGCAACGGGCGGCCGCACACTCGACACAGCTTCGACGGGTGGCGTCGGACAACCGGTTCGCGGACCCTGCCCCCGGCGGCAAGCGGAGCGAAGCCGACGAAACCACGGAACGGGTGGAAAGGATCGGTTCCATGGGCTCGGTTCGGGCCATAGGTGTCACCGGCACCCGGGTGGTGCCGGCCCGTGCACTCTCCACGACCTGTGCGTTCCGAGACGCGGGTCGACCGGTCTCATCCCACTCACGGATGGGAATGATCATGGACCTGGACGGGATCCTGCCCGACCGTATCGGGAACGGAACGGCCGTGGAATGCACGGAAGGAGAACGACCATGGAATACCGTCAGCTGGGGGATTCGGGCCTGCTGGTCTCGACCGTCGCCCTGGGGACGATGACCTTCGGCGGACAGGATGTCTTCGGCCAGGTCGGCGACACCGACGTGCAGGGCGCCCGCCGGCAGGTCGACATGTGCCTCGACGCCGGGGTCAATCTGATCGACACCGCGAACATGTACTCCTCGGGAGCGGCCGAGGAGATCCTCGGGAAGGCCCTGAACGGTCGGCGGGACCAGGTCGTCCTGTCGTCGAAGGTCCGTCTTCCCATGGGGGACGGCCCCAATGACGAGGGTCTGTCGCGCCGGCACATCCTGGACCAGATCGAGGCCAGTCTGCGCCGCCTGGACACCGACTACCTGGACATCTACCACGTACACCAGTGGGACGGCCTGACTCCCCTGGAGGAGACCATGCAGACGCTCGACGGCCTGGTCACCGCGGGGAAGGTCCGGTATCTGGGGGTCTCGAACTTCTCGGGCTGGCAGTTGATGAAGGCGCTGTGTGTCGCCGACGCACACGGATACCAGCGGTTCGTCAGCAACCAGATCTACTATTCGCTCGAGTCCAGGGACGCCGAATACGAACTCGTTCCGCTCTCCGTCGACCAAGGGCTGGGGATCCTGGTGTGGAGCCCCCTCGCGGGCGGCCTGTTGAGCGGCAAGTACCGGCGCGACCGCCGGCCCGAGAACGGCAGGCACCTCACCGAATGGTCCGAGCCCCCCGTCCGCGACGAGAACAAGCTCTACGACACCATAGACGTCCTCGTCGAGGTCGCCTCCGATCACGAGGCCTCCCCGGCCCAGGTGGCGCTGGCGTATCTGCTGACCAAGCCCGCGGTCGCCGCCGTCATCGTCGGCGCCCGCAAGGACGAGCAACTGGCGGACAACCTCGGCGCGGCCGAGCTGAGCCTGACCCAGGAGGACGTGGACCGCCTCGACAGAGTGAGCGCACCCGCCCTCATCTATCCGCACTGGCACCAGGCCAACCTCGTGTCCTCCCGGTTCGGCGCGGCCGACCTGGCCCTGCACGGGCCGGCCCGGTGACCGACGACCGGGACCTCGCCCGTGATGCGGAGCCATGGTCCCCCGAGGAGGGGGAGGACTACGCCTATCCACGGCTCTCCGCGGCACAGGCCGACCGCGTGGGCGCATACGGATCGCTGGAGACCCTGTCCGGGGGACAGGTTCTCTACGCCAACGGAGACCGTGGCTTCGACTGCTACGTGGTACTGGACGGGCACATCGACCTGTACGACGAATCCGGCGAGGACCCGACGCGCTACCGCCGCATCGTGGCGTACGGGCGCCACCAGTTCACGGGTGAGCTGACCCTTCTCAACGGACAGAAGTCGCTGGTGCGAGCGGTCGCGCGCGACGGCACACGCGTGGTCCGGCTCACGCCTTTGCAACTCAGGATCCTGCTCGCCGAGGAACCCGAGATCGCCCGCACGGTACTGAAGGCCTTCATCCTGCGGCGGCGCACCTACATCGAGCAGGGATTCGGGAACCTCGCCGTGGCCGGTGATCCGGGCGAGGGCCGGATGCTGGGCCTCATCACCTTCCTGCGCCGCAACGGCCATCCCTTCACCCTCATCGACACCAGGCGGCCGGAGGGACGGGCGGAACTCGTCGCCCGCGGACTGGACACGTCCGTCGCGCTGCCTGTCGTGCTCTACGGGCAGGGCGAGTACGCGGAGACCCCCGACACCCGACGGCTGGCCGACCTGCTGGGGATCGTCGGCGCGCTGGACTCCGGCGAGGTCTTCGACGTTGCGGTGGTGGGCGCGGGCCCCGCCGGACTGGCCACGGCCGTCTACGCGGCCTCCGAGGGACTGCGGACCATCGTGATCGAGGCCGACGCGCCGGGGGGCCAGGCCGGGACATCCTCCATGATCGAGAATTATCTCGGCTTCCCGCTCGGTCTCAGCGGCCAGAGCCTCGCGTCCCGAGCCGAGGTACAGGCGCGGAAGTTCGGCGCCCGCATCGCGCTGCCCTGCACCGTGGAACGGCTGGAGTGCGACACCCGCCCGTTCACCCTTCGTCTCGAGGGCGGCGGCACGGTCCGCTCCCGCACGGTCGTGGTCGCCACGGGCGCCAAATACCGCAGGCTCGACCTGCCAGGACTCGACCGGTTCGAGCAGAACGGCGTGCACTACGCGGCCACGAGCCTGGAAGCGGCACTCTGCGCGGGCGCCGACGTCGTCGTGGTCGGTGGCGCGAACTCCGCCGGCCAGGCCGCCGTCTTCCTCTCACAGCAGGCCCGGCACGTGTACATGCTGGTACGCGGCGACGAACTGTCCGCGACCATGTCGCAGTACCTCCGCGAACGCATCGAGGCCACCGACCGCATCACGGTCCACACGCACACCGAAGTGGCCGAACTGGAGGGAGCGCGCTGTCTCGAGCGGGTGCACTGGGTGGACCGGAGCACCGGCGAACGCACGGTCCGGCCCGCGACCGGTGTCTTCCTGATGCTCGGCGCCGTTCCCAACACGAGGTGGCTGCACGACTGCTTCGCCCTGGACGTCCACGGCTTCGTGCGCGTCGGTGCCGGAGCGGCCCAGGCGGGCGGCAGGCAGGACACACCGGGCTGGGCCGCGCTCCAGACGAGCGTCGCCGGGGTCTTCGCCGTGGGCGATGTGCGTGCCGGTTCGGTCAAACGCGTCGCGTCCGCCGTCGGCGAAGGCGCGATGGTCATGTCCGCCGTACACGAGGCACTGGCGAAAGACGAACGGCGGCTGTGACAGTACAGCCGACCTGGACCGTCGGCACAGGGAAGCGCGTGCGGCTTGGCACAGGCTGTACCAGTGCTTTGCGGCACGACCAGGCCGCAGGTCACGCCCGTGCAATACCCTCCCTGCGGAGGGGTGCCATGTCTGCGTGGATCATGTTCGGCTCCGGCTGCTTTGTCGCAGTCCTGGGGGTGTTGACCCTGACCGGCAGCCGGGGAATCGCCGAGTACGCGCGGTCGCCCAGGGCTGGTTGGGGCCGGATAGCGATGGGCGGCGGTTTCGTCCTGGACGGCGGAGCCAGGCTCCTCGGTCTCTCTTCCGAAGCGGGGATGCTTGTTTCCACCGTTGCTCTCGGGGTCGTCGTGCTCGGCGCGGTGCTTCAGATCCGGGCCGGAACGCTCGCCAAGGCTCGTCGTGCCGGCGACGTGGACTGAGCAGTGCCCCTGCTCCCTGCCGGAGCGGGTCAGGCTCCGGTGGCGCCGTGGCCGACCATGGAATGAGGGTCGACGACGGAGTCGAACGTCTTCTCGTCGACGTGGCCGCTCGCCAGCGCTGCCTCCTTGAGGGTCTGGCCGTGGGCGAGCGCGTCCTCGGCGATGTGTGCCGCGTTCTGGTAGCCGATGACGGGGCTCAGCGCCGTGACCAGCATCAGGCTCTCGTCCACGTACTGTTCGATCTTCTTCCGGTTGAGTCGCGTGCCGCTGACGGAGAAGGTGCGGAACTTCTCCATGCCGTCGGCGAGGATGCGTGCGGAATGGAGGAAGTTGTTGATGATCACCGGGCGCATGGCGTTCAGTTCGAAGTTGCCCTGGCTGCCGGCGAAGGCGACGGCCGTGTCGTGGCCGAGGACCTGGATGGCGATCATGACGATGGCTTCGCACTGGGTCGGATTGACCTTGCCCGGCATGATCGAGGAACCGGGTTCGTTCTGCGGGAGTTCGAGTTCCGCGAAGCCGGTACGCGGGCCCGAGGCCAGCCACCGCATGTCGTTGGCGATTTTCATCAGGGCGACAGCCAGTCCGCGCAGGGCGCCGTGCGCACGCACCATCGGGTCCAGGGAACCCTGTGCCATGAATTTGTTCCCGGCCGTGACGAAGGACTTGCCGGTCAGCTCGGCGATCTTGGCGGCGACGTCGCGGCTGAAGCCTTCGGGTGCGTTGAGCCCGGTGCCGACTGCTGTGCCGCCCAGCGCGAGTTCGAGCAGCCCGGCGCGGCTGTGCCCGATCTCCTCGATGCAGGCGCGCAGTTGCGCCGCGTAGCCGGACCACTCCTGGCCGACGGTGAGGGGTACGGCGTCCTCGAGGTGCGTGCGGCCGATCTTGACGACGTCGGCCCATTCCGTGGCTTTCGCCTCGATGGCTGCGGCGAGTTCACGGGCCTGGGGCAGCAGGTGTTCGTCGATCTCCTTGACGGCGGCGAGGTGCATCGCGGTCGGGAAGCTGTCGTTGCTGGACTGCCCCATGTTGACGTCGTCGTTCGGGGCGACCGGCTGCTGGGTGCCGAGCGTGCCGCCGAGCAGCTGTGACGCGCGGTTGGAGATGACCTCGTTGACGTTCATGTTGCTCTGGGTGCCCGACCCCGTCTGCCAGACGTACAGCGGAAAGTGGTCGTCGAGCTTGCCCGCGATGGTCTCCTCCGCCGCTCGTACGATGGCCTGCTCCTTCCATTCGGGCAGCCGTCCGGCGGCGGCGTTCACGAGCGCTGCCGCCTTCTTCACGTAGCCGTAGGCGTGGTAGACCTCCTTCGGCATCCGGTCGTCGCCGATGGAGAAGTGGAGGAGCGAGCGCTGCGTCTGCGCCCCCCAGTACCGGTCCGCCGGCACGTCGACCGTGCCCATGCTGTCGAATTCCTGCCGGCTTCCATCGGCCCGGATCCCGATCGGCAGGTCCTTCATCTCCGGGGTCGCCTGGTGGTCGCTCATTGGCCGTCCTCCAGGTCGTCCGGGTCGTAGACCGGGTCCCACATGGCGTCCTGGACCGCCTGGATGAGGTTGTCGTGCGACTTTGTCGCGACACCGTCCGCTGCCGCGGCTTTCGCGACAGCCACCGCGACCGTCGCGGACGAGGCCCTCAGGTTCGCGACCGGCGGCAGCAGCGATGCTCCGGGCGCCGACACATCGACCTGGCCCGCCACTGCCTCGGCGGCGGCGAGCAGCATGTTGTCCGTGACACGGCTGGCGCCCGACACGATCGTGCCGAGACCGAGCCCCGGGTAGAGGAGGGCGTTGTTCGCCTGCCCTATCTCGTAGGAGACCCCGTTGTACTGCACCGGCTCGACCGGGATCCCGACCGCCATCAGCACCCTGCCGTCGGTCCAGGGCACCGCGTCCGACGGCATGACCTCGATGCGGCTCGTCGGATTCGACAAGGGCAGCAGGATCGGGCGCTCGACACCCTCCGCGAGCGACTTCACGACATCCTCGGTGAACGCGCCGTGGACCGTGGAGGTGCCGATGAGAATGGTGGGCTTGACGTGCCGGATCGTGGAGAGGAGATCGATCTCACCGTCGCCCCATCCGCTGACCTCGGACTTCGGCCGCGCGTAGACCTGCTGGTAGTCGGGGAGGTCCGGCATGTCATCGGTCACCAGACCGTGGACGTCGATCAGCCAGATGTTCTTCTTCGCCTGCTCGGGGGTCGCACCGTCCCTGAGCATCGCCGCGTGGATCTGGTCGGCCATGCCCGTGCCGGCGGTGCCCGCCCCGAACACGACGAGCCGCTGCTCCGGCCAGCGTCCTCCGGTGACTTTCAGGGCGGAGAACACCGAGGCCATGACGATGGCGCCGGTGCCCTGCATGTCGTCGTTGAAGATCCGGTACTTGTCGGCGTTCTCCACCAGGATCCGCCGGGCGTGCGACGGCCCGAAGTCCTCGAAATGCAGGAGCGCGTTCGGGAACAGTTCCGACGCCGTCTGCAGGTACCGGGCGATGAAGTCGTCGTAACGACGGCCGTCCACGCGAGCATGCCGGTTGCCCAGATAGGACGGATTGTTGAGCAGCTGCTCGTTGTCCGTCCCGACGTCGAGGTTCACTGCGATGACGCGGTCGGGGTCGATGCCCGCGGCGGCCGTGTACACGGCCAGTTTCCCGATGGAGATGTCGGTCCCGTTGACGCCCCAGTCCCCGATGCCCAAAATCTCCTGGGCATCGGAGACGACGATCAGATCGACGTCGTCCGCACCGAGGCCCAGCGATTCGAACGAAGCCTTGATGTCGTCCGGACGATCGATCGACAGGTACACCGCGCGCGAGTCGCGGTAGTCGACCGACCACTTCTCGATCGCCTCACCGACCGTGGGGTCGTAGACGACCGGGAGCAGCTCCTCCAGGTGTTCGGACAGCAGCTTGTAGTACAACACCTCGTTGCGGTCGTGGACCTCGTTGAGGTAGATGTACTTGTGCAGGTCGGACGGCTGCTGCAGCAGCTGTGCGTAGGCCCGGCGGGCCTGCTGCTCCAGGGTCTCGACCGCTGCCGGCAGCCGCCCCGTGATCCCCAGCCTCGCCCGTTCCTCCAGCGTGTACGCGGTACCGCGATTGTGATAGCGATCCTGCAGCACGGTCGGCTTGACACGCATGTCGGTATACCTCCACCTGTTGCGGGTGCCACACGCTCACGAGCGAACGCGTGCGCCCACGACGGGAGCCGTCCCGGACTCTGTCGGCTCCCGTCGAGCCCTTGCTGTGCGTCCACGGCCCGGCCGTGCCGCTGCCTTCAGCCCTCCGGTCCTCAGACGGTCACGGGAGTCTCGGGCTGCATCTCGTAGGAGTGCTGGATGGCCGGATGCCGGGTCCCCAGGCCATCCGTGACCTTCCGCTCCCACGGCACCGCCTGGAGCTGCTTGGTCTCCTCGAGCATCGATTTCGGCTCGAGGTTGCGGAAGCTGTCGACCTCGCCGGCGGCAACGGCCGTCAGCGTGGCGAACACCGCTTCCGGGTCGAACTGGGGGCGGGGGAAGGCGAGCTTGGAGTAGTCGAACAGTCGCTGGGACGGGTCGTCCTCCCAGCTCTCCCAGGTCTGGAACATGCGGTCGTTGAAGCCCGTGAGGAAGGGACCCGGGTTGACCGTGGCGATTTCGATGTTGTGCTCCTGCAACTCGTAGGCCATGGTCTCGGCGATGGCCTCGATCGCGTGCTTCGAGGCGGAGTAGATGCCCGTGAAGGGATTGACGTTCAGGCCCTCCCGCGAAGACACCCAGACCACGCGCCCGGCCCCTCGCTTGACCATCTGCTTGACGATTCCCTGGGTCAGGAGCAGCGGACCCGTGACGTTCACCTCGAACTGGTGCCGGATGTTCTCCTCGGGAATGTCGACCGTGGAGCCGCCCTCACCGACACCGGCGTTGTTCACCAGGATCTCCACACCCCAGTCGAGGGCCTTGCGGCGGTCACCGTCGTTCGTGACGTCGAGCTTCACGACCTGAAGCTGGACTCCGCGTTCCGCCGCCTGCCACTTCAGCGTCTGCACCTGGGCATAGATCTCCACCCCGGCTATCACGTCGAAGCCCTTCTCGGCCAGGCGCATGGCGGCCTCGAACCCGAAACCGGTGCCCGCTCCCGTAATGAGGACCTTCTTCAGGTCCTTCGATGCTGCATTCGCCATGTGGAGTCGTTCCCTTCACGTCCTCGACACTCCACGGCGCTGAATGGACCGACGCGCTCCACAAGAGGTGCCCCACCGCACGCTCCTCGCGTGGCTTGGAGCAAAGACGCGCCCAGATCAGCCGACCACGGTCAGCCTCGTAGTCGTGCATTCGCAACGCCACCACGATTCCCGGATCGTGCCACAACGATCCCCACGCCGTGCGTTATGTCCATTTTGGGTCCGCGTGGGGCTCCTGGCAACTCAGTGGATCGCCCCTGGCTCGCACGGACCTGAGGCGCCAACGATGCGACAGACCCTGACTCTTGACCTCGGAAGGCCTCCCACCAAGGGGTCTGCCGCACGGTCGGGTGACATGTGAACTGGTTTGCCCTGTGGGGCGGGTGGGAGGGATGTCGCTGTGCCCAAGCCTTGTCCCGATGAGTTCCGCCAGGACGTCGTGCGGGTCGCGAGGAACCGCGGTCCGGGTGTGACAGTGGAGCAGGTGGCCACCGGCTTCGGGGTCCATCCGATGACGTGGTGGAAGTGGAATGCGCCAGGGGGACATCGATGACGGGACCAGGCCTGGAGTGACCAGCCTTGACCGCGCGGAGCTGCGGGAGGCTCGGCGGCGGATCAAGCTGCTGGAGCAGGAGAACGGGGTCCTGCGCCGGGCAGCGGATAACCTATGCCTGGGCTCTCGTCGGCAGGTCTGGCGGTGCCGGAGCGTGGCAAGGTCCGCGAGGTTTCATCCCGGCGATGTGACATCTCGTGACAGATGAGAGGGTCAGGCGGGTGAGTGAGACACCGATGAACACCCTGCAATACCGCTTTGACGGTCCGGAAGACGCCCCGCTCCTGATCCTCGGTCCCTCACTGGGTACCACCTGGCACATGTGGGACCGGCAGGTCCCGGAGCTGACCCAGCAGTGGCGGGTCTTCCGTTACGACCTGCCCGGACACGGCGGCTCCCCGGCCCACCCGGCCGGTTCCGTGGCCGAGCTGACCGCCCGGTTGCTGGCCACGCTCGACTCGTTCGGCGTGCAGCGCTTCGGCTACGCGGGCTGCGCGCTCGGCGGCGCCGTCGGCATCGAACTGGCCCTGCGGCACCCCGAGCGGATCGCCTCGCTCGCGCTGGTCGCCGCCTCGCCCCGGTTCGGGACGGCGGACGAGTTCCGCCAGCGCGGTGTGATCGTGCGGACCAACGGCCTCGACCCGATCGCCCGGACGTCACCGGAGCGCTGGTTCACCGGCGGGTTCGCCGCCGCCCAGCCCGCCATCACCGAGTGGGCCGTCCAGATGGTGCGCACCACCGACCCCGGCTGCTACATCGCCGCCTGCGAGGCCCTGGCGGGCTTCGACGTACGGCACGAACTCGGCCGGATCGGCGTGCCCACGCTCGTCCTGGTCGGCTCGGACGACCAGGTCACCGGACCCGCCGAGGCCCGCACCCTGGTCGCAGGGATTCCCGACGCCCGCCTCGCCGTGGTGCCCGGCGCCTCCCACCTGGTCCCGGTCGAGCAGCCCGTCGCCGTCACCGACCTGCTGGTGCGGCACTTCTCCACCGCCTGGCAGCCCGCCTACGACTCGACCACCGGCCAGATCGCCATCCCGGCCGCCCCGCCGAAGCCGGTCCTGCCGCTCGTGCCGCAGGCCGTGCCCCAGGTCGCGCCGCAGGTCACGCCTCGCGCCGAGATCGCCCCGGCCGCGGTCGCGCCCAAGCCGTCCGGACGGCCCGATCCCTACGACGCGGGACTGAAGGTCCGCCGCGAGGTGCTCGGCGACGCGCACGTGGACCGCGCGCTGGCCCAGGCCGACGAGTTCTCCGGCGACTTCCAGGAGTTGGTCACCCGCTACGCGTGGGGCGAGATCTGGGACCGGCCGGGACTGGACCGGCGCTCGCGCAGCTGCGTGACCCTCACCGCGCTGGTCGCCGGCGGCCACCTGGAGGAGCTGGGCTTCCACGTCCGGGCGGCCCTGCGCAACGGCCTCACCCCGGCCGAGATCAAGGAGGTCCTGCTCCAGGCGGCGGTGTACTGCGGAGTGCCGGCGGCGAACAGCGCCTTCCGTGTCGCCCAGCGGATCATCCGTGAGGAGACCACTCCCGAGGACTGACGGACGGCGCGGGGGCAGGATGGTGACCATGAAGCTCACGAAGATGTCCCACGCGTGCGTGCGCCTGGAGAAGGACGGGCGCACGCTCGTCCTCGACCCCGGCGGGTTCAGCGAGCAGGACGCCGCCGTCGGCGCGGACGCGATCCTGATCACCCACGAGCACGCCGACCACTTCGACGAAGGCCGGCTGCGGGCCGCGCTGGACGCCGACCCGGCCGTCGGGATCTGGACCCTGAGGTCGGTCGCCGACCAGCTCGCGGCGGCCTTCCCGGGCCGGGTGCACACCGTCGGCCACGGCGACGCCTTCACCGTCGCCGGGTTCGACGTCCAGGTGCACGGCGAGCTGCACGCGGTGATCCACCCCGACATCCCGCGCATCACCAACGTCGGCTTCCTCGTCGACGGCGGCAAGGTCTTCCACCCCGGCGACGCCCTCACGGTCCCCGGCCTGCCGGTCGAGACGCTGATGCTCCCGGTGATGGCGCCCTGGAACAAGATCTCCGAGGTCATCGACTACGTCCGCGAGGTGAAGCCGCGGCGCGCCTACGACATCCACGACGCCCTGCTCACCGACCTGGCCCGCCCGATCTACGACCACCAGATCGGCGCCCTGGGCGGCGCGGACCACCAGCGGCTGGCCCCGGGGACCTCGGCGGACGTCTGAGACCCGTTGTCACAGGGGCCCGGTAGGTTGTCGGGCATGCGCATCGCGACCTGGAACGTGAACTCGATCACCGCCCGCCTGCCGAGGCTCCTCGCCTGGCTGGAGAGCAGCGGCACCGACGTGCTCTGCCTCCAGGAGGCCAAGGTCGCCGAGGCGCAGTTCCCCGCGGAACAGCTGCGCGAGCTGGGCTACGAGGCGGCGGTGCACGCCACCGGCCGGTGGAACGGCGTGGCGGTGCTGTCCAGGGTCGGCCTGGAGGACGTCGTCAAGGGCCTGCCCGGCGATCCGGGCTACGACGGGAGCGTGGAGCCCCGCGCGATCTCGGCGACCTGCGGCCCGGTCCGCGTCTGGTCGGTGTACGTGCCCAACGGCCGCGAGGTGGACCACCCGCACTACGCCTACAAGCTCCGCTGGTTCGAGGCCCTCAAGGCCGCCGTGGCCGGGGACGCGGGCGGCAGCCGCCCCTTCGCGGTCCTCGGCGACTACAACGTGGCGCCGACGGACGAGGACGTCTTCGACCCGGCCGCCTTCGAGGGACTGACCCACGTCACCGCGGCCGAGCGCGCCGCCCTGACCGCCCTGCGGGAGACCGGCCTGTCCGACGTGGTCCCGCGCCCGCTGAAGTACGACCGCCCATACACCTACTGGGACTACCGCCAGCTCGCCTTCCCGAAGAACCGCGGCATGCGCATCGACCTGGTGTACGGCAACGAACCCTTCGCCAAGGCCGTGTCGGACGCCTACGTGGACCGTGAGGAGCGCAAGGGAAAGGGTGCCTCCGATCACGCTCCGGTGGTGGTGGACCTGGACGTGTAGGTGCCAACCTGACTCCATGAACATCCCTTTTCTGGGCAACAGGCACGCCAAGGCCGGCGGTGTCCCCCCGACCGCCGATCCCGACCTGCTCGCCGAGTGCGAGCTGCTGCGCGCCCAGGCGGCCGAGGAGGGTGTCGTGCTCGACGACACCCCGGCCTCGCTGGAGGCCCTCGACCAGTTGATCCCGCGCTGGCGGGACGACGAGGAGACCCTGACCTGGCTCGGGACCGACGCCGGCCTGTATCTGGGCACCGTGCTGATCCGGACCGTGCCCGGCGCCCGGTGGGAGATCCGCGCGGACGGTGAGCCGGTCGTGCGGCTGACGTCCGGGCGGGAGATCGAGGTCGTGGAGTCCGGCCACGACTGGGCCGCGAGCGGGGTCCCCGAGCTGTCCCAGCTCTACGCGGAGGTCGCCGAGGCCTGACCGGCGGCGGCCGCCATAAAGACGGTGTAAATACGGCTAATACCCGACAAGTGCGTGTCGTGCCGCACGTCCTCGCCCGGCTGGATAGTTTGCGGCGACCACGACACGGCTGAGAGTGGGTAGGGCTGCGTATGGCCGCCGATCCTTTGATCGAGCTGCGTGACGTCAACAAGTACTACGGGAAGCTCCACGTCCTGCGGGACGTCGACCTCACCGTCGGCAAGGGCGAGGTGGTCGCCGTCATCGGACCCTCGGGGTCGGGAAAGTCGACGTTGTGCCGCACGATCAACCGCCTGGAGACCATCCAGTCCGGCCGGATCACGCTCGACGGAAGGCCCCTCCCCGAGGAGGGCAAAGCCCTCGCCCGGCTCCGCGCCGAGGTCGGCATGGTCTTCCAGTCCTTCAACCTCTTCGCCCACAAGACGGTCCTGCAGAACGTCTCCCTCGCCCAGGTCAAGGTCCGCCGGCGCGGCAGGGAGCAGGCCGACCGGCGCTCGCTGGAGCTCCTGGACCGCGTGGGCCTGTCGGCGCACGCCGCGAAGTTCCCCGCCCAGCTCTCCGGCGGCCAGCAGCAGCGCGTGGCCATCGCCCGCGCCCTCGCCATGGAGCCCAGGGCCCTGCTCTTCGACGAGCCCACCTCGGCCCTCGACCCCGAGATGATCAACGAAGTCCTCGACGTGATGCGGCAGCTCGCCCGGGACGGCATGACCATGGTCGTCGTCACCCACGAGATGGGCTTCGCCCGCTCCGCCGCGCACCGCGTGGTGTTCATGGCCGACGGCCGGATCGTCGAGGACCGCGCCCCGGAGGAGTTCTTCACCGCCCCGCGCAGCCGGCGCGCCAGGGACTTCCTGGCCACGATCCTCAAGCACTGAGCGGGGAGCGCGACCATGTTCCACAGCACCCGTCCGCCCGCCGTCCCCGCCCTGCTGGGCGTCCTGTCTGCCGCGCTGCTCGCCGCCGCCGCGACCGCGGGCTGCGGCAAGGAGGGCAGCCCGCCCCGGAAGGGCCCGGCGGCCGGGACGCTCCCGCACTACCAGGTGGCGCGGAACGTGCGGCTGCCCGCGTCCCGGACCTGGACCAGGGCGACACGGCGCGGCTACTTCGTCGTGGGCGCCAAGGAGGACCAGCCCTACCTCGGCGAGCGGGACCCGGCCACCGGCGCCTACTCGGGCTTCGACATCGAGATCGCCAGGATGATGTCCGCCTCCCTCGGGCTCGCGCCGGCGACCGTCCGCTTCCGCACCATCGCCTCCGCCAACCGCGAGACCGCCCTGCGCAACGGCCAGATCGACTACTACGTCGGCACCTACACCATCAACGCCAACCGCCGGAACCTGGTCGGCTTCGCCGGGCCCTACTACCTGGCGGGCCAGTCCCTGCTGGTGCGCCACGACGAGAACGACATCCACGGCCCGCGGGACCTCGCGGGCAGGCGCGTCTGCTCGGCCGCCGGGTCGACGCCGTACCAGCGGATCAAGGCCGACTACCCGAAGGCCGTCCTCGTCGCCTACGACACCTACTCGGTGTGCGTGGACAACCTGCTCACCTACCAGGTCGCCGCCGTCACCACCGACGACGCGATCCTCATCGGCTACGCGGCGAAGGCCCCCGGCGAACTCAAGGTCGTCGGCAGGCCCTTCTCCCGTGAGCCGTACGGCATCGGCGTCCCGCGCGACGACCCCGCGCTGCGCTTCGCGATGGACGACGCGCTGGCGGCCCGTGAGAAGAACGGCGACTGGAAGAAGGCGTACGACGCGACGCTCGGCCTGTCCGGCGTGCCCGCCCCGAAACCGCCCCCGATCGACCGCTATCCCGCGAGCTGAGCGAGGCCGGCATGAACGTCCTGACGGACAACTTCCGCACGTACGCCGAGGGTTTCCTCGGCACCCTCCGGCTGACCGTCTACGCCTCGGCGCTGGCCCTCGTCCTGGGCTTCCTGACGGCGTCCTTCCGGGTCGCGCCCGTCGGCTCGCTGCGGTTCCTCGGCACGGCCTGGGTCACCGTGCTCCGCAACACCCCGCTCACCCTGCTGTTCTTCGCGGTGCTGCTCGGCCTGCCCCGGTTCGGACTCGTGCTGCCCTTCGAGGTGTTCGCGGTCCTCGCGCTCGGCTGCTACACCTCGGCGTTCGTCTGCGAGGCGCTGCGCGCCGGCATCAACACCGTGCCGAAGGGGCAGGGCGAGGCCGCCCGCAGCCTCGGCATGACCTTCGGGCAGACCCTCGGCCTGGTGATCCTGCCGCAGGCGTTCCGTTCGGTCATCCAGCCGGTGGGCTCCACCCTCATCGCGCTCGCCAAGAACTCCGCGATCGCGGGAGCGTTCAGCGTCACCGAACTCCTCGGCACCTACCGGACGCTGAGCGAACTCGGCTACGACATCGTCTGGACGTTCGTCTGGATCGCCGCCGGCTACCTCCTCGTCACCCTGGCCATCAGCGCGCTGTTCGGCCTGCTGGAGCGGAAGTGGGGGATCGCCCGATGACCGAGGCGAGTGCGCTCTACGACGTCCCGGGACCCCGCACCCGGCGACGGCACGCGCTGTACGGCGCCCTGTCGGTCCTCGCCGTGCTCGGCCTGGCCCTCTGGATCCTGTATCTGCTCGTCGACACCGCCCAGTTCACGCGGACCAAGTGGATGCCCTTCGCCTACGAGGGAATCCAGGAACTCCTGCTGCGGGGCCTCGGCAACACGCTCAAGGCGTTCGCGGCCGCCGCCGCCCTCTCCCTGGCGCTCGGCGGACTGCTGGCCACCGGCCGGCTCTCCGAGCACCGCACGGTGCGCCTGGCGGCCACCGCCGTCGTGGAGTTCTTCCGTGCCATGCCCGTCCTGGTCATGATCTTCTTCATCTTCGTGGCGCTCAAGGTCCATCCGCTGCCCGCCCTGGTCGCCGGACTCACCCTCTACAACGGCTCGGTGCTCGCCGAGGTGTTCCGCTCCGGGGTGAACGGCGTCGAACGCGGCCAGCGGGAGGCCGCGTTCGCGCTCGGCATGCGCAAGACCCAGGTCATGTCGTACGTCCTGGCGCCGCAGGCCGTGCGGGCCATGCTGCCCGCCGTCATCAGTCAGCTCGTGGTGGCCCTCAAGGACACCTCGCTGGGTTACCTCATCACCTACGAGGAGTTCCTCCATGCCGGGAAACTGATCGCGTCCAACCTCGACTACGATTTGCCCTTCATCCCCGTGGTGATGGTGATCTCGCCGATCTACATCGGGATGTGCATGTTGCTCTCGTGGTTCGCCGGCCGGGCGGCCGGAAGGGAGCAGCGCGGTCCCAGGACCGAGGCCGCCGTGGCGGCCCCGGCCGAACCGGGGACGCTGCTGCCGTAGGGGGCGGCAGCCAGGGCCAGGCCCGGCCGGCGGCAGCCGGAGATCACTGCTCGCGCAGCGGGACGGACACGTACGACGGGTCGTCCACCGGCGAGGAGAAGGTCAGCTGCGCGCCGGACGGGTTGTGCTCGATGTAGAGCGGGTCCACCGTGTCGACCACCAGCGCGAGCCGGTGCCCGGCCGGCACGTCGTAGGCCGTGGAGAACAGGTCAAGATCTACGTCGAACGCCTGGCCGGGGGTGCGGTCGTACCAGGTGTACGGCGCGTGGGTGACCAGTCTGCCGAGGCCGAGCGGGCCCACGTCGTACAGGTAGGCGACGAGGGTGCCGCTCTCCTTGGTCGGGGTGAGGGTGGTGTGCAGCCGTGCCGTGCCGCGCACCCGCCGGGCGCTGCCGTACCGTTCGGACTGCCAGACGGCGGCCCAGCGGCGGGGCAGCAGCGGGATCGACGCGACCGGGGGCAGCCGGGCGATCTGGTCGAGCAGGCCGGACAGGAGCACCACCCCGCCGTCCGCGCCCGAGTCGACGTTCGCGTGGATCGTGGCCGACCCGGCGAGGGCCATCTCGGTGCGGGTGGCGCCCACCGACTTCCAGTCCGGGTAGCCCTCGTAGCCGCCGTCGGTGCGCGAGGCGAGCTGGACCGGCTGCTCGCGGTCGACGCCGTTGTCCGCGCCCTTGAGATAGTGGTCGAACCAGCGCTCGGTGTCGGTCCACACGTCGTTGGGCAGCCCGAGCAGGCCGCTCAGCTCGGCGGTGGCGTGGTCGCCGGGACGCAGTTCCAGGCGCTTGGGGCCGGTCAGCTTCCCGTAGAAGTCGGCGTACTGGTTGGCCGGGAAGATGGAGTCGCTCCAGGCGTTGGCCATGAAGACGGCCGGGCGGTTCGCGTTGAGCTGGTCGAGGTAGCTCGCGACGGAACGTTTCCGCCCCCAGGCGATCATGTCCTGTTCCCGCTCCAGGTTCGAGGCGTAGAAGTCCTGGAAGATCTGCCGGACTTCGGGGCTCTCGCGCCCGGTCAGGGTCGCCGAGCCGTCCAGCAGGGCCGTCGCCTCGACGTGCTGGGTACGGCCGGAGTAGATCGAGTCGATCAGGTCGGCCCAGCCGCTGAGCGCGCCGACCGCCTTGATGCGCTTGTCGTGCGCGGCGGCCAGCAGGCTGATCCCGGCTCCGTAGGAGACTCCCGCGATGCCGATGTGCGCGGGATCCGCCGCGGTGTTGGCGAGGGCCCAGTCGATGACCTTGGACGCGTCCGCCACGTCCGGCGGACCGGCCACTTCTATCCGCCCGCCGGACTGCCAGAACCCGCGCACGTTGTAACTGAGCACGATGTAGCCGGAGTCGGCGAGCTTTTGGGCCTGGGCCAGGTACTCGACCTGGGGCAGCGACCAGCTCGTGGGCAGCACGATGAGCGGGTGGCGCCGTGCCGCGCCGGCGTCCGCGGGCGTGACGACGTTCGCCTTGAGCACCGTGCCGCCGTCGCCGGTGATGTCGACGAAGCGGACGGCAGCGGCGGCCTGGGCGGTGGGCGCCAGGCCGATGAGGGTGCCGGCGATCAGGGCCGCCGAGACGGCCCCCGCGGCGGTGGTGCGACCGTGTCCCATGGGTCACTCCTCACTCGTGTCAGTGCAAAGTGACCCGACGGTAGCCGCGACGCCTTACCGCAAGTAACCCGTCGGTAAGTTACGTGCCAGTAACGATTGTTGAATCGTGCGGGCGATCAGGGGGCGCGGTGCGAGGCGGGGGAGGGCGCGGTCGCGGCGGGCGGCAGCGGAGCCTGCGCGGCCCGGGTGACGTCCTCGACGAGTTCCACCACGTCGGGCCCGTACGCCTGCGAGTTGACGACCTTGAGGAGCAGCACGAACGTGCTGTTGCCGTGCTTGCGGGCGAGCCGCTGGTGATTGCGGGCGAGGTAGCGGGTGGCCGCCTGGTTGGTGATCGCGCGCTGCCCGCAGAACAGGAACACCGGCCGGGCGTCCGGGCGCTGGCCGGCGGTGAGACGCGCGAGCATCACGTACTCGGTGACGCCCGGGTCGAGGCGGTAGCGTTCGCCGCCGATCTGGAAGGCGCCGCGGTCCGGGCCCGGCTCCGGGTCGACGTTGACGCGCACACCGGGCAGCATCGCCGACATGTGGGCCACCATGCGCCGGTTCGGACGCGGTCCAGGAGTCCCCCTGTTCTATAAGGAGTCGTTCCCACGGGCGCGGGGGTTGCTCGGCAGCGACGGACAGGCTCGTCGACGGGGTGATGTCGTCCCCGCGCCCGCGGGGTTGCTCGCTGACCGCCGAGGAGGCGATCGCCCCGGGCGTGTCGTCCCCGTGCCCGCGGGGGTTGCTCTGGCACACCGCACGGGCCGGTGCACCGCTTGTCGTCGTCAGAGGTTGCTCGCCGCGCGTGGTGAGCACGTCGCCGGGATCATCCGCAGGCCGGAGCAAGCGAGCGATCTGCGGGCGGTCGGCGCCGAGCCCGTCGTGTGCGACCTCGAATCGGCGACGGTCGGTGAGGTCGTGGGGCATCTGGAAGGCGCGAGCGCGGTCGTCTTCGCGGCCGGAGCTGGGGCGGGCAGCAGGTTCGCCCGTAAGGACACGGTCGACCTGCTACCCGTCGGACCGGGACGTGCGGACCAACAAGACCGAACCTCATGATGTTCGATCGTCAGGCTGCCCTCGGGCGCGGGCCCCTGGCGCTTCACGTGCTACCGACCGGTTGTCGCTCGGTACAGCCTCATCGTTGCCTGGCCCCTCGGCGCAGCGGAAGAAGGCGTTGGTTACCGCGCTGCCACGTCCGTAAGACGCGCCCTCAGGCTGGGCGGACCCGATCAGCCGTGATCTCCGTCTCGCGGCGGGAGCTTGCTCGGCTGACGGGTGCTGCATCAGCTGCTCGTGCCGCCGTCGCCATCGCCGTCGGCATCGGATTCGGAAGAATGCCGCTGTCTCCCGCCGCCCGAAGCGGAGTCGCCTCCTTGTTCTTCCAACAGCTCACGGAGTGCGGCATCCGCCCTTTTCTGGTCCTCCTTCGTCAGCTCGACCGGCGCGTTGTTGTAGACGGTGTAGCGGTCCGGATCGGTGATGTTGGCGGCCCGCAGGGTGAACGTCAGCAGGCGGCGCCACCCCTTGCGGTGGCCGACCCTTGCCTGGAGCTGGACCTTGAAGTCACGGGCTTCCGGCAGGAACCCGGAGAAGGGTGCCTCGAACTCGACGAAGAGTTGCTGCGCCTCTCTTCCGGGCACGACGAAGCCGGCCGGCAGTTTCGCATCCTCGTCCGGCCCTGGCTGGAGGCGGGAGGGCGAGGACACCCACAGCAGCGGCAGGTGGGAAGCGGGCTCGTCAGGGAAGGTCAGGATGAGGTCCTGCACGACTATCGGCTTGGGACCGGTGTTGTGAAGGACGAGCGGGAGCCGCAGGCGGGCGGTGGACGAGTGGATGATCGCTGCGAAGGCATGAGGCTCCCACGTCTTCAGACGCCCCTGTCTGGCGTTGAGCCACCAGAACGACGCGACGGTGAAGAGCAATGCGCAGACCGACACCACACCGGCGCCTGTGAGCGATGAGGACGCGGCCTGATCGGTCGCGGTCATCAGCGGAGCCACAGATTCAGTCTGCCAGCGCCGGCGTGGGCTCGCTAAGTGGACCCGAGACCTCCGCGACCTGCGCGCAGCAGCCGACGAGCAGGACGGTCCTGCGTGTCACAGGGCTCGCCGCACCGCTCGGCCCACGTCACGCGCCGCCACTGGCAAGCGGCACGAGATACCAGGCGACCAGTGCGGCGCACACCCTCGCGGGGAGGAGTTCGGGCAGTTGGTCTCCCTTGCGCACGTGCGTGGTCACAGGACCGGCGAGCAGCATCAGCAGGCCGAGGCCGGCCAGCTCTCCGAACAGCGGCAGGACCGGGCCGAGGCCGCGCCGATGGCGCCCGCCAGCTCCAGCGCACCGATCAACCGGTAGGAGGCGGTGGTGAAGCCGGCGTGGGCGGCCAGCTCGGGCATCGGACCGAGCGCCATGATCTTGGCTACGCCCAGCAGGGCGAAGATCAGCACGATCAGACAGGCGAGGACGGCGGAAAGGCTCATGAAGCGTCCTTGACGGTGTGCGGGTGGCGAGCCCGGCGGCGTTCGGCTCCCAGGTCGGCGAAGTAGGCGACGAGGTCCGGGTTGTCGACCGCCGAGGGATTGAGGACCTGCTCGGCAGGCGCGCCCTGGAGGAGGCGCTTGACCGGGACCTCGAGTTTCTTGCCGGTCCTGGTGTGCGGGATGGCCGGCACGGCGAGGATCTCGTCGGGGACGTGGCGGGGCGAGGCGCCGGTGCGGACGGCTTCGCGGATCTTCTCACGCAGGGCGTCGTCCAGGGTGACACCGGGCGCGGGGACGACGAACAGGGGCATCCAGTAGCCGCCGTCGGGTTCCTCCGCACCGATGACGAGCGCCTCGTTGATCTCGGGAAGACGTTCGACGATGTCGTGGACGTCGGCACTGCCCAGGCGCACGCCGTTGCGGTTGAGGGTGGCGTCGGAGCGACCGTGGACGATCACCGAGCCGTGGGAGGTGAGGGTGATCCAGTCGCCGTGCCGCCACACGCCCGGGTAGGCGGTGAAGTATGCGTCACGGTAGCGGCTGCCGTCGGGGTCGTTCCAGAAGTACAGCGGCATGGAGGGCATCGGGCGGGTGACGACCAGTTCGCCGACCTGGTCGACGACCGGCCGTCCCGCCTCGTCATACGCCGCGAGCGCCACACCGAGGTTGGGGGCGGACACCTCGCCCGCCCAGACAGGGGTCGTGGGGGCGCTGCCGGCGAAGGCGGAGACGACGTCGGTGCCGCCGCTGGTGGAGGCGAGCTGGATACCGGCGCCCGCGTGGTCGCGGACCCAGGGATAGGCGGAGGCGGGCAGGGCGGAGCCGGTGCTGCCGATGGCGCGGATGGCCGACAGGTCGTGCACGCCGGGTTCGATGCCCAGCTTGGCCATGGCCAGCAGGTACTGGGGGCTGGTGCCGAAGACGGTGACTTTGTGGCGGGCCGCCAGCTCCCACAGGATGCCCGGGCGCGCCACCGGGGCGGGGCTGCCGTCGTAGGTGCAGGTGGTGGCGCCGGTCAGCAAGGTGGAGACGACCAGGTTCCACATCATCCAGTGGGTGGTGGTGTACCACAGCAGGCGGTCACCGACGCCCAGGTCGCAGTGCAGGGCGAGGATCTTGAGATGTTCGAGCAGGACGCCGCCATGGCCGTGGACGATGCCCTTGGGCAGGCCGGTGGTGCCGGAGGAGAAGACGATCCACAGCGGATGGTCGAACGGCACCGGCGTGATGGTGAGGTGTTCGGGGCGGGTGGCGGCGTCTTCCCAGAGAACCGTGAGGCTGGTGTGCCGGCCCTCGGGCCAGGTGAGGCCCAGGTGGTCCACAAGCACCGTGGCCTTGAGTGTGGGAAGGGCGTCGGCCAGTTCGAGGGAGGCGGCGCGGCGGTCGTGCCGGGTGCCGTTGAAGCGGTAGCCGTCCGCCGTGATGAGCACCGTGGGTTCGAGCTGGGCGAAGCGGTCGGCTGCGGCCTTGGGGGCGTAGTCCTGGCCGCACACCGACCACACCGCTCCCAGGCTGGCCGTGGCGAGGAAGGCGATGACGGCGTGGGGGGTGTTGGGCAGGTAGCCGACCACCCGGTCGCCCTGGCCGACGCCCAGGTCGCGCAGGGTGGCGGAGACGGAGGCGACTTGGGTGCGCAGCTGCCGTCCCGTGATCTCGTAGCCGGCCCCGGTCTCGTCCAGTGCGGTGATCGCGGGTGCGTCCGGGTGCAGGTTGCGCAGCGCGTGGTGGGCGTAGTTGAGGGTGGCGCCGGCGAACCAGCGGGCGCCGGGCATGGTCTCCTCGGCCAGCACCTGCTCGTACGGGGTGGTCGCGTCGATGTCGAAGTACTCCCATACCGCCGCCCAGAACCCTTCCAGGTCGGTGACGGACCAGCGGTGCAGGGCCTGGTAGTCGGTGGGATCCTCGATGCCTTCGGCATGCTTGCGCCGGGTGGCCCAGCGGGCGAAGTCCGCTATGCGGCTGCCGGCGGCCGTCTTCGGGTCGGGCGGCAGGAACGGTTCCGGATGCGGCGTGGGATGCGGGGTGGTCACGGTGCGGTGCTCCTCGGCAGGGAGACGGGGCGGGCATCGGTGGTACGGCGGGCCGTGTGGAGCAGGGAGGCCCAGGACGTGGGGTCCGGGAAGCGGCCGGTCCCGGCGGGGACGGTGTCCATCACGACGCGGTCGGGGCGCAGCAGGACGGCGTCGGCCCGGCCGCGTGCCAGCCAGGCAGCGAGGGTGCCCTCGTCGCCGAGGTCGTCGACGTGGATCGTCGGGGCGTCCAGTGCCGTGGCCACTGCCGTCATCTGCGCCGTGGCCGGTACGGCGGTCAGGACGACGAAGGCGTCCCGGACGACGTCATCGAGGCGTACTCGCCTGCCGTCGTGCCGTATCCAGGGCTGCGGGCAGAAGGTGCCGGCCAGCACGCGGCCGGCCAGCCTGGGCCGGCGCCGTACCAGTGGGCCGACGGCCAGAGCGGGGCTGAGGTCACGGCTCACCGCCTCGGTCACGCCGGGTATGCGACACACCGTGCCCACGACGGCCCGGCGAAACGCCGCACCGCGGTCCTGTCCTCCGGTCATGGCCCAGCCGACGGCGACCGCCAGGCGGATCACATGGCAGGCGTGCGGCTTGCGCTCGCGTTCGTAGGTGTCCAGCAGTTCCTCGGGAGCGCCCTGTCGGAGGACCCGGGCGAGTTTCCAGGTGAGGTTGTTGGCGTCGCGCAGGCCGGAGCACAGACCCTGCCCGACGAAGGGCGGGGTCAGGTGGGCGGCGTCGCCCAGCAGGAAGACCCGCCCCCTGCGCCACCGGTCGGCGAGACGAGCCTGGAAGGTGTACTGCGCCTGCCGTATCACCTCGAAGTCGTCGCTCTGCGAGGCCGGCAGATCCACCCAAGGGGCGATCAGCTCGCGCAGGCGCTCCCATCCGTCCGGGCCCTCCAGGTTCTGGTCGTCGGCCAGCCGGAACTCCCAGCGGTAGCGGTCGTCGCTGATGCGCATGAAGGTGGCCGGTCTGGTGGGGGAGCAGATCTGCTCGGCGCCTTCCCAGGTCCGCACCGGGCGGCTGGTGCGCACGTCGATGACCCGCCAGCTCTCCTGGAAGTGCAGGTCCTCCCAGGCGGCACCGATGGCGTCACGGGTAAGGCTGCCCGCACCGTCGCAGCCGAGGACGGCATCGGCCCACAGGTGCTCCTCCTCGTCGCCGCCTTCGCGCCGGAAGGTGACCCGGACGGGGCCCGTCGGATCGTCGGGTGCGTCGGTGTTCGGCGTGTCGGACTGGGTGACGGACACGACCTCCACCCCGCTCCACAGCTCGCACTCCGGGCTGCGCGCAAGGGCGCCCCGCAGCAGGCGTTCCAGCTCGGGCTGGTCGAACATGCTCAGCTGCGGGAAGCCGTGGAGTCCCTGCATGGACCGAGGGAACTCGCTGATCACGCGGCGCCGCGCGTCCAGCAGTCGTAGCCCGGGCGCAGGCCGGGCGATGGCGGCGAACTCCTCGTGGACGCCGACGCTCTGCAGGATCCGGCGGACCTCGTCGTCCATGACGACAGCGCGCGGCAGTGGGTAGATGTCCCGGTGGCGTTCCAGGAGCAAAGTGCGCACTCCGTGCCGGGCGAGCAGGAGCGCGGCCGTGACGCCCACGGGTCCGGCGCCGATGATCACTACCGGTCTTCGGGCTGTGGCGCTCACGTCGCGTCCGCCACAGCGGTCCGCTGTTCGCCCAGGTCGATGTGCCCGTCGGGGGTGGCGATCATGGCCGTGACGAGGTCGCCGTCGCGCAGATACAGGGGATTCCTGGCCTGGCCGTTGAAGAACGCCTTCCACTTCAGCGCGGGCGGCAGCAGCCCACTGATCTTCGCGACCGGCTTGGGCGGCGCCTTCAGGGCGGTTCCGCCGGGTGTGCCGGTCAGCAGCAGGTCGCCCGGGGCGAGGGCCTGGAAGCGGGCGAGCAGGGTGAGCGCCTGCGCGGGCCGCACGATCATGTCGGCCAGGGTGCGGTCCTGACGCGTCACACCGTTCACCGACAGCCGCAGCCGCAGGTCGATCAAGCGGGCGAAGTCCTCGGGCTCCAGCAGGGCCAGGTACGGCCCGGTCGGGGTGAAGGTCGGGTAGGACTTGCTCTCGTAGAACTGCGTCTTGGTCAGCTGGACGTCGCGGGCGCTGACGTCGTTGGTGAGGACGAGCCCGGCGACGTACGACGGCAGGTCCCGCTCCTCCACGACGGTGCCCACGGGCAGCGGCGCGCCCATGACGAGGCCGAGTTCCACCTCGTAGTCGAGGAAGTTCACGTGCGTGGGGCGGACGATCGTGTCGTGCGGGCCGCTGACCGATCCGGACGCCTTACGGAAGAAGGTGGGCGGAATGTCGCCGGTGAAGCCCGAATCCTTGGCGTGGCTGCGGTAGTTGACCATCTGAGCCACCACGCGGCAGGGCGTGGTGACCGGGGGCAGCGCCACCAGGTCGGCGACGGGTGTGCCGCTTTCGCCGGAGGCGGCGGCTTCCCGCACGGCGTCACGGTCGGCGAGCAGTTCGGCGGTGGTGACCGCCTTGGTCTCGATGCGGACGGCGCGCTTGTCCCGGACGACCCACCAGCCTCCCCCACTCTCGGCTTCGCTCGAGCGGGAGGTGCCCCCAGGGGTGTGCAGAACGTTGGTGCTCATGAGCTCATCGCTTTCATCAGGCCCAGCAGGCGTGCGGGGTCGAGTTCGTTGTCGTCGCGCAGGGCCGTCATGACCTCGCGGAGCTTGGCGGGCGAGGGGTTGGTGCCCAGGAAGTCGCGGGTGACGGGCGGGCCCCACTGGGCCAGGCCGCTCGCCGACATCGGAGCCCATCCGGGTTCGAGGTCGCAGGAGAACAGGTCGCCGTCGGCGAAGTGCTCCAGCATGAAGCGGTCGGGGTCGCGCCAGTAGTCGAAGAGCTGGCTGCCCTGGATGTGCCGGCCGATGCCCCAGCTGCGCCGGTAGCCGCGCTCGGCCAGGTACTCCCCACCGGCGGCGATCGCGTCGAGGTCGGTGACCTGGTAGGCGGAGTGGACGTAGCCGGCGCCGGGCCCGAGGTGCAGGGCGAGGGTGTGGTGGTCCACGGGCGTGCTGCCCTGGTCGCAGCGGATGAACGCCATGGTCGGCCCGCGCTCGCGCTGCCCGTCCAGGAACAGGAAGTCGGACACGATCATCCCGAGGGTGTCCAGGTACCAGTCCAGCGTGCGGGCGAACGTCCGTGTCTCCAGCACCACATGGCCCAGGCGCTGGATGCGGGACGGCTCGCGGGGCGGGCGCTGGGTGGCGTTCGTACGGCGGGGTCCGGTGCCCGTGTTGAGGGTGAGTGGCGGCTGCTCGGGCAGTGCGGGCAGCGGTTCGGCGCAGTGCACCACCCGGACCGGGAGGCCCGAGGGATCGAACAGGGCGACCGACCGTCCGCCGCCGGGTACGTCGATGTCCCGGACGGTGTGTCCGACGGCTGCGGCCAGCCGGCCCACATCGGTCCGCTCGGCCGCGCGAAACGCCGGCCCGAGGAAGCGGGAGGCGTTCCCGCGCCGGATGACCATGCAGGGAGAGCCTGCGAACGTGCCGCGCAGCCACAGCTCGTGCCGGGTGCGAGCGGCGGTCGCGAAGCCGAAGTCACGGGCGAACACCTCGGCCCGGTCCAGGTCGGGTTTCTCGAACTCCAACCAGGCCAGGTCCGCCACCTTGATCACGGGGTTTCGGGATCGTCCGGGATGTTCGCCGCGTAGGGCGCCCTGCTCACTGTGGAGGTCTTGGTGGGGCGTCAGAGGACCGCCCTTGTCGACGGGGAGATGGGACATGGTGTCCTCCAAGCAACACTGCTGTAATGAGGAAATCATCAACTCTGCTGATTCACTCCGTCAATGGGTGCGGCCAAATATTGAGGACCTCATCAGTAATGGCAGTGTCATCGTGTCGGTGGTTACACTGGGCGGTATGTCGACGTCAGCCCTGCCCAAGAACCGCTTCGAGCGGCGCCGCGCCGAGACCCGTCAGGCGCTCGTCCGCGCGGCCCGGCAGATCCTCGCGGAGACCGGGGACACCAGCGTCAGCATCCAGGCCATCGCCGAGCGCGCCGATGTCGGCTTCGGCTCCTTCTACAACCACTTCGAGTCGAAGACGGAGCTGTTCGACGCCGCGGTGGCGGACGCCCTGGAGGAGTTCGGGCAGGTCATCGACGCGCGCGTGGAAGGCATCGACGACCCGGCCGAGCTGGTCGCGGCCGGTTTCCGGCTCACCGCCCGGATGGCCGACTCCCACCCGGAACTGCTACGGATCCTGCGTGACCGCGGTCTGGCCCACATCCACTCGGACAGCGGCCTCTCCCCGCGCGCCCTGCGCGACCTGGAGATCGGCGTCGCATCGGGCCGCTTCACCTTCGACAACGCGACCACCGCCCTGTCCGCCCTGGGCGGCATCCTGCTGTCCCTGATGGCTCTCAGGCTGGACCGCCCGGACCTGGACGGCGACGAGGCCGCCTCCGACCTGGCCGAGATGGTCCTGCGCATGCTCGGCCTCGCTGCGGACGACGCCCATGAGGTCACCCGGCGCCCGCTGCCCGATCTCGCCTGATGACGTCCTCCACCCGGAACGGCCCTCTGCGGTGCTCCGCCGGCGGCGACGTCGAGACTCGCGTCGGGGTCGTCCCGTAGTTCCTGCCGGGCGGTCGCGAGGATGCGTCTGCGGTTGGAGTGGGCATCCCCGCGTTGCGGAGTACGGCCCAGGGTGTCGGTCGTCGGCATGCTTCTGTCTCTCCGCGGTTGCCGGACAGTGGTGGGGGCCGGGGGGGCCCCACCCACCCGCGCCCCCACCACCCAGGCCACGGGGGGGTGTTTTTCTTGTGGAGGGGCGGAGGGGGGGAGGATTAGGGGGGTAGGGTGGCC
>NZ_JBIWNY010000021.1:0-153472 GCF_044767465.1 Streptomyces sp. NPDC101237 | reverse complement strand
GCGCGCCCCCCCCCCCCCGCCCCCCCGCCCAATGGGGGCCCCCCCGCCCCCCCCCCCCCCCCCGGGCGGCCCCCCCCCCCCCCCCCCCCCCCCCCGCCCCCCCCCCCCCCCCCCACGGGGCTGTCTCGTTTATGCGTCCCTGTTCATGCCGTCAGGACGACCGGCCGATCAGCAGTCCTCGATGTCCTGGGACTTGATGGTGCCGGGCTCCTTGAGGTGGCCCTTCGCGTCACCCGCGGCGGTGATGCGGTGCATGTTGTTCTCCTGACCGTCCTTCCACCACACGCACAGGTGCTTCGTCGTGCTGCAGGTGTTGTGGTAGTAGATGGTCGCCGTGGTGTTCCCGTCGGCCCAGGACCAGTTGAAACAGGGCGTGCTGCCCCGGTGCGTGGACAGGGGCGACACGGTCGCCGCCTGAGCGGGAAGTGTGAAAGCCGCCCCCAGGCCCACTGTCAGAACAGCGGCCGCCAAAGACTTTCCGAGTATCTTCATTACCCATCCCGTTTTTCTGTTCTTTTGAAGCGAAAGCAGGTCAATTCTTCCGCTTCTGGTCGAAGTTGATCTTAGGTGGCGCCCACTGTTCGGGTCAACGGAATTAATACACGGCCTTCTGTACCCATTTGATGGGCATTTTCCGTGATAGGGATAATGTGAGTTCATTCCGGCGGAGCGGTGGCCGAGCGGTGACTTCGGGCATCCCTCGTCGAGGGGGCCGGGCGCGCTCGGGGGCGCATTCGACCCGGCCCTCGCAACCCCCAGGACACCGCCACGGAATCCCTCTGTGGCCTCGCGTGTTACTCCCGTATACATTCCTCGGTTCCGCCTGCAGGCGATGACCTGGCCCAGGATCGCTACCATGGGCACTCCGGAGCCTGACCGGGGGACCCGGATCGCGCACGAGGAGCCCTCTTGCCAGACGAGGCCCAGCCACTGACCGCCGCCAAGCCCGAGCCCGCCTCGGCGCCCGCGGCCAAGCCCGCGCCGAACGTGTCGCAGACCAAGAACGACACCCGTGGGCCGGTCGAGCACGCCCAGTCCGCGCCCGCCGAGAAGTCGGCCGAGACCTCGCGCCCCAAACCGGCCCCGGCCGAGCGTTCCACGACCCGGCCCAACAGCGGCCAGCCCGCGCGCACCGGCTCCTCCAACCGCGTCCGCGCCCGCCTGGCGCGTCTCGGCGTGCAGCGCGCCAACCCGTACAACCCGGTCCTGGAGCCGCTGCTGCGCATAGTCCGCAGCAACGACCCCAAGATCGAGAACGCCACGCTGCGCCAGATCGAGCGCGCCTACCAGGTCGCCGAGCGCTGGCACCGCGGCCAGAAGCGCAAGAGCGGCGACCCTTACATCACCCACCCGCTCGCGGTGACCACGATCCTCGCCGAGCTGGGCATGGACCCGGCGACCCTGATGGCCGGCCTGCTGCACGACACCGTCGAGGACACCGAGTACGGCCTGGAGGACCTGCGCCGCGACTTCGGCGACGTCGTCGCGCTGCTCGTGGACGGCGTGACCAAGCTGGACAAGGTCAAGTTCGGCGAGGCCGCGCAGGCCGAGACCGTGCGCAAGATGGTCGTCGCCATGGCCAAGGACCCGCGCGTCCTGGTCATCAAGCTCGCCGACCGCCTGCACAACATGCGCACCATGCGCTACCTCAAGCGCGAGAAGCAGGAGAAGAAGGCGCGCGAGACCCTGGAGATCTACGCGCCGCTCGCCCACCGCCTGGGCATGAACACCATCAAGTGGGAGCTGGAGGACCTCGCCTTCGCGATCCTCTACCCCAAGATGTACGACGAGATCGTCCGGCTGGTGGCCGAGCGGGCACCGAAGCGCGACGAGTACCTGGCCATAGTGACCGACGAGGTCCAGGCCGACCTGCGGGCCGCCCGCATCAAGGCCACCGTCACCGGCCGCCCGAAGCACTACTACAGCGTCTACCAGAAGATGATCGTCCGCGGCCGGGACTTCGCGGAGATCTACGACCTGGTGGGCATCCGCGTCCTGGTGGACACCGTCCGCGACTGCTACGCGGCCCTGGGCACCGTCCACGCGCGCTGGAACCCGGTTCCGGGGCGCTTCAAGGACTACATCGCGATGCCCAAGTTCAACATGTACCAGTCGCTGCACACGACGGTCATCGGCCCCAACGGCAAGCCGGTCGAACTCCAGATCCGCACGTTCGACATGCACCGCCGCGCCGAGTACGGCATCGCCGCGCACTGGAAGTACAAGCAGGAGGCCGTCGCGGGCGCCTCCAAGGTCCGCACCGACGTGCCGAAGTCGTCCGGCAAGGGCAAGGACGACCACCTCAACGACATGGCGTGGCTGCGGCAGTTGCTGGACTGGCAGAAGGAGACCGAGGACCCCAGCGAGTTCCTGGAGTCCCTGCGCTTCGACCTGTCCCGCAACGAGGTCTTCGTCTTCACCCCCAAGGGCGACGTCATAGCGCTGCCCGCCGGGGCCACCCCGGTCGACTTCGCGTACGCCGTGCACACCGAGGTCGGCCACCGCACGATAGGCGCCCGCGTCAACGGCCGTCTGGTCCCGCTCGAATCCACCCTGGACAACGGCGACCTGGTCGAGGTCTTCACGTCCAAGGCGCCGGGCGCCGGCCCCTCCCGGGACTGGCTCGGCTTCGTCAAGTCGCCGCGGGCCCGCAACAAGATCCGCGCCTGGTTCTCCAAGGAGCGCCGGGACGAGGCGATCGAGCAGGGCAAGGACGCCATCGTCCGCGCGATGCGCAAGCAGAACCTGCCGATCCAGCGCATCCTCACCGGGGACTCGCTGGTCACGCTCGCGCACGAGATGCGCTACCCGGACATCTCCTCGCTGTACGCGGCGATCGGCGAGGGCCACGTCGCCGCGCAGAACGTCGTGCAGAAGCTGGTGCAGGCGCTCGGCGGCGAGGAGGCCGCCACCGAGGAGATCGACGAGGCGGTACCGCCGTCCCGGACCCGCGGCCGCAAGCGGCGCAGCAACCAGGACCCCGGCGTGGTCGTGAAGGGCGTCGACGACGTGTGGGTCAAGCTGGCCCGCTGCTGCACCCCGGTGCCCGGCGACCCGATCATCGGGTTCGTCACCCGCGGCAGCGGTGTGTCGGTTCACCGCAGCGACTGCGTCAACGTGGACTCACTGTCCAGGGAACCCGAGCGGATCCTCGACGTCGAATGGGCACCCACCCAGTCCTCGGTCTTCCTGGTCGCCATCCAGGTCGAGGCGCTGGACCGCTCCCGGCTCCTGTCGGACGTCACCCGCGTCCTGTCCGACCAGCACGTCAACATCCTGTCCGCGGCCGTCCAGACGTCCCGCGACCGGGTGGCCACCTCGCGGTTCACCTTCGAGATGGGCGACCCCAAGCACCTGGGCCACGTCCTGAAGGCCGTGCGCGGCGTGGAGGGCGTCTACGACGTCTACCGGGTCACGTCGGCCCGCAACCGCTCCTAGCGGCGGCAACCGCTCCCGGCGGCGCCGCACACGACGAGAGGGGCCCCGTACGACGCGTACGGGGCCCCTCTCGTCGTTACCGCCCTGCGCGGGCCCGCGTCAGCCGCCGAACTCCTGGAGGCCCTTCAGGGCCTGGTCCAGGAGCGCCTGGCGGCCCTCCAGCTCACGCTCCAGCTTCTCCGCCCTCGACGTGTTGCCCTGCGCGCGGGCCTGGTCGATCTGCGTCCGCAGCTTGTCCACGGCGCCCTGCAGCTGGCCGGTCAGACCCGCGGCACGCGCACGCGCCTCCGGGTTGGTCCGCCGCCACTCGGCCTCCTCGGCCTCCTGGATGGCCCGGTCGACCGTGTGCATCCGGCCCTCGACCTTCGGACGCGCGTCGCGCGGCACGTGCCCGATGGCCTCCCAGCGCTCGTTGATCGAGCGGAAGGCGGACCGCGCGGACTTCAGGTCCGTGATCGGCAGGAGCCGCTCGGCCTCGACGGCCAGCTCCTCCTTCAGCTTCAGGTTCTCGGTCTGCTCCGCGTCCCGCTCGGCGAAGGCGGACCCGCGGGCCGCGAAGAACACGTCCTGGGCGCCGCGGAAGCGGTTCCACAGGTCGTCCTCGTGCTCGCGCTGGGCGCGGCCCGCGGCCTTCCACTCCGTCATCAGCTCGCGGTAGCGCGCGGCCGTCGGACCCCAGTCCGTCGAGCCCGAGAGCGACTCGGCCTCGGCGACCAGCTTCTCCTTGGCCTTGCGGGCGTCCTCGCGCTGCGAGTCGAGCTGCGCGAAGTGCGCCTTGCGGCGCTTGGAGAACGCCGACCGGGCGTGCGAGAAGCGGTGCCACAGCTCGTCGTCCGACTTGCGGTCCAGGCGCGGCAGACCCTTCCAGGTGTCCACCAGCGCGCGCAGCCGCTCACCGGCCGACCGCCACTGGTCGGACTGGGCCAGCTGCTCCGCCTCGACGACCAGGTCCTCCTTGGCCTTGCGGGCCTCGTCGGACTGCTTGGCGCGCTGCGCCCGGCGCTCCTCGCGACGCGACTCCACCGTCTTCACCAGCTCGTCGAGCCGGTCCCGCAGCGCCTGCAGGTCACCGACCGCGTGGTGCGCCTCCACCTGCTCGCGCAGGTGGTCGATGGCCACCTGGGCGTCCTTGGCGGACAGGTCGGTGGTGCGCACTCGCTTCTCGAGGAGGCCGATCTCGACAACCAGGCCCTCGTACTTGCGCTCGAAGTAGGCCAGCGCCTCGTCAGGGGAGCCGGCCTGCCAGGAACCGACGACCTGCTCGCCGTCGGCCGTACGCACGTACACGGTCCCCGTCTCGTCGACGCGGCCCCACGGGTCGCTGCTCACAGCGCCTCCTCCACATGATGCCCGCGAGGGGCCTCAGCGCCCCCGGGCATCGTCCACAGTTTCGTCACGGCCAACATAGGCGACCGGCGGGTTGCCTGTCCGCATCCCGCGCGACCGAAATTACGCAGTCGGACCTCAGGATTTCGTGACCGTCGCCTTGTTGATGACGACCGTCGCGTTCGGGGCCCCGTCGCCCGCTCCGGTGCTCTCACCGGCGGCCGCGATCTTCTTCAGGACCTTGAGTCCGGCGGCGTCCACCGTGCCGAACGGGGCGTAGCTGGGCGGCAACTGGCTGTCCTGGTAGACCAGGAAGAACTGGCTGCCACCGGTGTGCTTCTGGCCGGTGTTGGCCATCGCGATCGTGCCCGCCGGGTAGACACCGCCCTTGAGGCTCTTGTCCTTCAGGTTCTCGTCGGGGAGCGTGTAGCCGGGACCGCCGCTGCCGGTGCCCGTCGGGTCGCCGCACTGCAGCACGTAGATGCCGTTGGTGGTGAGCCGGTGGCACTTCGTGTGGTCGAAGTAGCCCTTCGACGCGAGGAAGTCGAAGGAGTTCACCGTGTGCGGGGCGGCCGCCGTCTTCAGCGCGATGCCGATGTCACCGCACGTCGTCGCCAGCTTCATGGTGTAGTCGGCCGACGTGTCGATGGACATCGCCGGCTCCTTCTTCCAGCTGAGCTTCGCCACCTTGCCGGCGGCGGGCTTCCCGCACGGGTCCGCCGGCTTGCTGGCGCTGGGCGCCGCGCTCGGCGTCGTGTCCGAGCCGACGTTGGCCTTGTCGTCGTTCTTCAGCACGCCGGTCGTGTACAGGGCGACGCTGCCGATCACGATCACGCCGAGCACGGACGCGATCACGGAATTGCGCATGCGTGACTTGCGACGCGCGCTGGTGCGCCGCTGCTGCTGCCGCAAGAACTTCTCCCGGGCGAGCTGACGCCGCCGCTGCTCCTGGCTGACCACCGGGTTCTCTCCTCATGCGTGTCGTATGTCGACCGGTACGCGTGCGTCCTGTGCGTTGTGTGAGCCGACCACTGCGTGTAGCCCCGTACCGTATATGGGTTCGCTGAGGAAACGGCAGCGCCGGTAGGCTCTGCACCACAGCTTGTAGCCACCCGAACCGACACAACGAAGGACGATCGTGCTCATTGCCGGGTTCCCCGCCGGGGCCTGGGGGACGAACTGTTATCTCGTCGCCCCCGCCGCCGGTGCGGAGTGCGTGATCATCGACCCCGGCCACCAGGCCGCCGAGGGCGTCGAGGAAGCACTGAAGAAGCATCGGCTCAAGCCCGTCGCCGTCGTCCTCACCCACGGCCACATCGACCACGTGGCCTCGGTCGTCCCCGTGTGCGGCGCCCACGACGTGCCGGCCTGGATCCACCCCGAGGACCGGTACATGATGAGTGACCCCGAGAAGGCGCTCGGCCGGTCCATCGGCATGCCGCTGATGGGCGAGCTGACGGTGGGGGAGCCCGACGACGTCCGTGAACTGACCGACGGCGCACGGCTGGAGCTGGCCGGACTCGAGTTCTCCGTCGCGCACGCACCGGGTCATACCAAGGGGTCGGTGACCTTCCAGATGCCGGAGACGGCCGACATCCCCTCGGTCTTCTTCTCGGGCGATCTGCTCTTCGCCGGCTCCATCGGACGCACGGACCTGCCGGGCGGCTCCATGGACGACATGATGGCCTCACTGGCCCGGGTCTGCCTGCCGCTCGACGACTCCACCGTGGTGCTGTCCGGCCACGGCCCCCAGACGACCATCGGCCAGGAGCGCGCCACCAACGCCCATCTGCGACAGGCGGCCGCCGGCCAGGGAGCGCACGCCGACGCTCCCCGACGAGGAATGTGACGAGACTTCCGTGAGCACCTTCCAGGCCCCCAAGGGCACCTACGACCTGATCCCGCCGGACAGCGCCAAGTACCTGGCCGTCCGCGAGGCGATCGCCGCGCCGCTGCGCAACTCCGGCTACGGCTACATCGAGACCCCTGGTTTTGAGAACGTCGAGCTGTTCGCGCGCGGTGTCGGCGAGTCCACCGACATCGTCACCAAGGAGATGTACGCGTTCGAGACGAAGGGCGGCGACAGGCTGGCCCTGCGTCCCGAGGGCACCGCGTCCGTCCTGCGCGCGGCCCTGGAGGCGAACCTCCACAAGACCGGCAACCTGCCCGTCAAGCTCTGGTACTCCGGCTCGTACTACCGCTACGAGCGTCCGCAGAAGGGCCGTTACCGCCACTTCTCGCAGGTCGGTGCCGAGGCCATCGGCGCGGAGGACCCGGCGCTCGACGCCGAACTGATCATCCTGGCCGACCAGGCGTACCGCTCGCTCGGTCTGCGCGCGTTCCGCGTCCTGCTGAACAGCCTGGGCGACAAGGAGTGCCGTCCGGTGTACCGGGCCGCGCTCCAGGACTTCCTGCGCGGCCTCGACCTCGACGAGGACACCCTGCGCCGCGCGGAGATCAACCCGCTCCGGGTCCTGGACGACAAACGGGAGTCGGTGCAGAAGCAGTTGGGCGACGCCCCGCTGCTGCGCGACTACCTCTGCGACGCCTGCAAGGCGTACCACGAGGAGGTCCGCGAGCTGATCACGGCCGCGGGCGTCGCCTTCGAGGACGACCCGAAGCTGGTCCGCGGCCTGGACTACTACACGCGTACGACCTTCGAGTTCGTCCACGACGGCCTGGGCTCCCAGTCCGCGGTGGGCGGCGGCGGCCGCTACGACGGCCTCTCCGAGATGATCGGCGGCCCCGCGCTGCCGTCGGTGGGCTGGGCGCTCGGCGTCGACCGCACGGTCCTCGCCCTGGAGGCCGAGGGCGTCGAGCTGGACCTGCCCTCCGCCACCAGCGTCTTCGCGGTGCCGCTCGGCGAGGAGGCCCGCCGGATCCTGTTCGCCAAGGTCACCGAGTTGCGCCGGGCGGGCGTCGCGGCGGACTTCTCCTACGGCGGCAAGGGTCTCAAGGGCGCGATGAAGAACGCCAACCGCAGCGGGGCCCGCTACACGATCGTCGCCGGCGAGCGCGACCTCGCCGAGGGCGTCGTCCAGCTCAAGGACATGGAGTCCGGCGAGCAGACGTCGATCGGCGTGAACGAGATCGTGGCGGAGCTGGAGTCGAGGCTGGGCTGAGCCCGGGGGAGTGAGGGGGCCGGCGCCCCCTCACTCCCGCGGTCCGCCCGAGCGCGGGCCGTCAACTCGGCGGTTGCCGATTCGCCCTGCCGGACGATTCCCGTCCGGGGGCCGCCCCGCGCGCGTGCCCGCCGCCGGATCCGTGCCGAGGACCTGGGCCTCGCCGCCGTCCCGGCTCCGGCCCCCGGAGGATCTCCACCGTCGTGCTCCTGCCCGCCCCGTCGGATCCGAGCAGGCCGGACAGCTCGCCGTGCCGTATGCCCAGGTCGATGCCGTCCACCGCCGTCACGCCCCCGTCCCGCTCGCCCGGCCCCCGGGCGTCCAGCGCGGGGTCGTCCGCGTGTGCGGCCATGGCTCGATCATCGGCCAAAACCGGACTTTCCGTGACGGTCGCGGGTACGTCCTTATGTCCACCGAACGGTGCACAGGGCACCTCGTGCGGCACAATGGCCCCTGCCCGAAGGAGTTCCCACTCTCAACCAGACGGAATCGGCGTGATGAGCAAGACGACAGTCAACGACGTCTCCACCGAGCCCGGGCCCGAGCACCCCTCCGCGGCGCCGCGCACCGAGGGCGGCAGCATCGCCTTCGGGCTGTTGCTGATCATCACCGGCGCCGCCGGACTGCTGGCCGCCTGGGTCATCACGATCGACAAGTTCAAGCTGCTGGAAGCCAAGGTCGAGGGCAAGACCTTCACCCCCGGGTGCAGCCTCAACCCGGTGGTCTCCTGCGGCAGCGTCATGGAGTCCAAGCAGGCCGCCGCCTTCGGCTTCCCGAACCCGATGCTCGGCCTGGTCTGCTACGGCATCGTCGTCTGTGTCGGCATGAGCCTGCTGGCCCGCGCCCGCTTCCCGCGCTGGTACTGGCTGACCTTCAACTTCGGCACCCTCTTCGGTGTCGCGTTCTGCACCTGGCTGCAGTTCCAGTCCCTGTACCGGATCAACGCGCTGTGCCTGTGGTGCTCGCTGGCCTGGGTCGCCACGATCACCATGTTCTGGTACGTGACCTCCTTCAACGTCCGCAAGGGCTTCCTGCCGGCCCCGACCTGGCTCAGGTCCTTCTTCGGCGAGTTCACCTGGGTCCTGCCGGTCCTGCACGTCGGCGTCATCGGCATGCTGATCCTGACCCGCTGGTGGGACTTCTGGACCAGCTGACAGCGCGCGCCGCGTTGTCAGTGCCGTGAACTAGGGTTTCAGCGTGGAACCCGATCTGTTCACCGCAGCCGCAGAAGAACGCCAGGAGAAGGATCCGGCCGGCAGCCCCCTGGCGGTGCGGATGCGCCCGCGCACCCTCGACGAGGTGGTGGGCCAGCAGCACCTGCTGAAGCCGGGTTCCCCGCTGCGCAGACTGGTCGGCGAGGGTTCCGGCGGTCCGGCGGGGCCCTCCTCGGTGATCCTCTGGGGTCCGCCCGGCACCGGCAAGACGACCCTCGCCTACGTCGTCTCCAAGGCGACCGACAAGCGGTTCGTGGAGCTCTCCGCGATCACCGCGGGCGTCAAGGAGGTCCGCGCGGTCATCGACGGCGCCCGCCGCGCCACCGGCGGCTACGGCAAGGAGACCGTCCTCTTCCTCGACGAGATCCACCGCTTCAGCAAGGCCCAGCAGGACTCCCTGCTCCCGGCCGTCGAGAACCGCTGGGTCACCCTGATCGCGGCGACCACCGAGAACCCGTACTTCTCGGTGATCTCCCCGCTGCTCTCCCGGTCCCTGCTGCTCACCCTCGAACCGCTCACCGACGACGACGTCCGAGGCCTGCTGCGCCGGGCCCTGACCGACGAGCGCGGCCTCAAGGGCTCCGTCGCCCTCCCCGCGGACACCGAGGAGCACCTGCTGCGGATCGCCGGCGGCGACGCCCGCCGGGCCCTGACCGCCCTGGAGGCCGCCGCCGGCGCCGCCCTCGACAAGGGCGCCGCGGAGATCGGCCTGGAGACCCTGGAGGAGGTCGTCGACCGGGCAGCGGTCAAGTACGACCGGGACGGCGACCAGCACTACGACGTCGCCAGCGCCCTCATCAAGTCCATCCGCGGCTCCGACGTCGACGCGGCCCTGCACTACCTGGCCCGGATGATCGAGGCCGGCGAGGACCCCCGGTTCATCGCCCGCCGCCTGATGATCTCCGCCAGCGAGGACATCGGCCTCGCCGACCCGAACGCGCTGCCCCTGGCGGTGGCCGCCGCCCAGGCCGTGGCCATGATCGGCTTCCCCGAGGCCGCCCTCACCCTCAGCCACACCACCATCGCCCTGGCCCTGGCCCCCAAGTCGAACTCGGCGACCACGGCGATCGGCGCCGCCCTGGAGGACGTGCGCAAGGGACTGGCCGGACAGGTGCCCGCGCACCTGCGCGACGGCCACTACAAGGGCGCCGCCAAGCTGGGCCACGCGCAGGGGTACGTCTACCCGCACGACGTGCCCGAGGGCATCGCCGAGCAGCAGTACGCCCCGGACCCGATCAAGGACCGCGAGTACTACAGCCCGACCCGGCACGGCACCGAGGCACGGTACGCGGACGCGGTGGAGTGGACCAGGAAGCACCTCGGTCGCAGGCGGTCCTGAGCGGCCTGTAGAATCCCTCGAAGCGCTGAGTCCCGCGCTGTCAGAGCGGGACAGTCGGCCGGAGTCTCCGCGAGGAGGCACCAGGAGCGTCGCGCACCGTCGAACGGTGTCGCGGGCAGCCCACCACCACTCGCCGTACGGCGGGACCGGTCGGTGGGCCACTCGCGTGCTGCACGTATGTGCCCAGAACAGGGGAGCGGCTGCCCACCAGTGCCCGGCAACGGGTCCCGGCGGGTTTCCCCGGCTGCGGATTGCGACCTCCCTTAACCCTGACGAGCCGGATATCAGAAGGAAGAAAGAGACAAGTGGCGAACCAGTCCCGCCCCAAGGTCAAGAAGTCGCGTGCCCTCGGCATCGCGCTGACCCCGAAGGCCGTCAAGTACTTCGAGGCCCGTCCCTACCCGCCGGGTGAGCACGGCCGCGGCCGCAAGCAGAACTCGGACTACAAGGTCCGTCTGCTGGAGAAGCAGCGTCTGCGCGCGCAGTACGACGTGTCCGAGCGTCAGCTCGTCCGCGCCTACGAGCGTGCCTCCAAGGTGCAGGGCAAGACCGGTGAGGCCCTGATCATCGAGCTGGAGCGCCGCCTCGACGCGCTGGTCCTGCGTTCGGGCATCGCCCGCACGATCTACCAGGCCCGCCAGATGGTCGTGCACGGCCACATCCAGGTCAACGGTCAGAAGGTCGACAAGCCGTCCTACCGCGTGCGTCCGGACGACGTCGTCCAGGTCCGCGACCGCTCGAAGGACAAGACGCTCTTCCAGATCGCCCGTGAGGGCGGCTTCGCCCCCGACGGCGAGATCCCGCGCTACCTGCAGGTGAACCTCAAGGCCCTGGCGTTCCGCCTGGACCGCGAGCCGAACCGCAAGGAAGTCCCGATCATCTGTGACGAGCAGCTCGTCGTCGAGTACTACGCCCGCTGACCCCAGCTCCGGCGCGGTACTCCAGCGTCAGCCCGCCGTCTCCCCGCCCTTCCGGGTGGGGGAGGCGGCGGGCTTTCGCATGCCGGTACCGTCCTCGCGCCGCCGTACCGGGCCGCGCGGCGCCGGCAGCGCGTCCAGCGGCCGTTCCCCGGAGCCGTCCAGGGCCCGGGCCACCGCCGCCTCCCCGTCCAGCAGCGCTCCCTGCCGCACGCACTGCGCGTACCGCTCCTCGCCCAGCGCCCGCCTGGCCGTCGCCTCGCACAGCTCGTGCGGGGCGTTGAAGTGGGCGGAGCCGAACAGCGGCAGCCCCACCGACGCCCACATCCGTCCCGCCGCGCCCTGCAGCACCGCGGCCTCCGCCGGATCGCCCTCGGCCGCCGTCACCAGGGCCAGCAGCTCGACCGACAGCACCGAACCCAGCAGGTCCCGGAAGCCGTGCGCATGGCCCAGGCAGTCGGTCAGCAGCGCGCGGGCGCCCGCCGGATCCCCGTCCCGCCAGGCCGCGTACGCCAGCACGTACAGCGCGTACGACCGGGCCCAGCGCTCGCCGTGGTCCTCGCACACCCGGCGCACGTCCTCGCACAGCCGCACCGCCTCCGGCAGATCGCCGAGGAAGGCCCTGGCCATCGCCAGCTCGACCTGGCCCATCAGGACGTTGCTGTTCAGCTCGCCGATCTCCCGGTAGCGGCCGAGCGCCGACCGCAGCAGCGTCTCGGCGCGGGCCATGTCGTCGGTGACCAGGGCCAGACAGCCGGCGCGGTGCTCCGCGTACGCCAGCGCCGTCGCGTCCGCGGCCCGCTCGGCCTCCTCCCGGCACTCCTGGAGCGCCGCCAGCGCGGCCACCGCGTCACCCTGCAGGATCGCCACGTAACCGAGCACCCACAGCGCCTTCAGCCGGGACCGCGGATACGGGGAGTCCAGTACCAGGCTCAGCTCCAGCCAGCGCCGCCCCTCCGAGAGCCGCCCGCAGCCCGCCCAGTGGAACCACAGCGAAGCCGCCAGGTACTGCCCCAGATGCGCCTCGTCCGGCTCGGTCAGACAGTGGTCGAGCGCCGCCCGCAGGTTCGGCAGCTCGGCCTCGACACGCGCCGCCACCTCGCCCTGCCGCGGCGAGAACCAGTCCAGCTCGCACCAGGTCGCCAGCCCCATGAACCAGTCGCGGTGCCGGCGCCGCAGCCGCCCCGCGTCCCCCGCCGCCGCCAGCCACTCGCCGCCGTACGCCCGCACGGTGTCGAGCATCCGGTAGCGCACCCCGGCCGCGGTGTCCTCGCGGGACAGCACCGACTGCGCGAGCAGCTCCGCCAGCACGTCCAGGACGGTCTCGGACGGCAGCCCGTCCCCGCCGCACACGTACTCGGCGGCCTCCAGGTCGAAGGTCCCCGCGAACACCGACAGCCGCGCCCACAGCAACCGCTCGGCGGGAGTGCACAGTTCGTGGCTCCAGCCGATGGCCGTGCGCAGCGTCTGATGACGCGGCAGGCCGTCGCGGCCGCCGCCGGTCAGCAGCCGGAACCGGTCGTCGAGCCGCTCCAGGATCTGCGCGGGCGACAACACCCGCAGCCGGCCCGCCGCCAGCTCGATCGCCAGCGGGATCCCGTCCAGCCGCCGGCACACCTCCCGCACCTGCGCGTGGTCCCGGACCACGAGCCCCTGCCGCTCCGCGCGCTCGGCGAACAGCTCCTCCGCCTCCTCGCGGGCCAGCGGCGCCAGCGGGAACACCCGCTCGCCCGCGACCCCCAGCGGCCGCCGCCCCGCCGCCAGCACGGTCAGGTCCGGCAGCCGCCGCAGCAGCTCGGCCACCAGCCCGGCGCATCCGTCGACCAGGTGCTCGTAACCGTCGAGGAGCAGCAGGCAGCGGCGGCCGTCCAGGTGGTCCAGGAGCGTCCGGCGCGGCTGCCGGGTGGTGTGGTCGGTCAGGCCCAGCGCCTCCACCACGGCGTACTCGACGAACTCCGGATCGCGCACCGCCGACAGCTCCACCCGCCACACCCCGTCCCGGGGCGCCGCCGCGGCCGCCGCCCGGGCCGCGAGCCGGGACTTGCCGACCCCGCCGACCCCGGTCACCGTCACCAGCCGGTCCGACTCCAGGGCCCGGGCCAGCTCGCCGAGTTCGGCCGAGCGGCCCACGAACGCGGTCAGTTCCAGGGGCAGGTTGCCGTCCGCGGAGGGGCCGGGGCGCTGAGGACCTCGCATGGGACACGGAGCGTACTTAACCGTGTTCGGTCCGTACAATCGGTTCCGGCAACTCCGCCGCCCGCGCGCGGTAATCCGGTACGGAGCCCGACGCCCCGCGCGATAGGCTCGGATCTCAATTGATTTTCGCGGAAGAGCGGGAAGCAGGTGCGCACAGTGTCCGGTGGAGAGGTGGCCGGGATCCTGGTGGCCGTCTTCTGGGCGATCCTGGTCTCCTTCCTCGCGGTGGCGCTCGTGAGGCTGGCCCAGACGCTCAGGGCGACCACCAAGCTGGTGGCGGACGTGACCGACCAGGCCGTCCCGCTGCTCGCCGACGCCTCCGCGGCCGTGCGCTCCGCGCAGACCCAGATCGAACGGGTCGACGCGATCGCCTCGGACGTCCAGGAGGTCACCTCCAACGCCTCCGCGCTGTCGTCCACCGTCGCCTCCACCTTCGGCGGGCCGCTGGTCAAGGTCGCCGCGTTCGGCTACGGCGTGCGGCGGGCCCTGTCCGGCCGCAAGGCGGACGTGCCCGCCCGGGAGGCCGGGCGTACCGTGATCGTGGGCCGGACGCTGTCCGCCGCACGGCGGAAGAACCGGGGAAAGTAGGAGCCAGGCTGATGTTCCGCCGAACCTTCTGGTTCACCACCGGTGTCGCCGCCGGTGTCTGGGCCACCACCAAGGTCAACCGCAAGCTCCGGCAGCTGACCCCCGAGAGCCTTGCCGCCACCGCCGCGAACAAGGCGCTGGAGACCGGCCACCGGATCAAGGACCGGGCGGTCGGCTTCGCGCTCGACGTGCGCGAGAACATGGCCCGGCGGGAGGAGGAGCTGGGAGACGCGCTGGGCATCAACGCGGACCCCGAACTCCCCGCGCCCCGGCGGTTCGCCGCCATCGAGAACCACCGCAGCAACCCGAAGTACATCGAGAACACGACGTACTCGTACGACCGGAATGAGGACCACTGATGGAGTCGGCAGAGATCCGCCGCCGCTGGCTGAGCTTCTACGAGGAGCGCGGTCACACCGTCGTCCCTTCGGCGTCGCTCATCGCGGACGACCCGACTCTGCTCCTGGTCCCGGCCGGCATGGTGCCCTTCAAGCCCTACTTCCTCGGCGAGGTCAAGCCGCCGTGGGCCCGCGCCACCAGCGTGCAGAAGTGCGTGCGCACCCCTGACATCGAAGAGGTCGGCAAGACCACCCGGCACGGCACCTTCTTCCAGATGTGCGGCAACTTCTCCTTCGGCGACTACTTCAAGGAAGGCGCCATCAAGTACGCCTGGGAGCTGCTCACCACACCCCAGGACAAGGGCGGTTACGGCCTGGAGCCGGAGAAGCTCTGGATCACCGTCTACAAGGACGACGACGAGGCCGAGCGCATCTGGCACGAGGTCGTGGGCGTGCCGAAGGAGCGCATCCAGCGCCTCGGCATGAAGGACAACTACTGGTCCATGGGCGTCCCCGGCCCCTGCGGCCCCTGCTCCGAGATCAACTACGACCGCGGCCCCGAGTTCGGCGTCGAGGGCGGCCCCGCCGTCAACGACGAGCGGTACGTCGAGATCTGGAACCTCGTCTTCATGCAGTACGAGCGGGGCGAGGGCATCGGCAAGGACAACTTCGAGATCCTCGGAGAGCTGCCGAGCAAGAACATCGACACCGGCCTCGGCCTGGAACGCCTCGCCATGATTCTGCAGGGCGTGCAGAACATGTACGAGATCGACACCTCCATGGCCGTCATCAAGAAGGCCACCGAGCTGACCGGCGTCCACTACGGCGACACCCACGCCTCGGACGTCTCGCTGCGCGTGGTCACCGACCACATGCGCACGTCGGTCATGCTCATCGGCGACGGCGTCACCCCCGGCAACGAGGGCCGCGGCTACGTGCTGCGCCGCATCATGCGCCGCGCCATCCGCAACATGCGGCTCCTCGGCGCCACCGGACCGGTCGTCCTCGACCTCGTCGACACCGTCATCCGGATGATGGGCCAGCAGTACCCCGAACTGGTCACCGACCGCGAGCGCATCGAGAAGGTCGCCGTCGCCGAGGAGAACGCCTTCCTCAAGACGCTGAAGGCCGGCACCAACATCCTCGACACCGCCGTCACCGAGACCAAGGAGTCCGGCGGCACGATCCTCGCCGGCGACAAGGCGTTCCTGCTCCACGACACCTGGGGCTTCCCGATCGACCTCACCCTCGAAATGGCCGCCGAGCAGGGCCTCGCGGTGGACGAGGACGGCTTCCGCCGCCTGATGAAGGAGCAGCGGGAGCGCGCCAAGGCCGACGCCCAGGCCAAGAAGACCGGCCACGCCGGCGCCGGCGCCTACCGCGAGATCGCCGACCGGACCGGCGCCACCGACTTCATCGGCTACAGCGACACCGAGGGCGAGTCCACCATCGTCGGCATCCTCGTCGACGGCGTCTCCTCGCCGGCCGCGACCGAGGGCGACGAGGTCGAGATCGTCCTGGACCGCACCCCGTTCTACGCCGAGGGCGGCGGCCAGATCGGCGACACCGGCCGGATCAAGGTCGACACCGGTGCCGTCATCGAGATCCGCGACACCCAGAAGCCGGTCCCGGGCGTCTACGTCCACAAGGGCGTCGTCCAGGTCGGCGAGGTGACGGTCGGCGCCAAGGCCCACGCCGCGATCGACCAGCGCCGCCGGACCGCCATCGCCCGCGCCCACTCGGCCACCCACCTCACCCACCAGGCGCTGCGCGACGCCCTCGGGCCGACGGCCGCCCAGGCCGGTTCGGAGAACCAGCCCGGCCGCTTCCGCTTCGACTTCGGTTCGCCCTCGGCCGTCCCGACGGCCGTGATGACCGACGTCGAGCAGAAGATCAACGAGGTGCTCGCCCGCGACCTGGACGTGCGCGCCGACATCATGGGCATCGACGAGGCCAAGAAGCAGGGCGCCATCGCCGAGTTCGGCGAGAAGTACGGCGAGCGGGTGCGTGTGGTGACCATCGGCGACTTCTCCAAGGAGCTGTGCGGCGGCACCCACGTGCACAACACCGCCCAGCTGGGCCTGGTGAAGCTGCTCGGCGAGTCGTCGATCGGTTCGGGTGTCCGCCGTATCGAGGCCCTCGTCGGTGTGGACGCCTACAACTTCCTGGCCCGCGAGCACACGGTCGTCGCCCAGCTCCAGGAACTGATCAAGGGCCGCCCGGAGGAGCTTCCGGAGAAGGTCTCCGCCATGCTCGGCAAGCTGAAGGACGCCGAGAAGGAGATCGAGAAGTTCCGCGCCGAGAAGGTGCTGCAGGCCGCCGGCGGCCTCGCCGACTCGGCGAAGGACGTCCGGGGGATCGCCGTGGTGACCGGGCAGGTGCCGGACGGCACGACCGCGGACGACCTGCGCAAGCTCGTCCTCGACGTGCGCGGCCGCATCCAGGGCGGGCGTGCCGCCGTGGTCGCGCTGTTCACGGTCAACAACGGCAAGCCGCTCACGGTCATCGCCACCAACGACGCCGCGCGCGACCGCGGCCTCAAGGCCGGTGACCTGGTCCGCGCCGCCGCCAAGACGCTCGGCGGCGGTGGCGGCGGCAAGCCGGACGTGGCCCAGGGCGGCGGCCAGAACCCGGCTGCCGTGGGCGAGGCCATCGACGCCGTCGAGCGCCTCGTGGCCGAGACCGCCAAGTAAGAGACGGTAAGAAGATGCGCAGAGGACGTCGACTCGCCGTCGACGTCGGGGACGCCCGGATCGGGGTCGCCTCGTGCGACCCCGACGGGATCCTGGCCACCCCGGTCGAGACCGTCCCCGGCCGGGACATCCCCGCCGCCCACCGCCGGCTGCGGCAGCTGGCCGATGAGTACGAGCCGATCGAGGTCGTCGTCGGACTCCCGCGCTCCCTCAAGGGGGGTGAGGGTCCGGCCGCCGTCAAGGTCCGGGCCTTCGCGCAGGAGCTGGCCCAGGGCATCAGTCCGGTGCCGGTCCGGCTGGTCGACGAGCGGATGACGACCGTGACGGCCAGTCAGGGACTGCGCGCCTCGGGGGTGAAGTCCAAGAAGGGCCGGGCGGTGATCGACCAGGCAGCCGCTGTGATCATCCTTCAGCAGGCGCTGGAATCCGAACGGGTGTCAGGTAAGCCACCCGGCGAGGGCGTCGAAGTGGTCATCTGATCGCGATACGGTAACGTTCCGCGCGATGCGATGGTTTTCGAACAGCCACCGCACAGCAAGAGGCGGAACGGTCGGCCGGCCCACCAGCCGCGTGACGCGCCGCCTCGCGGCTCTAGGGGATCGATGACTGAGTATGGCCGGGGCCCAGGCTCCGAACCGTGGCACCCGGAGGACCCGTTGTACGGGGACGACGGGTGGGGAGGTCAGCAGGCCCACGTGGGCCAGCAGTCCCCCTACGGCGGCCAGCCGCAGCACCACCCGCAGCAGTCGCAGCAGAACTACGTCGGCTGGAGCCAGCACCCGCAGGGCGGGTACGACCAGCACCAGGACCCGCAGCAGTACGCGTACTACGACGAGCAGGGGCAGCTCCGCTACACCGACGGACAGGGGCAGCAGCAGTACGACCAGCAGTACGTCGGACAAGCCCAGCAGTACCACCAGGGCGGCGGCTGGGACGCGACCGGAACCCACGGCCAGGTGCCCTACGCGGCCGACCCGGGCGATCCCTACGGCCAGCAGCCGGTGGCGTACGGCGGTGAACAGCCGGACTTCTACGGCACCGAGGACGCCTACCCGCCGCCGGAGCCGCCCGGCCGCCGCCGGCCGGAACCGGAACCGGAATCGCAGGCGGAGCCCGCTGTCGAGGAGGAGCAGCACCCCTTCTTCACGGGTGCCGACGACGACGGCGACGATGACGACGACCCGAAAGGGCGCCGCGGTGGTGGCCGCGGCAAGGACGCGAAGGGCGGCAAGGGCGCCAAGAAACGGCGCAACGGCTGCGCCTGCCTGGTGGTCTGCCTGGTCTTCGGAGGCGGTGCGGCCACGGTCGGGTACTTCGGCTGGCACTTCTACCAGAACCGTTTCGGCCCGGCCCCCGACTACGTCGGCGGCGGCACCGGGTCGGTGACGGTCGAGATCCCGAAGGGTGCCGGGGGGTACGAGATCGCCCGTCGGCTGGAGGACGCCGGCGTCGTCAAGAGCGTGGACGCGTTCGTGGCGGCCCAGTCCCAGAATCCCAACGGAAAAACGATTCAGGCCGGTGCCTATCTCCTGAAGAAGGAGATGTCCGCGGCGAGCGCCGTGAAGCTGATGCTGGATCCGCAGAGCCAGAGCAATGTGGTCGTCAAACCCGGCGAACGCAATGCCTCCGTGTACCAGGCGATCGACAAACGGCTGGAACTGCGGGCCGGTACGACCCAGAGGATCGCCAAGAAGGAATACAAGAGTCTCGGGCTGCCCTCGTGGGCGAACGGCGGCAGCCGGATCAAGGATCCGCTGGAAGGCTTCCTCTACCCGACCACCTATCCCGCGGCCAAGGGCATGAAGCCCGAGGCGATCCTCAAGAGCATGGTGGCCGCGGCCAAGGAGCAGTACGCGACCTACGATCTCGCGGCCCAGGCAAAGAAGTTCGACCTGGACAACCCGCTCCAGGTGATCACGGTGGCGAGCCTCGTGCAGGCCGAGGGCAAGACGCAGGACGACTTCCGCAAGATGGCGGAAGTCATCTACAACCGTCTCCAGCCCACGAACACCGAGACCAACCAGAAGCTGCAATTCGACTCGACCTTCAACTATCTGAAGGGCACCAGCAACATCCATATCAGCGAGTCGGAGATCAACAGCAATCAGGACCCGTACAACACGTACACCCAGAAGGGTCTCCCGCCCGGTCCGATCGGCAACCCCGGCGACGAGGCGCTGAAGGCGGCACTGGATCCGACCGACGACGGCTGGATCTATTTCGTGGCGACCGACGGCCAGAACAACACCGAATTCGCGAAGACCTATCAGGAATTCCAGCAGCTCAAGGAAAAGTTCAATGCCACCTCGGGCCACTGAAGCCCGTCGGGCCGCCGTGCTCGGTAAGCCCATCGCCCACTCGCTCTCCCCGGTGCTGCACCGGGCCGCGTACGACGAACTCGGGCTCACCGACTGGTCGTACGAGCGCTTCGAGGTCGACGAGGCCGCGCTGCCCGGCTTCCTCGGGCAGCTGGGTCCCGAGTGGGCGGGGCTGTCGCTGACCATGCCGCTGAAGCGGGCGGTGATCCCGCTGGTCGACGAGATCACCGAGACAGCCGCCTCGGTCGACGCGGTCAACACGGTCGTCCTCGCGGAGGACGGCCGCCGGCTCGGGGACAACACCGACATCCCGGGCATGGTCGCCGCGCTGCGGGAACACGGCATCGAGCAGGTCGAGACCGCCGCCGTCCTCGGCGCCGGGGCGACCGCCTCCTCCGCGCTGGCCGCGCTCGCCCGGATCTGCACCGGCGAGGTCGTCGCCTACGTCCGCAGCGAGGAACGCGCCGCCGAGATGCGGCACTGGGGCGAGCGGCTCGACGTCGAGGTGCGGACCGCCGACTGGGCCGACGCCGAACAGGCCCTGCACGCCCCGCTGGTGATCGCCACGACCCCCGCCGGTACGACCGACGGCCTCGCCGCCGCCGTGCCGGAGCGCCCCGCCACGCTGTTCGACGTGCTCTACCACCCCTGGCCCACGGCCCTGGCCGCCCGCTGGTCCATGTTCGGCGGGGCCGTCGTCAGCGGCCTCGACCTCCTGGTGCACCAGGCCGTTCTCCAGGTCGAACAGATGACCGGCCGCGGGCCCGCGCCCCTGGAGGTCATGCGCCGGGCGGGCGAGAAGGCGCTTTCCGAGCGCTGAGCGCTCCGCCCGCGCCCCGGCGACAGGCCCGGCCGCGGCTTCGTCGTGGCTGGTCGCGCGGTTCCCCGCGCCCCCTCGGAGCGCCGCGGGACCGCGGGGATGTCCGCCCGGCCGGCTGGTCCGGGCCCCCGCGGGGCCGGCGCGTCCGCGTCCGTCTGCTGGACCGGCGGCCGGGTTCACCGCGCGGACGTGGGAGGATCGGAGACGGCGGACCGGAGCCGCGCACCCGGTCGGGCCGTCGCCGTACGCGAGGACGCGTGTACGCAGGCAGTACCAGAGCGCGAGCACTGAGGAGCAACGTTGAGCAGGCTGCGTTGGCTGACCGCGGGGGAGTCCCACGGTCCCGCACTTGTCGCGACGCTGGAGGGCCTTCCCGCCGGCGTGCCGATCACGACCGAGATGGTCGCGGACCATCTCGCGCGGCGGCGCCTCGGTTACGGACGCGGTGCCCGCATGAAGTTCGAACAGGACCAGGTCACCTTCCTCGGCGGGGTCCGGCACGGTCTCACGCTCGGCTCCCCGGTCGCGATCATGGTGGGCAACACCGAGTGGCCCAAGTGGGAGCAGGTCATGGCGGCCGACCCGGTCGACCCGGAGATCCTCGCCGGGCTGGCTCGCAACGCCCCGCTGACCCGCCCCCGGCCCGGCCACGCCGACCTGGCCGGCATGCAGAAGTACGGCTTCGACGAGGCCCGGCCGGTGCTGGAGCGGGCCTCGGCGCGGGAGACCGCGGCCCGGGTGGCGCTCGGCGCGGTCGCCCGGTCGTACCTCAAGGAGACGACCGGCGTCGAGATCGTCTCGCATGTCGTCGAGCTGTGCTCGGTGAAGGCGCCGAAGGGCGTCCACCCGACCCCGGCCGACGTCGAGAAGCTGGACGCCGACCCGCTGCGCTGCCTGGACGCCGACGCCTCCAAGGCGATGGTCGCGGAGGTCGACCAGGCCCACAAGGACGGCGACACCCTCGGCGGTGTGGTCGAGGTCCTGGCCTACGGCGTCCCGGTCGGTCTCGGCTCGCACGTCCACTGGGACCGCAAGCTGGACGCCCGGCTCGCCGGAGCCCTGATGGGCATCCAGGCGATCAAGGGCGTCGAGATCGGCGACGGCTTCGACCTCGCCCGGGTCCCCGGCTCCCAGGCCCACGACGAGATCGTCGGCACGCCCGAGGGCATCCGCCGCGCCTCCGGCCGGGCCGGCGGCACCGAGGGCGGCCTGTCCACCGGTGAGCTGCTGCGGGTACGGGCCGCGATGAAGCCGATCGCGACCGTGCCGCGGGCCCTGCAGACCGTCGACGTCGTCACCGGCGAGGCCACCCAGGCCCACCACCAGCGCTCCGACGTCTCCGCGGTGCCGGCCGCCGGCATCGTCGCCGAGGCGATGGTCGCGCTCGTCCTCGCCGACGCGGTGGCGGAGAAGTTCGGCGGCGACTCGGTCGCCGAGACCCGCCGCAACGTCCGGTCGTACCTCGAGAACCTGGCCATCCGGTGACCCCCGCACCGAGGGTGGTGCTGATCGGACCGATGGGCGTCGGCAAGTCCACGGTCGGCGGGCTGCTCGCCCGGCGGCTCGGCATCGGCTACCGGGACACCGACGAGGACATCGTCGCCGCCGAGGGCCGCGAGATCGCCGACATCTTCGTCGCCGACGGCGAGGCGGCCTTCCGGGAGATCGAGAAGCGCGCGGTACGGGAGGCGCTGGCCGAACACGAGGGCGTCCTCGCGCTCGGCGGCGGCGCGATCCTCGACGCGGACACGCGCGCGCTGCTCGCCGGCGGGCGGGTGGTCTACCTCTCCATGGACGTCGAGGAGGCCGTCAAGCGCACCGGCCTCAACGTGGCCCGGCCGCTGCTCGCCGTCAACCCGCGCAAGCAGTGGCGGGAGCTGATGGAGGCGCGGCGGCACCTGTACGAGGAGGTCGCCTCGGCCGTCGTCGCGACCGACGGCCGCACCCCCGAAGAGGTCACCCAAGCAGCGCTGGACGCACTGGAGTTGAAGGAAGCATGAGCGAGGCAGTCACCCGGATCCAGGTCGGCGGCACGGCGGGCACCGAGCCGTACGAGGTCCTGGTGGGCCGTCAGCTGCTCGGAGAACTGGGCGGATTGATCGGCGAGCGGGTCAAGCGGGTCGCGGTGATCCATCCCGAGGCGCTCGCCGAGACCGGCGACGCGCTCCGCGCCGACCTGGCCGGCCAGGGCTTCGAGGCCATCGCCATCCAGGTGCCCAACGCCGAGGAGGCCAAGACCGCCGAGGTCGCCGCCTACTGCTGGAAGGCGCTCGGCCAGTCCGGCTTCACCCGCTCCGACGTGATCGTCGGCGTGGGCGGCGGCGCGACCACGGACCTCGCCGGTTTCGTGGCCGCCACCTGGCTGCGGGGCGTGCGCTGGATCGCCGTCCCGACCACCGTCCTGGCCATGGTGGACGCGGCGGTCGGCGGCAAGACCGGCATCAACACCGCCGAGGGCAAGAACCTGGTCGGCGCCTTCCACCCGCCGGCCGGCGTGCTCTGCGACCTGGCCGCCCTCGACTCCCTCCCGGTCAACGACTACGTGTCCGGGCTCGCCGAGGTCATCAAGGCCGGCTTCATCGCCGACCCGGCGATCCTGGAGCTCATCGAGTCCGACCCCGAGGCCGCGCGCACCCCGGCCGGCCCGCACACGGCCGAGCTGATCGAGCGCTCCATCCGGGTCAAGGCCGAGGTCGTCTCCTCCGACCTCAGGGAGTCGGGGCTGCGCGAGATCCTCAACTACGGCCACACCCTCGGCCACGCCATCGAGAAGAACGAGCGCTACAAGTGGCGGCACGGCGCCGCGGTCGCCGTCGGCATGCACTTCGCCGCCGAGCTGGGCCGGCTGGCCGGACGCCTGGACGACGCGACGGCGGACCGCCACCGCACGGTCCTGGAGTCGGTGGGCCTCCCGCTGCACTACCGCTACGACCAGTGGCCCAAGCTGGTCGAGACGATGAAGGTCGACAAGAAGTCCCGCGGGGACCTGCTGCGTTTCATCGTCCTGGACGGCCTCGCCAAGCCCACCGTCCTGGAGGGGCCGGACCCGGCCGTGCTGCTCGCCGCCTACGGCGAGGTCGGGCAGTAGGTCCGCACCTGATCCCTTCGCCCGATTCGCCTCCCGGCACGGGCACTTCGTACCGCCTCCGGCCGTTTCACCAAACGACGACCGGGGGCGGTACCGTTCGGTAACGAGCGCAGCCGAACATGACGAGACGGAGTGGCACCGGATGCAGCACGCAGTGGGATCTCCGCTGCCGCCGCCCCATCAGCCGGGGCAGCAACCGGCCGGCTGGCCGCCGGCCGCACAGCACCCGGGAGCGCCGCAGGGCCCCGCGCCCGCGCCTGCCCCCGTCCCGCCGCCGCCGGGCACGCCCCCGCCGGTTCCCCCACCGCCGCTGCCCACGGCTCCGCCGCCCGCCGACGCCACGGGCCATGTCCCGCTGCCGCCGGGCGCCCCGGTGGGCATCCCCGCGGCACCCCCGGCCGCGGCCACCGCGCCCGACCCGACCGGGACCACCCTGGCCGTCCTGCTCATCGGCCCGGCCGGCGCGGGCAAGACCAGCGTGGCCAAGTACTGGGCCGACCACCGCAGGGTCCCCACCGCCCACATCAGCCTCGACGACGTCCGCGAATGGGTCCGCTCCGGCTTCGCCGACCCCCAGTCCGGCTGGAACGACAACTCCGAGGCCCAGTACCGCCTGGCCCGCCGCACCTGCGGCTTCGCCGCGCGCAACTTCCTGGCCAACGGCATCTCCTGCATCCTCGACGACGCGGTCTTCCCCGACCGCCCGGTCGTCGGCCTCGGCGGCTGGAAGCGCCATGTCGGCCCCGGCCTGCTCCCGGTCGTCCTGCTCCCCGGACTCGACGTCGTCCTGGAGCGCAACGCCGAACGCTCGGGCAACCGCCGCCTCACCGACGAGGAGGTGGCCCGTATCCACGGGCGCATGGCGGGCTGGTACGGCTCGGGCCTGCCGATCATCGACAACTCCCAGCTGGACGTGCCGAGCACCGCCCGCGTGCTGGACGAGGTGCTGGCACGGGCGATAGCGAGCCCGCCGAACTGGTGACAGCGGCCGTCCCGCGGCTCCCGGGTTCCGACAGCCGCGGGACGGGGCGAGGCGTCCGCCCGGTCCGCGCCCGCCGGAAGCCGGGGGAGGACCCCGCCGCCACCCCACTCGGCCCTCTCCAACCGGCGGACATCGCCCGCGACTCCTACGCTCGACTCATGTCAGAGGTGTACGCCACCCGCCGAGCCCGCCTACGGGACCGCTGCCAAGCCAGCGGCAGCGCCTCCGCCCTCGTCTCGCGTCCCGCCAACGTGAGGTACCTCGCCGGCGCCGCTCCCGCCGGCTCCGTCCTGCTGCTCGGCAGACGCGAGGACCTGCTCGTCAGCCCGGGTCCGCAGGACGACCGCTCCCAGGGGGTCCGTCCCGACGACTCCCTGCGCCAGCACCTTCTCGAGGGACCCGGCGGCGACCCCGCCGTCGCCGCCGCCGACCTCGCCGCCGCCCAGGACGCCGACGTCCTCGCCGTCGAGGAGCACCACCTCACGGTGACCCGGCACCGCGCCCTGTCCTCGGTGGCGCCCCGCCTGCGCCTCACCGACCTGAGCAGCGCCGTCGAGCAGCTGAGGGTCGTGAAGGACGAGGAGGAGATCGCCTGCCTCCGGATCGGCGCCGAGATCGCCGACCAGGCCCTCGGCGAGCTGCTGGAGTCGATCCTCGTCGGCCGCACCGAACGCCACCTGGCGCTGGAGCTGGAGCGCCGCCTGGTCGACCACGGCGCCGACGGCCCGGCCTTCCGCACCTCCGTGGCGACCGGCCCCCACGCGGGCCGCCGCGGCCACCGTCCCACCGACCGGCGGGTGGAGGAGGGCGACTTCCTCTCCGTCTGCCTCGGAGCCGCCTACCACGGCTACCGGTGCGAGATCGGCCGGACGTTCGTCATCGGGACCTCTCCCGCCGACTGGCAGATCGAGCTCTACGACCTCGTCTTCGCCGCTCAGCGGGCCGGCCGGGAAGGTCTCGTACCCGGGGCCGCCTACCGTGACGTGGACCGCGCGGCCCGCCAGGTGCTGCGCTCCGCGGGCTACGCCGAGGGGCTGGAGCCCGGCATGGGACACGGGGTGGGACTCGAAATCGACGAGGACCCGCAGCTCGCCCCGTCGTCCATGGGTAAACTGGACGCTTGCGTGCCGGTCACCGTCGAACCGGGGGTCCACCTCCCGGGCCGGGGCGGTGTCCGGATCGATGACACGCTCGTCGTACGCCCTGAGGCGGACGGCGGACCCGAGCTACTCACCATCACGACCAAGGAGCTGCTCGCGCTGTAGCGCGTGACCCGGGGTCGTACGTCAGTCCAGGAGATTCCGCAACCGTGGCTTCCACGAACGACCTCAAGAACGGCCTGGTGCTCAAGCTCGAAGGCGGCCAGCTCTGGTCCGTCGTCGAGTTCCAGCACGTCAAGCCCGGCAAGGGCCCGGCCTTCGTGCGCACCAAGCTGAAGAACGTGCTGTCCGGCAAGGTGGTCGACAAGACCTTCAACGCCGGCGTCAAGGTCGAGACGGCCACTGTCGACAAGAGCGACATGCAGTTCTCGTACATGGACGGCGAGTACTTCGTCTTCATGGACATGGAGACCTACGACCAGCTGCACATCGACCGGAAGACCGTCGGCGACGCCGCGAACTTCCTGATCGAGGGCTTCGAGGCCACCGTCGCCCGCCACGAGGGCGAGGTGCTCTTCGTCGAGCTGCCGGCCGCCGTCGAGCTGGTCATCCAGGAGACCGAGCCGGGCGTCCAGGGCGACCGCTCCACCGGCGGCACCAAGCCGGCGACCCTGGAGACCGGTCACCAGATCCAGGTCCCGCTCTTCATCACCACCGGGGAGAAGATCAAGGTCGACACCCGTACGAGCGACTACCTCGGCCGGGTGAACAGCTAACCGTGGCTGCCCGCAACACGGCCCGCAAGCGCGCCTTCCAGATCCTCTTCGAGGGCGACCAGCGCGGAGCCGACGTGCTGACCGTTCTCGCCGACTGGATCCGGCTCTCCCGGGAGGACACCCGGCAGCCGCCGGTGAGCGAGTACACGATGCAGCTGGTCGAGGGCTACGCCGAGCAGGTGCGGCGGATCGACGAGCTGATCGCCCAGTACGCGGTCGGCTGGACGCTCGACCGGATGCCGGTCGTCGACCGGAACATCCTGCGCCTCGGGGCGTACGAGCTGATCTGGGTCGACGAGACCCCGGACGCGGTCGTCCTCGACGAGATGGTGCAGCTGGCGAAGGAGTTCTCGACGGACGAGTCGCCGTCGTTCGTGAACGGACTGCTGGGACGGCTGAAGGAGCTGAAGCCGTCGCTGCGCCGGGAGGCGTGAGCCGACACCATGCCGGAGGGCCCGCAGCGCGCCTGCTGCGGGCCCTCCGGCATGCGTGTGCCCAGTGGGGCCGGTGATGCGCCGGGAGGGCGCCAGCGGGGCTCCTGCGGCCTGTCCGCGCCCCCTCTCGCGCCCCCACGGGCTCTCCCGCGCCCCCAGGGGCTTCTCTCCCGCCCCAGGAGGTCCCGCGGTCGCCCGCCCCGCGCGCCCTGAAGGCGGAAAAGCCGCCGGGGCGACCGGAACCATCGAGTTCCGGCCGCCCCGGCGGCACGTTTCTGCTCAAGCGCTGCGGGGTCAGGCGTCCTCGTGGGTGGCGACCGCGCGGCGCGCGTCCGCGTCCAGGACGCCCCAGCTGATCAGCTGCTCGGTCAGGACCGAGGGGGACTGGTCGTAGATGACGGCGAGCGTGCGCAGGTCGTCCTGGCGGATCGACAGCACCTTGCCGTTGTAGTCGCCGCGCTGGGACTGGATCGTCGCCGCGTAGCGCTGGAGCGGGCCCGCCTTCTCGGCCGGCACGGTGGCCAGCCGCTCCAGGTCCAGGACCAGCTTCGGCGGGGGCTCGGCGGCACCGCCGGGGGTCGTGCCCGGAAGCAGCTCCTGCACCGGCACCCCGTAGAAATCCGCCAATTCGGCAAGGCGCTGCACGGTCACGGCACGGTCGCCGCGCTCGTACGAACCGACCACCACGGCCTTCCAGCGACCCTGGGACTTCTCCTCGACACCGTGGAGGGAAAGGCCCTGCTGGGTGCGGATGGCCCGGAGCTTGGCCCCGAGCTGTTTGGCGTATTCGCTGGACATATAGCTCCCCGGACACTGTGTCGACGCGGCCGGCCTTGGGTTCCCGCCGCGCGGCTGGTAACTCACTGTGAGGTTACGCAGCGTTACTCTCTCGCGTCAAGCCGAATGGTCCGCACCGACTCTTCCATGGTCGCGGGGGCCGATTGGGCCAAGGGGGTGACGAGAGGCCCGTACGGCACCTGATACGGTGGATGGCGCAAATCCGACGTCCTTTAAGGTCCGTCCCGTGAGGCGGAGAAGGAGGTCCGTTTCGTATGGACAAGCAGGTCAAGCCTGAGCTTCAGGCATCCGACGCCCGGCCCGTTCTCGAAGGGCCCGACATCGCGCGGGTGATCACCCGCATCGCCCACGAGATCGTCGAGCGCGCCAAGGGCGCCGACGACGTGGTGCTCCTCGGCATCCCGACCCGCGGTGTCTTCCTCGCCCGGCGGCTCGCCGCCAAGCTGGAGGAGATCACCGACCGCAAGGTGCCCGTCGGTTCGCTCGACATCACCATGTACCGCGACGACCTGCGCATGCATCCGCCGCGTGCGCTGGCCCGCACCGAGATCCCCGGTGACGGCATCGACGGCAGACTGGTCGTCCTCGTCGACGACGTGCTGTTCTCCGGCCGCACCATCCGCGCCGCCCTGGACGGCCTGAACGACATCGGGCGCCCGCGCGCGGTCCAGCTCGCGGTCCTCGTCGACCGCGGCCACCGTGAACTGCCCATCCGCGCCGACTACGTCGGCAAGAACCTCCCCACGTCGCTGCGGGAGACGGTCAAGGTCCTGCTCGCCGAGGAGGACGGTCGCGACACCGTGCTGCTCGGTGCGAAGCCGGCCCAGTAGCGAGCCCGCGGACCCGCACCGCACCGGTGCGTCCACCCTCGCCCGTAATCTCCCGGTATGTGAACTTCCCTACGGAGCCTGACAGATGCAGCGTCATCTCATCTCGGCCGCCGACCTCACCCGCGACGACGCCGTCCTGATCCTCGACACCGCCGAGGAGATGGCCCGGGTCGCCGACCGGCCGATCAAGAAGCTGCCGACCCTGCGCGGCCGCACCGTGGTCAACCTCTTCTTCGAGGACTCGACCCGGACCCGGATCTCCTTCGAGGCCGCCGAGAAGCGGCTGTCCGCGGACGTCATCAACTTCACCGCCAAGGGGTCGAGCGTCTCCAAGGGCGAGTCCCTGAAGGACACCGCCCAGACCCTGGAGGCGATGGGCGTCGACGCCGTCGTCATCCGGCACGGCGCCTCCGGCGCCCCCTACCGCCTCGCCAACTCCGGCTGGATCGACGCCGCCGTGATCAACGCGGGCGACGGCACGCACCAGCACCCCACCCAGGCCCTCCTGGACGCCTTCACCATGCGCCGCCGGCTCGTCGGCCGGGACGCCGGGATAGGGCAGGACCTGGCCGGCCGGCGCATCACGATCGTCGGCGACGTCCTGCACAGCAGGGTCGCCCGCTCCAACGTCGACCTGCTGCACACCCTCGGCGCCGAGGTCACCCTGGTCGCCCCGCCCACCCTGGTGCCGGTCGGCGTCGGGAACTGGCCCTGCGAGGTGTCGTACGACCTCGACGCCGTCCTGCCCAAGTCCGACGCGGTGATGATGCTGCGCGTCCAGCGCGAGCGCATGAACGCCGCGTTCTTCCCCACCGAGCGCGAGTACTCGCGGCGGTACGGCCTGAACGGCGAGCGCATGGCGCGGATGCCCGAGCACGCCATCGTGATGCACCCCGGCCCGATGGTCCGCGGCATGGAGATCACCGCCGAGGTCGCCGACTCCGACCGCTGCACCGTGGTCGAGCAGGTCGCAAACGGAGTCTCCATCCGGATGGCCGTTCTCTACCTCCTGCTCGGCGGCAACGAGCCCGCCGTCAGCCCCGCCCGCACCACCGAGGAGAAGTAACACCCATGAGCAAGATCCTGATCCGTGGTGCGAAGGTGCTCGGCGGTGACCCGCAGGACGTCCTGATCGACGGCGAGACCGTCGAGGCGGTGGGCGACGGGCTGTCCGCCGAGGGCGCCGAGGTCGTGGAGGCCGCGGGCAAGGTGCTGCTGCCGGGCCTGGTCGACCTGCACACCCACCTGCGCGAGCCCGGCCGCGAGGACTCCGAGACCGTCCTGACCGGCACCCGCGCGGCGGCGAGCGGCGGCTACACGGCCGTGTTCGCCATGGCCAACACCTTCCCGGTCGCGGACACCGCCGGCGTGGTCGAGCAGGTCTACCGGCTCGGCCGGGAGCACGGCTACTGCGACGTCCAGCCCATCGGCGCCGTCACCGTCGGCCTGGAGGGCAGGAAGCTCGCCGAACTCGGGGCCATGCACGAGTCGGCCGCGGGCGTCACCGTCTTCTCCGACGACGGCAAGTGCGTCGACGACGCCGTGATCATGCGCCGGGCCCTGGAGTACGTGAAGGCGTTCGGCGGAGTCGTCGCCCAGCACGCGCAGGAGCCGCGGCTGACCGAGGGCGCCCAGATGAACGAGGGCGTCGTCTCCGCGGAGCTGGGACTCGGCGGCTGGCCGGCCGTCGCCGAGGAGTCGGTCATCGCACGGGACGTCCTGCTCGCCGAGCACGTCGGCTCCCGCGTCCACATCTGCCACCTCTCGACCGCCGGCTCGGTGGAGATCGTGCGCTGGGCCAAGTCCCGCGGCATCGACGTCACCGCCGAGGTCACCCCCCACCACCTGCTCCTCACCGACGAACTGGTGCGGTCCTACAACCCGGTCTACAAGGTCAACCCGCCGCTGCGCACCGAACGCGACGTCCTGGCCCTGCGCGAGGCGCTCGCCGACGGCACCATCGACATCGTGGCCACCGACCACGCCCCGCACCCGCACGAGGACAAGGACTGCGAGTGGGCCGCGGCCGCCATGGGCATGGTGGGCCTGGAGACCGCGCTGTCGGTGGTCCAGGAGACCATGGTGGACACCGGCCTGCTGACCTGGGCCGGCGTCGCCGACCGCATGTCCTTCAAGCCCGCCGTCATCGGGCAGGCCGCCGGTCACGGCCGTCCCGTCTCGGCTGGTGAGCCCGCCAACCTCGTCCTCGTCGACACGGAATACCGTGGCCGGGTGGACCCCGCGGGCTTCGCCTCGCGCAGCCGCAACACTCCCTACGAGGGACGCGAGCTGCCGGGCCGTGTCACCCACACGTGGCTGCGGGGCAAGGCGACGCTCGTGGACGGGAAGCTGACGTGACACCTCTGATCCTGCTGGCCGACGACAAGAAGTCGGCCGCGGTCACCGACTGGTCCGCCCGCATCGGCTGGCTGGTCGGCCTCGCCCTGTTCGTCGCGCTCGTCTACTGGCTGATGCGCGAGGGCTGGAAATGGCGCGGCACCCTCCAGGGCGACCTGCCGGAGCTGCCCACCGCGCCGGACGACCCGGGCCCGGCGAGACTGACGATGAGCGGCCGCTACCACGGCTCCACCACCGCGGGGCAGTGGCTGGACCGCATCGTGGCCCGCGGCCTCGGCTCCCGCAGCCGGGCCGAGCTCACCCTGACCGACGCGGGCCTGGACGTCGTACGCCCCGGGGCGGACGACTTCTTCATCCCCGCCGCCGCGCTGCGCGAGGCCCTGCTCGGCAAGGGCATCGCGGGCAAGGTCCTCACCGAGGGCGGACTGCTCGTGGTGACCTGGCAGCACGGCGACCGGCTGATCGACTCCGGATTCCGCTCGGACCACGCGGCCGAGCACACCGAATGGGTCGACGCCATCAACTCCATGATCAAGACACCCAGCACGGAAGGCGCCGAACGATGACGACCTCCACCAGGGGAGCCGGCCAGGCTCCCGCCGTACTCGTCCTGGAGGACGGCCGCATCTTCCGCGGCCGCGCCTACGGGGCCGTGGGGGAGACCTTCGGCGAGGCCGTGTTCTCCACCGGTATGACCGGCTACCAGGAGACCCTCACCGACCCCTCCTACGACCGCCAGATCGTGGTGGCCACCGCCCCGCAGATCGGCAACACCGGCTGGAACGACGAGGACGACGAGTCCGGCCGCATCTGGGTCTCCGGCTACGTCGTGCGCGACCCCGCGCGCGTGCCGTCCAACTGGCGCGCCAGCCGCTCCCTGGACGACGAGCTGGTCGCCCAGGGCGTGGTCGGCATCTCCGGGATCGACACCCGCGCTCTCACCCGCCACCTGCGCGAACGCGGCTCGATGCGCTCCGGCATCTTCTCGGGCGAGGCGATCGCCGCCGACGCCGAACTGGTCGCGCGCGTGCAGGCCCAGCCGCACATGAAGGGCGCGAGCCTCTACGAGGAGGTCGCGACCAAGGAGGCGTACGTCGTCCCCGCGGTCGGCGAGAAGCGGTTCACCGTCGCCGCCGTCGACCTCGGCATCAAGGGCATGACCCCGCAGCGGATGGCCGAGCGCGGCATCGAGGTGCACGTGCTGCCGGCGACCGCCACCGAGGAGGACGTGTACGCGCTCTCCCCGGACGGCGTGTTCTTCTCCAACGGCCCCGGCGACCCGGCCACGGCCGAGGGACCGGTGGCCCTGATGACCGCCGTCCTCGCGCGCAGGACCCCGCTGTTCGGCATCTGCTTCGGCAACCAGATCCTCGGCCGCGCGCTCGGCTTCGGCACCTACAAGCTGAAGTACGGCCACCGGGGCATCAACCAGCCGGTCCAGGACCGTACGACCGGCAAGGTCGAGGTCACCGCGCACAACCACGGCTTCGCCGTGGACGCTCCGCTCGACCAGGTCAGCGAGACGAAGTTCGGCCGCGCCGAGGTCTCGCACGTGTGCCTGAACGACGACGTCGTGGAGGGGCTGCAACTGCTCGACCAGCCGGCCTTCTCCGTCCAGTACCACCCCGAAGCGGCAGCCGGCCCGCACGACGCCGCCTACCTGTTCGACCGCTTCGTTTCTCTGATGGAGGGCCAGCGTGCCTAAGCGCACCGATATCCAGTCCGTCCTGGTCATCGGCTCCGGCCCGATCGTCATCGGCCAGGCCGCGGAGTTCGACTACTCCGGCACCCAGGCCTGCCGCGTGCTGCGCGCCGAGGGCCTGCGGGTCATCCTCGTCAACTCCAACCCGGCGACGATCATGACCGACCCGGAGATCGCCGACGCCACGTACGTCGAGCCGATCACGCCCGAGTTCGTCGAGAAGATCATCGCCAAGGAGCGCCCCGACGCCCTGCTGCCCACCCTGGGCGGCCAGACGGCCCTGAACACCGCCATCTCGCTCGACAAGAACGGCGTCCTCGCCAAGTACGGCGTCGAGCTGATCGGCGCCAACGTCGAGGCCATCAACAAGGGCGAGGACCGCGACCTGTTCAAGGAGGTCGTGGAGGAGGTCCGCCGCAAGATCGGGTACGGCGAGTCCGCCCGCTCGGTCATCTGCCACACCATGGACGAGGTCATCGCGGGCGTCGAGGAACTCGGCGGCGGCTACCCCGTCGTGGTGCGGCCCTCCTTCACCATGGGCGGCGCCGGCTCCGGCTTCGCCCACGACGAGGAGGAGCTGCGCCGCATCGCCGGCCAGGGCCTGACCCTCTCGCCGACCACCGAGGTGCTCCTGGAGGAGTCCATCCTCGGCTGGAAGGAGTACGAGCTGGAGCTGATGCGCGACAAGAACGACAACGTCGTGGTCGTCTGCTCCATCGAGAACTTCGACCCCATGGGCGTCCACACCGGCGACTCGATCACCGTCGCCCCCTCCATGACGCTCACCGACCGCGAGTACCAGATCCTGCGGGACATCGGCATCGCCGTGATCCGCGAGGTCGGCGTGGACACCGGCGGCTGCAACATCCAGTTCGCGGTGAACCCCGAGGACGGCCGGGTCATCGTCATCGAGATGAACCCGCGGGTCTCGCGGTCCTCCGCGCTCGCCTCCAAGGCGACCGGCTTCCCGATCGCCAAGATCGCCGCCAAGCTCGCCGTCGGCTACACCCTCGACGAGATCCCCAACGACATCACGCAGGAGACCCCGGCCTCCTTCGAGCCGACGCTCGACTACGTGGTCGTCAAGGCCCCGCGGTTCGCGTTCGAGAAGTTCCCGCAGGCCGACTCCACGCTGACCACGACCATGAAGTCGGTCGGCGAGGCGATGGCGATCGGCCGCAACTTCCCCGAGGCCTTCCAGAAGGCGCTGCGCTCGCTGGAGAAGAAGGGCAGCCAGTTCACGTTCGTCGGCGAGCCCGGCGACAAGGAGACCCTGCTGCGCGAGGCGGTGCGGCCCACCGACGGCCGGATCAACGCCGTCATGCAGGCCATCCGCGCCGGTGCCACGCCCGAGGAGGTCTTCGCGTACACGAAGATCGACCCGTGGTTCGTGGACCAGCTGTTCCTGATCAAGGAGATCGCCGACGAGCTGGCGGCCGCCGCCGAACTCACCCCCGTCCTGCTCGCCGAGGCCAAGCGGCACGGCTTCTCCGACCAGCAGATCGGCGAGATCCGCGGCCTGCGCGAGGACGTCGTCCGCGAGGTCAGGCACGCGCTCGGCGTCCGCCCGGTCTACAAGACGGTCGACACCTGCGCCGCCGAGTTCGCCGCGCGGACGCCGTACTTCTACTCCTCCTACGACGAGGAGACCGAGGTCGCGCCCCGCGAGAAGCCGGCCGTCATCATCCTCGGCTCCGGGCCCAACCGCATCGGCCAGGGCATCGAGTTCGACTACTCCTGCGTGCACGCCTCCTTCGCGCTGTCGGACGCCGGGTACGAGACCGTGATGGTCAACTGCAACCCGGAGACCGTCTCCACCGACTACGACACCTCCGACCGGCTGTACTTCGAGCCGCTCACCCTGGAGGACGTGCTGGAGATCGTGCACGCCGAGCAGCAGGCCGGACCGGTCGCCGGCGTGGTGGTGCAGCTGGGCGGACAGACCCCGCTGGGCCTGGCGCAGGCGCTGAAGGACAACGGCGTGCCGATCGTCGGCACGTCCCCCGAGGCCATCCACGCGGCCGAGGACCGGGGCGCCTTCGGGCGGGTCCTCGCGGAGGCCGGCCTGCCGGCGCCCAAGCACGGCACCGCCACCACCTTCGCCGAGGCCAAGGCCATCGCCGACGAGATCGGCTACCCGGTGCTCGTGCGGCCGTCGTACGTCCTGGGCGGCCGGGGCATGGAGATCGTCTACGACGAGACCCGCCTCGCCTCCTACATCGCCGAGTCGACCGAGATCAGCCCGTCCCGGCCGGTCCTCGTCGACCGGTTCCTCGACGACGCGATCGAGATCGACGTCGACGCCCTCTACGACGGCGAGGAGCTCTACCTCGGCGGCGTCATGGAGCACATCGAGGAGGCCGGCATCCACTCCGGCGACTCGGCCTGCGCCCTGCCGCCGATCACCCTGGGCGGCTTCGACATCAAGCGCCTGCGGGCCTCGACGGAGGCCATCGCCAAGGGCGTCGGGGTCCGCGGCCTGATCAACATCCAGTTCGCGATGGCCGGGGACATCCTCTACGTCCTGGAGGCCAACCCGCGCGCGTCCCGCACCGTCCCCTTCACCTCCAAGGCGACCGCGGTGCCGCTGGCGAAGGCCGCGGCCCGGATCTCGCTCGGCGCGACCGTCGCCGAACTCCGTGCCGAGGGACTGCTGCCGGCTCACGGCGACGGCGGCGAGCTGCCCTTCGACGCGCCGATCTCCGTCAAGGAGGCCGTCATGCCGTGGTCGCGGTTCCGGGACATCCAGGGACGCGGTGTGGACACCGTGCTCGGCCCTGAGATGCGCTCCACGGGCGAGGTCATGGGCATCGACTCCGTCTTCGGCACGGCCTACGCCAAGTCGCAGGCCGGTGCCTACGGCCCGCTGCCGACCAAGGGGCGCGCCTTCATCTCGGTCGCCAACCGCGACAAGCGCTCGATGATCTTCCCGGCGCGCGAGCTGGTCGCCCACGGCTTCGAGCTGCTGGCCACCTCCGGCACGGCCGAGGTGCTCAAGCGCAACGGCATCAACGCGACGGTGGTCCGCAAGCAGTCCGACGGCATCGGGCCCGACGGAGAGCGCACGATCGTCCAGCTCATCCACGACGGCGAGGTCGACCTCATCGTCAACACCCCGTACGGCACGGGGGGTCGCCTGGACGGGTACGAGATCCGGACGGCCGCGGTCGCCCGCTCGGTGCCCTGCCTGACGACCGTTCAGGCGCTGGCGGCGGCCGTGCAGGGGATCGACGCGCTCAATCACGGCGGCGTCGGGGTGCGGTCGCTCCAGGAGCACGCGGAGACGTTGACGGCCGCGAGGGACTGACCGGCCGTCTGTCGGCTGCGGGCCGGTTGCGGCTGGTCGCGCAGTTCCCCGCGCCCCTGGGGGCGCGTTGCCCGTCTGTCGGCATGGGGGGCACCGTACGTCGGTGTCCCCCTTCGCGTGAGGACTTCATGTACAAGATCTTCTTCAACCTCGTTTTCAAGCGGATGGACGCGGAGCGGGCCCACCACCTCGCCTTCCGGTGGATCCGGTTCGCCGCCCGCGTCCCGGTGCTGCGCACCTTCGTGGCCGCCGCGCTCGCGCCCCGGTACAAGGAGCTGCGCACCGAGGCCTTCGGGCTGCGGATGCACGGGCCGTTCGGGCTCGCGGCCGGGTTCGACAAGAACGCCGTCGCGATCGACGGGATGTCGATGCTCGGCTTCGACCACGTCGAGATCGGCACCGTCACCGGCGAGGCGCAGCCCGGCAACCCGAAGAAGCGCCTGTTCCGGCTGGTGGCCGACCGGGCGCTGATCAACCGCATGGGCTTCAACAACGACGGCTCGCTCACCGTCGCCGCCCGCCTGGCCACCCGTGAGCCCGTCTTCAGGACCGTCGTCGGCGTCAACATCGGCAAGACCAAGGCCGTACCGGAGGCCGAGGCGGTCCGCGACTACGTGAAGTCCGCCGAGCGGCTCGCGCCGTACGCCGACTACCTGGTCGTGAACGTGTCCTCGCCGAACACGCCCGGCCTGCGCGACCTCCAGGCCGTCGACCACCTCCGTCCGCTCCTGACGGCGGTGCGCGAGGCGGCCGACCGGGTCGCGGCCAACCGCCGGGTGCCGCTGCTGGTGAAGATCGCGCCGGACCTCGCCGACGAGGACGTCGACGCCGTCGCGGACCTGGCCGTCGAGCTGGGACTCGACGGCATCATCGCGACCAACACCACCATCGCGCGCGAGGGCCTCGGGCTGCGCTCCGGCGCCGAGCTGGTGGGGGAGACCGGGGGACTCTCGGGGGCGCCGCTGAAGGCGCGGTCCCTGGAGGTGCTGCGGCGGCTGTACGCGCGCGTGGGCGAGGAGATCGTCCTGGTCGGGGTCGGCGGCGTGGAGAGCGCCGAGGACGCCTGGCAGCGCATCCTGGCCGGTGCCACGCTGGTCCAGGGCTACAGCGCCTTCGTCTACGAGGGGCCGTTCTGGTGCCGCGCCGTCCACAAGGGGCTGGCCGCCCGCCTGCGCACCAGCCCGTACGCCACGCTCGCCGACGCGGTCGGCGCCGATGTGAGGAAGACCGTATGAGCCCCTTGGAGCCCTTCGGCGCCCGGCTGCGCCGCGTCATGGACGAGCGCGGTCCGCTGTGCGTCGGCATCGACCCGCACGCCTCGCTGCTCTCCGCGTGGGGTCTGAACGACGACGTGGCGGGACTCGAACGGTTCAGCCGCACCGTCGTGGCGGCCGTGGCCGACCGGGTCGCGGTCATGAAGCCGCAGAGCGCGTTCTTCGAGCGGTTCGGCTCGCGCGGGGTGGCCGTCCTGGAGCGGGTGGTGCGGGAGGCACGGGACGCCGGGACGCTGGTCGTCATGGACGCCAAGCGGGGCGACATCGGCTCCACCATGGCCGGGTACGCGGAGGCCTTCCTCAGCAAGGACGCGCCGCTGTTCTCCGACGCCCTGACGGTCTCGCCGTACCTCGGCTACGGATCGCTCAGCCCGGCCGTCGCCCTGGCCAGGGAGAGCGGGGCCGGCCTCTTCGTGCTGGCGCTGACCTCGAACCCGGAGGGAGCGGAGGTGCAGCACGCGGTGCGCGGCGACGGCCGGACGGTCGGCGCGACCATGCTGGCCCACCTGGCCGCCGAGAACACCGGGGAGGAGCCGCTGGGCTCCTTCGGCGCCGTGGTCGGCGCCACGGTCGGCGACCTCTCGTCGTACGACCTCGACATCAACGGTCCGCTGCTCGCGCCGGGCGTCGGAGCGCAGGGCGCGACGGCGGCGGACCTTCCCGCGGTGTTCGGTGCGGCGGTGCGCAACGTAGTTCCAAACGTGAGCCGAGGTGTTTTGCGTCACGGTCCCGATGCCGGGGCCCTCAGGGCGGCCGCCGAGCGGTTCGCGGCCGAGATCAGGAACGTCGTCGCAGGTGGATGAGGACGGGGAGGAGGGGCTCGGCGAGCGCTCCGGTGTTTCGCCGAGCGTGAATACACCCTCAAATCCGGGGCAGTATGTCCGAAAAGTCTGGCCTCACGGAGGCTGACCAGGACTTTTCCGCTGTTCTCGCTGACTCCGGCGGACTTGCCCGCTAGTCTCCGAGCAGAGTCACGGGCAAGCGTGTTGCTCGTAGCTCCCCAGGTGTGGGGCGACTAGGTTCCTCACCGGTCCGTATCCGACAGATCGACATCCGAGGTGACGTAGGCGTGGCTCTTCCGCCCCTTACCCCTGAACAGCGCGCAGCCGCGCTCGAAAAGGCCGCCGCGGCTCGCCGGGAGCGGGCCGAGGTCAAGAATCGACTGAAGCACTCCGGCGCCTCTCTCCACGAGGTCATCAAGCAGGGCCAGGAAAACGACGTCATCGGCAAGATGAAGGTCTCCGCCCTGCTCGAGTCCCTCCCGGGCGTGGGCAAGGTCCGCGCCAAGCAGATCATGGAGCGACTCGGGATCTCCGAGAGCCGTCGGGTGCGTGGTCTCGGTTCCAACCAGATCGCGTCCCTTGAGCGCGAGTTCGGCAGCACCGGCTCCTGATCACCGGGCAGTCCGGGACGGACGTCCCGGGCAGTCCGCGATTGCTGGAATAATCGCTGCATGGCTGCAACATTCCGGGGGACGACCCCCGAGCCCCCGGACGTACGTCCGCGGCTGACCGTGCTCTCCGGCCCCTCCGGGGTCGGCAAGAGCACGGTCGTCGCCCATATGCGCAAGGAACACCCCGAGGTCTGGCTCTCGGTGTCCGCGACCACTCGTAAGCCCCGCCCCGGCGAGAAGCACGGAGTGCAGTACTTCTTCGTCTCCGACGAGGAGATGGACAAGCTCATCGCCAACGGCGAACTCCTGGAGTGGGCCGAATTCGCGGGCAACCGGTACGGCACCCCGCGCCAGGCGGTGCTGGAGCACCTGGAGTCCGGTGTGCCGGTGCTGCTGGAGATCGACCTCCAGGGCGCCCGCCAGGTCCGTGAGTCCATGCCGGACGGCCGGCTCGTGTTCCTGGCCCCGCCCTCCTGGGAGGAGCTGGTGCGCCGGCTCACCGGACGGGGCACCGAGCCGCCCGAGGTGATCGAACGCCGTCTGGCCGCGGCGAAGATCGAACTCGCCGCGGAGCCGGAGTTCGACGAGACGCTGGTCAACACCTCCGTCGAGGACGTGGCGCGAGAGCTGCTAGCCTTGATGGACGTTGTGTGATCGTCGCTGATCATTCAGACTGAATCTTTTCCATCCATCGGAAGGCAGAGCGTGTCCTCTTCCATCACCGCGCCCGAGGGCATCATCAACCCTCCGATCGACGAGCTCCTCGAGGCCACCGACTCGAAGTACAGCCTCGTGATCTACGCGGCCAAGCGTGCCCGCCAGATCAACGCGTACTACTCGCAGCTCGGCGAGGGTCTCCTGGAGTACGTCGGTCCGCTCGTCGACACCCACGTCCACGAGAAGCCGCTCTCCATCTCCCTGCGCGAGATCAACGCGGGTCTGCTGACCTCCGAGGCCATCGAGGGCCCGGCGCAGTAGTACCTTCGCATCGCGGTTGACTTATCCACAGGCCCGGCGGCCGACTGCCGGGCCTGTGGTGTGTGATGGAGTCGTACGCCGAAGGCGGCGTGCGGGAGCCGAGTGCGGGGAGTGACGTGGACAAGCCGAAGGTCGTCCTGGGGGTCAGCGGCGGGATCGCCGCCTACAAGGCCTGCGAGCTGCTGAGAAGGTTCTCCGAGTCGGGCCACGACGTCCGGGTCGTGCCCACCGCCTCCGCGCTGCACTTCGTCGGCGCCGCCACCTGGTCCGCGCTCTCCGGCCACCCCGTCTCCACCGAGGTGTGGGACGACGTCGAAGAGGTCCCGCACGTCCGGATCGGCCAGCACGCCGACCTGGTCGTGGTCGCCCCCGCCACCGCCGACCTGCTCGCCAAGGCGGCCCACGGCCTCGCCGACGACCTGCTGACCAACACCCTCCTCACGGCCCGCTGCCCGGTCGTGTTCGCGCCCGCGATGCACACCGAGATGTGGGAGCACCCGGCCACCCGGGAGAACGTGGCCACCCTGCACCGCCGCGGCGCCGTCGTGGTCGAACCGGCCGTCGGCCGGCTCACCGGCGTCGACACCGGCAAGGGCCGGCTGCCCGACCCGGCCGAGATCTTCGAGGTCTGCCGCCGCGTCCTCGCGCGCGGCGTGCGCGAGCCCGACCTGGCCGGCCGCCATGTCGTCGTCTCCGCCGGCGGTACCCGCGAGCCCCTCGACCCGGTCCGCTTCCTCGGCAACCGCTCCTCCGGCAAGCAGGGCTACGCCCTCGCCCGCACGGCCGCCGCGCGTGGCGCCCGGGTGACGCTGGTCGCCGCCAACACCACCGGCCTGCCCGACCCGGCCGGCGTGGACGTCGTCCCGGTCGGCACCGCCGTGCAGCTGCGGGAGGCCGTGCTGAAGGCGGCCGCCGACGCCGACGCCGTGGTCATGGCCGCCGCCGTCGCCGACTTCCGCCCCGCGGTCTACGCGACCGGGAAGATCAAGAAGAAGGACGGCCAGGAGCCCGAGCCGATCGCCCTGGTGCGGAATCCGGACATTCTCGCGGAGATCTCGGCCGATCGGGCGCGGCCCGGACAGGTGATCGTCGGCTTCGCCGCGGAGACCGACGACGTCCTCGCCAACGGCCGCGCGAAGTTGGCCCGCAAGGGCTGCGACCTGCTCGTGGTGAACGAGGTGGGCGAGCGCAAGACCTTCGGTTCCGAGGAGAACGAGGCCGTGGTGCTCGGCGCCGACGGCAGCGAGACACCGGTGCCGCACGGGCCCAAGGAGGCCCTGGCCGACATCGTGTGGGATCTGGCCGCGGCCCGATTGGGTTAACTTTTTCCGGCCGTCCGTCAACTTTCCCGCCCGCCACATTAGGGTGCGGGGGCTCTGTTCAACGCCGCCGCCCATTGGGCAGAATGCCCGTGCCGCAGGTCACAGCCCTTCCGAGTGTCGAGACAGGTGGGCCTGGGGCAGGGTACGACCGATAAACTGTTCTCGGACGATGCCGGGCGCAGCTCCCCGTGTCGTCCGCCAATGATCAGCCAGCAGCCGCTGCAACCCCAGGGAGCGTTGTGTCCCGTCGCCTGTTCACCTCGGAGTCCGTGACCGAGGGTCACCCCGACAAGATCGCTGACCAGATCAGCGACACCATTCTCGACGCGCTCCTGCGCGAGGACCCGACCTCCCGGGTCGCCGTCGAGACGCTGATCACGACCGGCCTGGTGCACGTGGCCGGCGAGGTCACGACCAAGACGTACGCGGACATCGCGACGCTGGTCCGCAACAAGATCCTCGACATCGGCTACGACTCGTCCAAGAAGGGCTTCGACGGCGCTTCCTGCGGCGTGTCGGTGTCGATCGGCGCGCAGTCGCCGGACATCGCGCAGGGCGTGGACACCGCCTACGAGAACCGGGTCGAGGGCGACGAGGACGAGCTCGACAAGCAGGGCGCCGGCGACCAGGGCCTGATGTTCGGCTACGCGACCGACGAGACGCCGACCCTGATGCCGCTGCCGATCTTCCTCGCGCACCGGCTGTCCAAGCGCCTGTCCGAGGTCCGCAAGAACGGCACCATCCCCTACCTGCGCCCCGACGGCAAGACGCAGGTCACCATCGAGTACGACGGCGACAAGGCCGTCCGCCTCGACACGGTCGTCGTCTCCAGCCAGCACGCCTCCGACATCGACCTGGAGTCGCTGCTCGCCCCCGACATCCGCGAGTTCGTCGTGGAGCCCGAGCTCAAGGCCCTGCTGGACGAGGGCATCAAGCTCGACACCGAGGGCTACCGCCTGCTGGTCAACCCGACCGGCCGCTTCGAGATCGGCGGCCCCATGGGCGACGCCGGCCTGACCGGCCGCAAGATCATCATCGACACCTACGGCGGTATGGCCCGGCACGGCGGCGGCGCCTTCTCCGGCAAGGACCCGTCCAAGGTCGACCGTTCCGCCGCCTACGCCATGCGCTGGGTCGCCAAGAACGTCGTCGCGGCCGGCCTGGCCTCCCGCTGCGAGGTCCAGGTGGCCTACGCGATCGGCAAGGCCGAGCCCGTCGGTCTGTTCGTGGAGACCTTCGGCACCGCGAAGGTCGACACCGAGAAGATCGAGAAGGCGATCGACGAGGTCTTCGACCTGCGTCCGGCCGCCATCATCCGGGACCTCGACCTGCTGCGCCCGATCTACGCGCAGACCGCGGCCTACGGCCACTTCGGCCGCGAGATCCCCGATTTCACCTGGGAGAAGACGGACCGCGTGGACGCCCTGCGCACGGCCGCCGGCCTCTGATCCGCACGCACGACGCGCGTCGGCTCCCGTGACCACCGGACGGTGGTCACGGGAGCCGACGCCGTTCGGGCCGGGACGCGGGACCGCGCCCGATGTCAGCGGCGTTTGGTAGGAATGCAGGTGTGAGCAGCGAGGACGAACACGGGGGCGGGGGCGCCGAAGGGGCGCCGCCTGAGCAGCTCGCGCTCATCCGGGAGAGCGTCCGGGAGGCCAAGGTACCGCGCGCCAAGCCGCGGACCTGGCGGGGCGCCACGCTCGCCGAGCGGCTGCCGGTGGCCCGGGTGCTCGTCGACAAGGGCGTGCTCCATCTCGACCGGTACTTCGACTACGCCGTCCCGGCCGAACTGGACGCCGACGCGCGGCCCGGAGTGCGGGTGCGGGTGCGGTTCGGGGCCGGCCGGCACCGGGTGCGGGACGGGCGCCGCGAGGGCGGCGGGCTCATCGACGGCTTCCTCGTGGAGCGGCTCGACGAGTCCGACTACGCGGGGCCGCTGGCCGCGCTGGCCCAGGTGGTCTCGCCCGAGCCGGTACTGAGCGCGGAACTGCTGCGGCTCGCCCGGGCCGTCGCCGACCGGTACGCGGGAAGCCTCGCCGACGTGCTGCAGCTGGCGGTGCCGCCGCGCAGCGCCCGGGCGGAGAAGCGGCCGTCCCCCGATCCGCTGCCGCCCCCGCCGCCGCCCGCCGCCGGATCCTGGACGCGCTACGAACACGGCGCCGCCTTCATCGAGGCGCTGGCCTCCGGCGGCACGCCCCGTGCGGTGTGGAACGCCCTGCCCGGGCCCGAGTGGAGCCGGGAGACCGCCCTGGCCGTCGCCGCCACGCTCTCCTCGGGACGCGGCGCGCTGGTCGTCGTACCGGACGGGCGGGCCGCGGCGCGGGTCGACGCGGCGCTGACCGAGGTGCTGGGCGAAGGACGGCACGCGCTGCTCACGGCCGACGCCGGGCCCGAGAAGCGGTACGCGCAGTGGCTCGCCGTCAGCCGCGGCGCGGTGCGGGCGGTGGTGGGGACGCGCGCCGCCATGTTCGCGCCGGTACAGGACCTCGGGCTGGTCGCGATCTGGGACGACGGGGACGACAGCCACAGCGAGCAGCACGCCCCGCAGCCGCACGCCAGGGACGTGCTGCTGCTGCGCGCCGCCCTGGACAAGTGCGGCTTCCTGCTGGGCGGTTGGAGCTGCACGGTGGAGGCCGCGCAACTCGTGGAGAACGGCTGGGCACGCCCCCTGGTGGCGGGCAGGGACCAGGTGCGGCGGGCCGCGCCGCTGGTGCGGACCGTCGGCGACGGCGACCTCGCGCGGGACGAGGCCGCCCGTGCGGCCCGGCTGCCGACCCTCGCCTGGCAGGCCGTGCGGGAGGGACTGCGGCACGGCCCGGTGCTGGTGCAGGTGCCCCGGCGGGGATACGTGCCGCGGATGGCCTGCGACCGGTGCCGGGCTCCGGCGCGCTGCCGGCACTGCGCCGGTCCCCTGGAGGCGCGGGACGCCGGAGCGCTGGCGTGCGGATGGTGCGGGCGCGCCGAGAGCGACTGGCACTGCCCCGAGTGCGGCGGCTTCCGGCTGCGCGCCCAGGTGGTCGGCGCCCGGCGGACCGCCGAGGAACTGGGCCGGGCCTTTCCCGCCGTGCCCGTACGGACCTCGGGGCGCGAGCAGGTGCTGGACACGGTCCCGGAGACGCCGGCGCTGGTCGTGAGCACACCGGGCGCCGAGCCGGTCGCCGAGGGCGGCTACGCGGCCGCCCTGCTGCTGGACGGCTGGGCGATGCTGGGACGGCCCGACCTGCGGGCCGGTGAGGACGCGCTGCGGCGGTGGATCGCCGCCGGGTCGCTGGTGCGGCCGCAGGACGCGGGCGGCACCGTGGTCGTCGTCGCGGAGCCGACGCTGCGGCCGGTGCAGGCCCTGGTGCGCTGGGACCCCGTCGGGCACGCGGTACGGGAGCTCGCCGAGCGGGCCGAGCTGGGTTTTCCGCCGGTGTCACGGATGGCGGCGGTGTCGGGTGCGCCGGAGGCGCTCGCCGAGTTCCTCGCGACGGCCGAACTGCCGCCGGACGCCGAGGTGCTGGGGCCGGTTCCGGTCCCCGTGGCGCGGGCCGGGGCACCTCGGCGGGCCGGGGCGCCGCCGCCTGGCGAGCACTGGGAGCGGGCGCTGGTGCGGGTGCCGCCGGGAAGCGGCGGAGCGCTGGCGGCCGCCCTGAAGGCGGCTCAGGCCGCGCGGATGGCACGGGGGAACGGCGAGGCCGTGCGCGTGCGGGTCGATCCGCCCGACATCGGGTAGCGGCGCGGACCGGTGGGGCGGCTGCCCTCCCGGAGACACGCCGGGAGGGCCGGGCGGGGCAGACGCCCCGAGGTCAGCCGTTGCGCGGGCCGGGAAAGGCCGTCGGCCTGACCTCGTCGCGCAGGGTCGGGCTGCCCGCGGTCGGCTGGGTCGGCATGGAGCGGGCGGCCGGGACCGTCGGGACCGAGGGCAGAGCCGGGCCCATGTCCAGGGTGCGGGTGCCGGACGGCTCGGTGGCGAGCTCCGTCTCGGCGGCCGGCGTCGACTGGGCCGCGGCGCGGCGCGCGCCGTATCGGCGGTGCACCGCCTGCTTGGTCACGCCGAGCGCGGAGCCCACCGCGTCCCACGAGAAGCCCAGCGAGCGGTCGAAGTCCACGGCGGCCGTGACCAGCGTCTCGACACTGTCCCGGAGCTCCTGGGCGAGGCGGACCGTCGGGGCGGGAGCGCGCCCGTAGACGACGAAGCCCGTGGAGGGGCCGGAGCGGCGCGGGCGGTAGACGTTGCCCAACTGGGCGGTGAGCGTGCGCAGTGCGTCCACCTGCCGGCGGACCCGCTCGATGTCCCGCACCAACAAGTGCAGGCTGGCCCGGGCCTGGGCGTCGTGGGTTGCGTGGTCGGCCATGAACAAGCCTCTCGAACCGGCGTTGAAAGGAATGGGCCGCGCAGGCGGCCCGTTGTGGTCAACTCTTCCTTGACCAACGCGTGGGCGCGCGGCTGGTCACGGTGTGGGGGCGTGAGGGCATATGCGTACGCCGTGTTCTTCCGCCCGCGCACCGCCCGTTCGGTCGGCGGGGGCCGCGCGGCCGGTGGGGTGTTCGCCGTCGGCGGTCCACGGTGCGCGGCATAGACTTGCGTGCTGCCCGTGTCCGTCGTGTCCGAGAGGCCCTCACTCGCCCATGAAGCTCGTCTTCGCCGGTACCCCCGAAGTCGCCGTCCCCGCTCTGGACGCCCTCATCGCCTCCGGGCGACACGAGGTGGCCGCCGTGGTCACGCGGCCCGACGCGCCGGCCGGGCGGGGCCGCAGGCTGATCGCCTCTCCGGTGGCCGAGCGGGCTGCGGAGGCGGGCATCGAGGTGCTGAAGCCGCTCAGGCCGCGCGATCCGGAGTTCCTGGAGCGGCTGCGGGAGATCGGCCCGGACTGCTGCCCGGTCGTGGCCTACGGCGCGCTGCTGCCCCGGGTCGCCCTCGACGTGCCGGCCCACGGGTGGGTCAACCTGCACTTCTCGCTGCTGCCCGCCTGGCGCGGGGCGGCTCCGGTGCAGCACTCCCTCATGGCGGGCGACGAGATCACGGGCGCGTCCACCTTCCTGATCGAGGAGGGCCTCGACTCCGGGCCCGTCTACGGGACCGTCACCGAGGAGGTCCGGCCCACCGACACCAGCGGCGACCTGCTGACGCGGCTCGCGTTCGCCGGGTCGGGGCTGCTCGCCGCCACCATGGACGGCATCGAGGACGGCACGCTCAAGGCCGTGCCGCAGCCCGCCGAGGGCGTCACCCTCGCTCCCAAGATCACCGTCGAGGACGCCAGGATCGACTGGTCGGCGCCGGCCCTGCGGGTCGACCGGGTGGTGCGCGGCTGCACTCCCGCGCCCGGCGCCTGGACCACCTTCCGCGGGGAGCGGCTCAAGCTGATCCAGGTCGCGCCGGTGCCCGAGCGGACCGATCTGGCGCCGGCCGAGATCGCCGTGGGCAAGAACAGCGCGCACGTGGGGACCGGGTCGTACGCCGTGGAGCTGCTGTGGGTGCAGGCCCAGGGCAAGAAGCCGATGCGGGCGGCGGACTGGGCGCGCGGCGTGCGCATCGGCGCCGGCGAGACCCTCGGCGACTGAGCCGTCCCTTCCCGGCCACGGCCTTCCGGTGCGCCCGGCGTACGCTGGAAGGCCGCACCTCTCCCATCTCCGGAGCACCTTTTTCGTGAGCCAGCAGTCCCGGGGGCCGCGTCGGCCCGCCAAGCCCTACCGCCGTCCCCAGAAGGACCCCGTCCGTCTCCTCGCCTTCGAGGCGCTGCGCGCCGTGGACGAGCGGGACGCCTACGCCAACCTCGTCCTGCCGCCGCTGCTGCGCAAGGCACGCGAGAAGGAGGGCCCCGACCGGTTCGACGGCAGGGACGCGGCCCTCGCGACCGAGCTGGTGTACGGGACGCTGCGCCGGCAGGGGACGTACGACGCGATCATCGCCGCGTGCGTGGACCGGCCGCTGCGCGAGGTCGACCCGCCGGTCCTCGACGTGCTGAGCCTCGGCGCGCACCAGCTGCTCGGCACCCGGATCCCGACGCACGCCGCCGTGTCCGCCTCCGTCGAGCTGGCCCGGGTGGTGCTGGGCGACGGGCGGGCCAAGTTCGTCAACGCCGTGCTGCGCAAGATCGCGCAGGACGACCTCGACGGCTGGCTCGCGAAGGTCGCGCCGCCCTACGACGAGGACCCCGAGGACCATCTCGCCGTGGTGCACTCGCACCCGCGGTGGGTCGTCTCCGCCCTGTGGGACTCGCTGGGCGGGGGCCGGGCCGGGATCGAGGACCTGCTGTCCGCCGACAACGAACGGCCCGAGGTGACGCTGGTGGCGCGGCCCGGCCGGGCCACGACCGCGGAACTGCTCGACGAGGAGGCGGCCGTGCCGGGCCGCTGGTCGCCGTACGCGGTGCGGCTCAGCGAGGGCGGCGAGCCCGGCGCCGTCGAGGCCGTACGGGAAGGGCGGGCCGGCGTGCAGGACGAGGGCAGCCAGCTGGTGGCCCTCGCGCTCGCCAACGCGCCGCTGGACGGCCCGGACGGCGCCTGGCTCGACGGCTGCGCCGGGCCCGGCGGCAAGGCCGCGCTGCTCGCGGCGCTCGCGGCGGAGCGCGGGGCCGTGCTCCTCGCCTCGGAGAAGCAGCCGCACCGGGCCGGCCTGGTGGCGAAGGCGCTGCACGGCAATCCGGGGCCGTACCAGGTCATCGCCGCCGACGGCACCCGGCCGCCGTGGCGTCCCGGCACCTTCGACCGGGTCCTGATGGATGTGCCCTGCACGGGTCTGGGCGCGCTCCGGCGCCGCCCGGAGGCGCGCTGGCGCCGCCGGCCCGAGGACCTGGACAACTTCGCCCCGCTGCAGCGCTCCCTGCTGCGCACGGCGATCGACTCGGTGCGGGTCGGCGGTGTCGTCGGGTACGCCACGTGCTCGCCGCATCTCGCCGAGACGCGGGCGGTGGTCCAGGACGTGCTGAAGCAGCGCCCGGAGACGGAGCTGCTGGACGCGCGCCCGCTGCTGCCGGGCGTCCCCGACCTCGGCGAGGGCCCGGACGTCCAGCTGTGGCCGCACCTGCACGGCACGGACGCGATGTACCTGGCGCTGATCCGCAGGACCGGTTGAGGGCGCCTGCCGGGAGACGCGGTCGGGCAGCGCCCCGCAAGGGGCGCCGGGGACTGCCCGATCAGCCCCCACCGGCCGGTGGCCGGGGCCCGACCGCAACCACCCCGGAACCCCACGCGGCCCTCCCCGGCGGGGCATGGCAGGCTTGACGCATGGCCGCGCAGATCAACCCCAGCATCCTGTCCGCCGACTTCGCCCGCCTTGCGGACGAGGCGAAGGCGGTCGAAGGCGCCGACTGGCTCCACGTCGACGTCATGGACAACCACTTCGTCCCGAACCTCACGCTCGGTGTGCCGGTCGTAGAATCCCTGGCCCGAGCCACGGACATCCCGCTGGACTGCCATCTGATGATCGAGGCCCCCGATCGCTGGGCACCCCAGTACGTCGAAGCGGGTGCCTCGTCCGTCACCTTCCACGTGGAGGCGGCGGCCGCCCCGGTGCGGCTCGCGCGCGAGATCCGGGCGAAGGGCGCCCGCGCCTCCATGGCGCTCAAGCCCGCGACGCCCATCGAGCCGTACGAGGATCTGCTGCCCGAGCTGGACATGCTGCTCATCATGACGGTGGAGCCCGGATTCGGCGGTCAGGCCTTCCTCGACATCATGCTTCCGAAGATCCGCCGCACCCGGGAGCTGATCACCAAGCACGGGCTGGAGCTGTGGCTGCAGGTCGACGGCGGCGTCTCGGCGACGACGATCGAGCGGTGCGCGGACGCCGGAGCCGACGTTTTTGTGGCAGGTTCCGCGGTGTACGGGGCAAACGACCCGGCAGAGGCGGTACGTGCACTGCGCACCCGGGCCGAGGCGGCGACGGCTGCCGCGTCCTGGGCGTGCGACCACTGAGGTACGGGAACGTGAACGGCTCCGATCAGGGCTGATCGACTGCGCCGGATCTGCGAGGATGAACGGCGTATCCAGAGTGTGAACAGCAGTGAGGAGATGGCCGTGTCGGGTATGTCGGCGGGCCGGTCAGCCATGCGGATGGGACCCGCTGAGCTGGTGCAGGCGGCGGCCATGGCCCGCCGCTTCTACCTGGAGGGCAAGTCCAAGATCCAGATCGCGGAGGAGTTCGGCGTCAGCCGCTTCAAGGTGGCCCGGGTGCTGGAGACCGCCCTCGAAAGGGATCTCGTGCGCATCGAGATCCGTGTGCCGGCCGAACTGGACGCCGAGCGCTCGGACGCGCTCCGCGCCCGCTACGGCCTGCGGCACGCCGTCGTGGTGGAGTCCCCCGCCGAGGCGGAGGAGACCCCCGATCCGGAGAACCTCGGTGAGGTGGCCGCCGACCTGCTCGGCGAACTGGTCAACGAGGGGGACGTGCTCGGCCTCGCCTGGGGCCGGTCCACCATCCACATGGCGGCGGCGCTGGACCGGCTGCCGCCGTGCACGGTGGTGCAGCTGACGGGCGTGTACGACGCCGGGACCTCCGAGCGCGGTTCGGTGGAGGCCGTCCGGCGGGCCGCCCAGGTGTCGGGCGGCGACGCGCACCCCATCTACGCGCCGATGCTGCTGCCGGACGCGGCCACCGCGGCCGCGCTGCGCAACCAGACGGGCATCGCCCGGGCCTTCGAGTACTTCGACAAGGTCACGGTCGCCTGCGTGTCCATCGGTTCCTGGGAGCCCGGGATCTCGACGGTGCACGACATGCTCAGCGACGAGGAGCGGGCGCACTACGCCACGCTCGGTGTCGCCGCGGAGATGGCCGCGCACCTCTTCGACGCCGACGGCCGCCGGGTCGGACGGGACCTCGGCGAGCGGTGCATCACGGTCAAGGCCGACCAGCTGCGCCGGATCCCCGAGGTCGTCGCGATCGCGGGCGGGCAGCGCAAGGCGGCGGCGATCGACGCGGTGCTGAGGTCGGGGCTGGTCACCAGCCTCGTCACCGACACCTCGGCCGCCGACTACCTGATGACGGCGGGGCCCACGCCCAAGCCGACCCTGAGCCGCTCGGACCCCGACGGCGCCTGACGGGGGACCGCCGCGGCGGCGCCGGTACCGGTGCCGACGCTGCCGTGGCGGTCCGCCCGTCCGGCTCGGGCCGCCGCGCGTCCCCGTGGGGCGGAAGGGCTCAGGAAGCGGGCTGCCCGGCGGCCAGCGCCGCGTCGATCAGCAGGGCCGCCGCCTGCCGGGCGACCACGCCCGCCGTCGGGTCGCGGTCCATCCGCGCGGAGACGCTGCCTCCGTCGTACAGCAGCTGGAGCTGGCGGGCCAGGCTCGCGGGATCCGGCGCCCCGGCCTCCCGGGCCAGGTCGGTCAGGAGCGCCCGGACCCAGGCCCGGTAGGTGTCGGAGACCTCTTCGATGGTGCCGCCCGGCTTGGCCTCCGCGCTGGCCGCCAGGAAGGCGCACCCGTGGAAGCCCTGCTCGGAGAAGAGCGCGGTCTGCGCGTCGAAGACGGCGAGCAGCCGCTCCCGCGGGTCGTCGGCGCCGTCGACGGCGCGCAGCAGGCGGGCGGACATCCGGGCGTACCGGGAGTCGAGATAGGCGCGGATGAGCTGTTCCTTGCCGCCGAAGGTGTTGTACAGCGAGGCCTTGGCGACGCCGGCGCGCTCGATGATCCGGTCGATCCCGACCGACTGCACGCCCTCCGCGTAGAACAGCTCGTTCGCGGCGGAGAGCAGGCGCTCCCGGGCCGTCGGAGCCTTGGCACTCAACGCCTTCGTCATGCCACCCACCTTCTCGACGTTTCCACTCTACGGGCGACGGGGACCGCTGCCTGCCCGGTCAGCGGGGCGACACCGCGTCGGCGTGCCCGGCCTCCCGCACCTCGACGGCGGGCGTGCCGCCGGAGGCCACCAGCACCCCGGACGCCATCGGCGTCCGGTGGCGCAGCAGCAGGGCCGCGAGGGCCAGCAGGGCCAGGCCGATGACCACCGCGCCGTACTCCTCGGAGGTCGGGACGAGTCCGCCGCCGTGCACCACCAGGGTTCCGGCGACGACGGCCGGGACGCCCATGCCGAGGTAGGCGACGACGAACAGCAGGGACAGCACGCCCGAGCTCTCGTGCGGCCGGGTCAGCGGCAGCACGGTGCGGATGCCGCCCTGGAAGCCGCTGCCGAAGCCGAAGCCGGCGACGGCCGTGCCGGCGAAGAACAGGCCCGGTGCGTTCTGCTCGACGGCCAGCAGCGTGACGGCGACGCCGGCGACCAGCGCGCCGATGCCGGTGTACATCACGGTCGTCGCCCGGGCGCCGCGCAGCACGAGAACGGCCACGGCCGCCACGAACGCGAGGACGAACAGGCCGAGGCCGCCCCAGACGGCGGAGGTGGAGCCGACCAGGGTGCGCACCAGCGCCGGGCCGAGGGAGCCGTAGAACCCGGCGAGCGCCCAGACGGCGAAGATGACCGGGGCCGCCGCGAGGGCCGCGCCGCGGACCGGGCGCGGGAGCTTGATCTCGGGCACCAGGGAGGCGAGCGCGCCCGGCGCACGGCTGACGGTCTCGTCGATCAGGGCGATGGCGACGGCCTGGGCCGCGAACACGCCGAGCAGGCCGAGGTAGACGGTGTGGGTCGGGGCGGGCAGGTACTGCACGACGAAGCCGCTGACCAGGGCGCCGGTGGCGGTGCCCAGGCCGGGGGCGAAGGCGTTGGCCACGGTGCCCCGGGCGCGGTTGACGTCCATCATCGCGGCGCCCACGGCGCCGAGCGCGGCACCGGTGGACAGGCCCTGCACGATCCGGGCGACGAGCAGTTCGCCGACGCCGCCGGCGGTGGAGAACAGCACCATCGCGACGACCTGGGCGGCGATCGCGGAGATCAGCACGGGGCGGCGGCCGACATGGTCGGACAGCTTGCCGAGGACCAGGAGGCCGGAGAGGACGGCGATCGCGTAGATGCCGAAGACCACGGTGGTGGTGATCGGGCTGAAGCCCCACTCGGCCTGGTAGGTGGCGTAGAGCGGGGTCGGCGCGCTGGAGGCGGCGAGGAAGGAGACGACGATGGAGGCGAGCACGTAGAACGCCGCGCGCGGCGGGATCGGCCTGCTCTGCGCCGTGGGTCGGGCGTGCTGTGCGAGGTGGTTCATCAGGAGAGATCCTTCGCGGGGACGGTGCCGGAGATCGTCGGTTCACAGATGCCTGAATTGAGTAGACAGGTCTGTCTACATGCCCTGGCCAACCCCATAGACAGGTCTGTCTATTCCGGTGTCGCGAAAGAAATTCAGGGGAAGCCGGGTTGTGGCGCGCGGCTCGCGTGGAGCGTCTGCGCCGACCGGGCGCCGCGAACCCCGATCATGTGGAGGACATACGGGCACGAAGGCCGAGTGCCGAACACTTCGGGAGGACGCGGTGACCACTGAACCCCAGCCCGCACGGGACGCCGAACCACAGCCGGTGCTCGGGCCGTTGACCACCGCCGCGATCTTCCTGGTGGTCAGCGTCGGCCCCGGGCACGAGGAGCGGGCACGGGACGTGCTCGGCGACCTCGCCGCGCTCTGCCGCAGCTTCGGGTTCGGCGCCCCCGACGGCGCCCTGAGCTGTGTCGCCGGGATCGGCTCCGACGCCTGGGACCGGCTGTTCGACTACCCGAGGCCGGCCGGACTGCATCCCTTCCGGCCCCTGGAAGGCGCCCGGCACACCGCCGTCGCCACCCCCGGCGACCTTCTCTTCCACATCAGGGCCACCCGGTTCGACCTCTGCTTCGGGCTCGCCGCCGAGATCATGCACCGGCTGCGCGACGCGGTCACCGTCGAGGACGAGGTGCAGGGCTTCAAGTACCTGGACGCCCGTGACCTGCTGGGCTTCGTCGACGGCACCGCGAACCCGGTCGGCGCCGCCGCCCGCAGGGACGTCCTGATCGGCGCGGAGGACCCCGCGCACGCCGGCGGCAGCTACGTGATCGTGCAGAAGTACCTGCACGACCTCGACGCCTGGAACGCGCTGCCGGTCGAGACGCAGGAGCGGATCATCGGCCGGACGAAGCTGACCAACATCGAACTGGAGGAGCAGGGCTCGCACGTCGACCTGAACACCGTCACCGGACCGGACGGCAAGGAGCAGGACATCGTCCGCGACAACATGCCCTTCGGCAGCCCCGGACGGGGCGAGTTCGGCACCTACTTCATCGGGTACGCCCGCCGGCCGGACGTCATCGAGCACATGCTCCGCAACATGTTCCTCGGCAACGAGGACGCCCGCTACGACCGCATCCTCGACTTCTCCACGGCGGTCACCGGCACCCTCTTCCACGTGCCCTCCGGCGACTTCCTCGACGACCTGCCCCCGGCTCCCGGCAAGGCGTGACGACGAACCGCGGCTGACCGTGGCGCTCGCCCCCGGCTGACCCGGCAGGCTGCGCCGACCGCCCTTGTAGCTTCCTCCCAGACGGGCCTGACCTGCCTGGACGTTCGTCCCGGGCACCGCATACCGGTCCCCATGGGACAATGAAGTACGTGCTCTTCCCCCTGGCCGGCCGGTCCGGGGGTCACCTCTGATCCACCGGGATGTGCGGCACGTGCGTTTCCTCAATGACATCCAGCCCGCGTACGACCTGACGTACGACGACGTCTTCATGGTGCCGAGCCGCTCCGCGGTCGGCTCGCGGCAGGGCGTCGACCTCGACTCGCCGGACGGCACGGGCACCACCATCCCGCTGGTCGTCGCCAACATGACCGCGATCGCGGGCCGGCGGATGGCCGAGACGGTGGCCCGGCGCGGCGGTCTCGTCGTCATCCCGCAGGACATCCCGATCGACGTGGTCACCGACGTCATCACCTGGGTGAAGAGCCGCCACCTCGTGCTGGACACCCCGATCGTGCTCGCCCCGCACCAGACCGTCGCCGACGCGCTGGCCCTGCTGCCCAAGCGCGCGCACAACGCGGGCGTCGTCGTCGACGAGGACAGCCGTCCCGTCGGCGTCGTCACCGACCAGGACCTCAACGGCGTCGACCGCTTCACCCAGCTCGCCGAGGTCATGTCCCGCGACCTGCTGCTCCTCGACGCGGACATCGACCCGCGCGAGGCGTTCAACAAGCTGGACGCGGCCAACCGCCGCTACGCCCCGGCCGTCGACCGCGACGGCAGGCTGGCCGGCATCCTCACCCGCAAGGGCGCCCTGCGCGCCACCCTGTACACCCCGGCCACCGACGCGCGGGGCAGGCTGCGGATCGCCGCCGCCGTCGGCATCAACGGGGACTTCGCGGACAAGGCCAAGCAACTGCTCGACGCCGGTGTCGACACGCTCGTCATCGACACCGCGCACGGCCACCAGGAATCGATGATCAGCGCGGTCAAGCTGGTCCGCGGCCTCGACCCGAAGGTGCCGATCGCGGCCGGCAACATCGTCTCCGCCGAGGGCGTCAAGGACCTCGTGGAGGCGGGCGCGGACATCGTCAAGGTCGGTGTGGGCCCCGGCGCCATGTGCACCACCCGCATGATGACGGGCGTCGGCCGGCCGCAGTTCTCGGCCGTCCTGGAGTGCGCCGCGGAGGCGAAGAAGTACGGCAAGCACGTCTGGGCCGACGGTGGCGTCCGGCACCCGCGGGACGTCGCCATGGCGCTGGCCGCGGGCGCGTCCAACGTGATGGTCGGCTCCTGGTTCGCCGGCACCTACGAGTCGCCCGGCGACCTCCAGCAGGCCGCCGACGGCCGCCTCTACAAGGAGTCCTTCGGCATGGCCTCGGCGCGCGCGGTGCGCAACCGCACGTCCGAGGAGTCCGCCTACGACCGGGCCCGCAAGGCGCTCTTCGAGGAGGGCATCTCCACCTCCCGGATGTTCCTCGACCCGGCCCGGCCGGGCGTCGAGGACCTGATCGACTCGATCATCGCGGGCGTGCGGTCCTCGTGCACCTACGCCGGCGCCGGATCGCTGGAGGAGTTCGCCGAGAAGGCGATCGTGGGCATCCAGAGCGCGGCCGGGTACGCGGAGGGCAAGCCACTGCACGCGAGCTGGAGCTAGCCGCTTCACGGACGGCGGCCGGGCTCGTGTTCTACTTCGTGTACGGCTGTCGCCGGTCCCGTCCTGCACCACCCGAAAGCTGAACGACCCCTTGCTGAACGATCTCGACGAACGCATCGTGCACGCCCTCGCCGAGGACGCCCGCCGCTCCTACGCGGACATCGGGCAACTGGTCGGCCTGTCCGCGCCCGCCGTCAAACGGCGCGTGGACCGGCTGCGCGCCACCGGAGCGATCACCGGTTTCACCGTGCGGGTCGATCCGGCGGCCCTCGGCTGGGAGACGGAGGGGTTCGTCGAGATCTACTGCCGGCGCAACACCTCGCCGGAGACGATCCAGCGGGGGCTGGAGCGCTACCAGGAGGTCGTGGCCGCGTCCACGGTCACCGGTGAGGCCGACGCGGTCGTGCAGGTCTTCGCGTCGGACATGCGGCACTTCGAGCGGGTGCTGGAGCGGATCGCGGGGGAGCCGTTCGTGGAACGCACCAAGTCGGTCCTGGTGCTGTCCCCGCTGCTGAGGAGGTTCTCCTCGGGGGCCCCGGGCTGAGCCGTCGTACGCCGGGTGCGGCCCGGTGGGGGCCGTTCGCGCGATTCCCGCGCCCCTTCAGAGCGCGGGGAACCGCGAGAACGGCCACGGCGTACCCGCATCCGGCGCCGACAGCGCACCCCGTCCGCTATCCCGCCGTCTTCCGCGCCAGCGCGTTGTTGCCGATGGAGTTGTGCACGCTGAAGCTCACCGCGTCCGACCGGTACCGGTCGTCGGACCACTCCACCGGCCGCCCCTCCCGCGTCGTCGTCACGCGCCGCACCCGCAGCAGCGGGCTCGTGCGGCGGATGCCGAGCAGTTCCGCGTCCTGCGCCCCCGCCGCCACCGCGTCGATGACGTGCTCGCCGTACGCGAAGACCAACCCCTTGTCCTCGTAGAGGCGTTGCGTGACCGACGGGCAGTCCGGCTCTATCGTCTCGACCGCCGGGGAGATCCAGTCCGCGTACACCGTGCGCTCCAGCAACACCGGCTCACCGTCCAGGCCACGGACCCGCAGTACGTGCAACACCCGCGTGCCTGAGGTGAGTTGGAGACGGACCACGTCCTCGTGGCTGGCCGGGCGGTACTCCTGGGACACCACGTGCCCGGTCGCCTCGCGGCCCATCGACCTCGCCCACTGCGCGAAACTGCGCAGCTCCGCGAAGCTCTGGCTGCGCCGGCTGGCCAGCACCATCCGGCGGGCGCCCTGGCGGGAGCCGATCAGCCCCTCCGAGGTGAGCGCGGCGACGGCCTGGCGGACGGTGCCGCGGGACACGCCGTACTGCGCCGCCAGCTCCGTCTCCGCGGGCAGCCGGCTGCCGACGGTGTACTCCTCGCGGTCGATGGCGCGCCGCAGTTCGTCGGCGATCTCCTCGTGTCGCGCCGTCATGCTTCCCCTCTGATCAGACCGCTGTGCACAGCGTGACCAGCCTAATCGACGTCCTGGGGTGATGCGTGTGAGCCGCGAATGTGCAGGGAATCAGGGGCTGGTGTTTCTGCTGTGTTCATGAACAGGTCATTCGCGCCGGGCGTACTGGGGTCAACTTGTTCAGACAAGTTCGCTCGGCGCCCGCCACAGCGCCGCCCACAGCGCCACCCTCGTGCGTACTCCCTGGAGAGACCGTGATCGTGTCCCTGCCGAGAACCGCCGTCCTTGGCGGCTCCCTCGCCGTCGTAGCCGCGCTCGCCCTGAGCGCCTGCGGCGCCGCCCCCGACAACGCGTCGTCCACCACCTCCGACGGCAAGAACGCCGCCACCGCCGCCTCCGCCGCCGACCTCGGCGGCATGGACAAGCTGGTCGCCGCGGCGAAGAAGGAGGGCGCGCTGCACATCATCGCCGTGCCCCGTGACTGGGCCAACTACGGCGCCATCATCGACGGCTTCCAGAAGAAGTACGGCATCAAGATCGAGGACGAGAGCCCCGACGGCTCCAGCCAGGACGAGATCAACGCCGTGACCTCGCGCAAGGGCCAGGACCGCGCGCCGGACGTGCTCGACCTCGGTTCGTCCTTCGCGCTCAGCGCCGCCCAGCAGGGGCTGCTCGCGCCGTACAAGGTGACCACGTACGCCGACATCCCCACCGCCCAGAAGGACCCGCAGGCCCGCTGGTACAACGACTACGGCGGCTACATCTCCATCGGCTGCGACGCCAAGCGCGTCAAGTCCTGCCCCACCACCTTCGCCGACCTGCTCAAGCCGCAGTACAAGGGCCAGGTCGCCCTCAACGGCAACCCGACCAAGTCCGGCTCCGCCTTCGGCGGCGTGTACGCGGCCGCGCTCGCGGGCAAGGGCTCCTTCGACGACATCCAGCCCGGCCTGGACTTCTTCGCCAAGCTGAAGAAGAACGGCAACTACACGCCCGTCGAGTCCACCCCGGCCACCGTCGAGAAGGGCGAGACGCCCATCTCGATCGACTGGGACTACCTCAACGCCGGCTACGCCGACGAGTTCAAGTCCAAGGGCGTGGACTGGAAGGTCAGCATCCCCTCCGACGGCCAGTACGCCCAGTACTACTCGCAGGCCATCAACAAGGACGCCCCGCACCCGGCGGCCGCCCGCCTGTGGCAGGAGTACCTGTACAGCACCGAGGGCCAGAACCTGTGGCTCAAGGGCTACGCCCGCCCGGTCCTGATGACCTCCATGGACTCGGCCGGCACGCTGGACAAGACGGCCGCCGCCAAGCTCCCCGCGGTCACCGGCACGCCGTCCTTCCCGACCGAGGCCCAGCAGGACAAGGCCAAGACGGTGCTCTCGACCGGCTGGTCGAAGGCCGTCTCCGGATGACGGCCACGCTCACGCGGGCCGACGTGGCGTCCGCCGCTTCCCAGAAGCGGCGGCGCCGCGCCCCCGGCTGGCTCGCCGTCGTCCCGCTGCTCGTCTTCACGGCCGTCGCCTTCGGGCTCCCGGCCGTGGCCATGCTGAACGGCGCCTTCACGGTCAAGGACCCGGCGACCGGGGTGTCCTCGTACACCGGGAGCAACCTCACCGACTCGCTCCAGGGCCCGTACCTGACCGCCCTCGTCGGCAGCGTCAAGCTGTCCGCCCTCTCCGCCCTGATCGCCGCCGTCCTCGGACTGCCGCTCGCGCAGGCCGTGGTCAGCTCGCGCTCCCGGGCGCTGCGCGAGGCCGTGCTCACCGCCTCCGGCGTGCTCGCCAACTTCGGCGGAGTGCCGCTGGCCTTCGCGTTCGTGGCGACCCTCGGCAACGCCGGTGTGCTGACCGTGCACCTGCACCTCGCCGACCACGGCTGGAACCTGTACAGCTTCTGGGGGCTCGTCCTGGTCTACCTGTACTTCCTGATCCCGCTGATGGTCCTCACCATCACACCGGCCCTGGACGGACTGCGCGCCCAGTGGCGGGAGGCCGCGCTGAACAACGGCGCCACCGGCGTGCAGTACTGGCGGTTCGTGGCGCTGCCCGTGCTCGCGCCCTCGCTGCTCGGCGGGCTCGTGCTGCTCTTCGGCAGCGCCTTCGCCGCCTACGCCACCGCCGCCGCGATGGTCGGCAGCGCGGTCCCGCTGGTGACCCTGCAGATCGCCGACGCCCTCTCCGGCAACGTCCTGGTCGGCCAGGAGAACGTGGCCCTCGCCCTCAGCCTGGACATGGTGCTGGTGGCGGGCGTGGTGATGGCCGTGTACCTGCCCCTGCAACGACGGAGTGCCCGATGGCTCGACGCCTGACCCCCTGGCGCTGGGCCGTCCTAGGCCTCGCCGCCCTGTACTTCCTCGTCCCGCTGGGCGCCTCCGTCGTCTTCACGGTGGACGTGCCCGGCCAGGGCGTCACCTTCGACGCCTACACGCAGATCCTCTCCGCGGACGGCTTCCTCTCCAGCCTGCTGCTCTCGCTGGAACTGGCCCTCGCCACCATCGCCGTCGTGCTGCTCCTGATGGTGCCCGCCGTGGTCGCGCTGCGGCTGAGCGCGCCGAGGCTGCGGCCCGTGGTCGAGATCGTCTGCTCGCTGCCGCTGGTGGTGCCGCCGATCGCGTTCGTGGCCGGGATCGCGAGCGTCCTGAAGTGGGGGCCGGACCACCTGTCACGGACCCCTCTGTTCGAGACGTTCGTCGCCGTCCAGAACCCCGACTTCCCGGTCGTCCTGGTCCTCGCGTACGTCGTGATGGCGCTGCCCTTCGTCTACCGTGCGCTGGACGCCGGACTGCGCGCCGTCGACGTCCGCACCCTCGTCGAGGCCGCCCGCAGCTGCGGCGCCGACTGGCCGCAGGCCCTGGTGCGGGCCGTGCTGCCCAACCTGCGCGGCGCGCTGCTCAACGCCGCCTTCCTCACCCTGGCGCTGGTGCTCGGCGAGTTCACCGTCGCCCGCCTGCTCGGCTTCCAGCCCTTCGCCGTGTGGATCTACAACGTCGGCGGCTCGCAGGCCCAGATGTCCGTCGCCGTCTCCGTGCTCAGTCTCCTGGTGACCTGGGCCCTGCTCCTCGCGCTCGCCGGTGCCGGCGGCCGTGACCGAACCGCTTCCTCCCGGGGATGAACCATGAGTGTCAGCACGCCTGAGAAGGCCACCGCCACCGCCGCCACCGTCGAATTCCGCTCCCTGCGACGGGAGTTCGGCACCACCGTCGCCCTCGACGGCCTCGATCTCACCGTCCGGCCGGGGGAGTTCCTGGCCCTGCTCGGTCCGTCCGGCTGCGGCAAGACCACCGCGCTGCGCATGCTCGCCGGGTTCGAACACCCCGACTCCGGCGCCGTGCTGGTGGACGGCGAGGACGTCACCTCGGTGCCCGCGCACCGCCGCGACGCCGGGATGGTCTTCCAGTCGTACAGCCTCTTCCCGCACCTGAACGCCGTCGACAACGTGGCGTTCGGGCTGCGCATGCGCAAGGTCCGCACCTCCGAACGGCGCGCCCGGGCCGCCGAACTGCTGGACCTGGTCGGCCTCGGCGACAAGGGCGAGCGGTTCCCGCACCAGCTCTCCGGCGGCCAGCAGCAGCGCATCGCGCTCGCCCGCGCCCTCGCCCTGCGGCCCCGCGTGCTCCTCCTCGACGAGCCGCTGTCGGCCCTGGACGCCAAGGTCCGGCTGACGCTCCGCGAGGAGATCCGCCGCCTCCAGCAGGAACTCGGCATCACCACGCTGTTCGTGACGCACGATCAGGAGGAGGCGCTGTCCATGGCCGACCGGGTCGCCGTGATGCGCGCCGGGCGGCTCGAACAGTGCGCCGAGCCCGCCGAGCTGTACGGCCGTCCCGCTACCGCCTTCGTCGCCGAGTTCGTCGGCACGATGAGCCGGATCCCGGGCACGGTAGAGGACGGCGTGGTCGCGGTGCTCGGACAGCGGCTGCCGCTCGACGGACCGGCGCCGCGGGCCCGTGAGGTCGACGTCCTGGTGCGGCCCGAGGCGGTCCGGGTGCGCGCGGACGCCACCGGCGGCGCCACCGTCGTCGCCACCGCCTTCCTCGGAGCCGTGGTCCGGGTCACCGTGCGGCTCGCCGACGGTACCGAGGCCAAGGCCGACCTGTCCGCCCACGAGGCGGCCGGCCTGGGCGCCGGAGCGGCGGTGAGCGTGTCGCTGCCCGAGCGGCCGGTGCTCGTGGCGGAGCGTACCCAGAAGTAACGCTTCCGGAGATCCGGAAGCGTCCATCAGTCCCGACGTGAGGAATGACGACAACGTGACCCCCCACCCCCGACTCCCGCTCCAGGCCGTCCTGTTCGACATGGACGGAACGCTCGTCGACACCGAGCGACTGTGGTGGGAGGCGGTGGAACGCGTCGCCGGGCGGCCGCTCGGCGAGGCCGACGAACCCGACGTGCTGGGCCGGCCGGTCGAGCACACCGCCCACTGGCTGGCCGGCGCCACCGGCAGGTCCGGCGCCGACCTGGCGGCCGCACTGCACCGGGAGTTCGCGGACGCCGTCCGCACCGGCATCGTGCCCCGCCCCGGCGCCCTCGACCTGCTGGACGCGCTCGCCGCGGCCGGCGTTCCCACCGCCCTGGTCACCGCGTCCCCACGCGCGGTCGCCGACCTCGTGCTCGCCGCGCTCGGCGAAGGCCGGTTCGCCGCCTCCGTCACCGCCGACGACACCGGCCGCACCAAGCCCGCCCCCGACCCCTACCTCGCCGCCTGCCGGGCCCTCGGCGTCGACCCGGCGGCCTGCGTCGCCGTCGAGGACACCGAGACCGGGGTCGCCTCGGCGGAGGCGGCGGGCTGCGCGGTGCTCGCCGTGCCCTCGCTCGCGCCGATCGGCGACGCCCTCGGCCGGACCGTCCGGGACAGCCTGGTCGGGGTCACCCCGAAGCAGCTCAGCGACATGGCCGTACCCGAACTGCGGGTCATGTCCTGGAACCTGTGGCTCGGCGGCAGCCTGATCGACGACCACCGGGCCAAGCAGATCAAGGCCGTCGTCGACGCCGGAGCGGACGTCGTCGGCCTCCAGGAGACCGCCGGCACCTCGGCCCGGGAACTCGCCGAGGCCCTCGGCTGGCACCACCACACGGCCGGCGAGAACCTCGGCATCATCAGCCGGTACCCGATCACCGCCCGACTGGGCGACCCGGAGGTCGGCTTCTACGGAGCCGCCGGGGTACGGATCGCCCTACGCCCCGGACGCGAGGTCGACGTGTGGACCGCGCATCTGCACTACACCCCCTACGGGCCCTACGAGTTCCACTTCGACGGGCTCGGATCGGCCGAACTCGCCGCCCACGAGGAGCTGCGGCTCGGGCAGCTGCGTGAGGCGCTCGACCTGATCGGGGACGGCCCGGTGCCCGTGGTCCTGGTCGGCGACTTCAACTGCCCGTCCCACCTGGACTGGCCGGAGGTCGAGTGGCCCGTGACCAAGGCCGCCGAGGAGGCCGGGTTCCGCGACTCCTACCGGGAGGCGCATCCGGACCCGGTGGCCGCGCCGGGCCACACCTGGTCGCCGGTCCACCCCGTCCGGGAGGACGGCAGCGGGCGCCCCGAGCCGCAGGACCGCATCGACTACGTCCTGCACCGGGGGCTGCGCGTACTCGACTCCACGACCCGCGTCAGCGGCGTCCCCGCGCCGTGGCCCGACGTGGCGGGCAACGACTGGCCCTCCGACCACGCGGCCGTCGTGAGCACCTTCGCCGTCGGGCCCTGACGGGGTTACCGGGGGCAACCATTGCGGTCGCCGGGGGCATCCCGTAGGTTGTGCCCGGCTCCTTACTCGCTGGTAACACCGGTAGGCAATCCATGCGCTGGACAGTCGGCCGACCCGCCACGGTCCGCGCGCGGATCGTGGCGCTCGCCCTCGCCCCGGCCGTCGCGCTGACGGCTCTGTGGAGCTTCGCCATGGTCTCCGTCACCGCCGACCTGCGCGCCCTGATCCGGGTCCAGGGGGTGTACGACGACTTCGGCACCCCCGTGGACACCGCCGTCGGCCAGATCCAGCTCGAACGACGGCTGTCGGCGGCCTACTTGGGCGCCCGGCCCGGCACGGAACCCGCCGCCGCCCTGACGGCGCAGCTGCGACGCACCGACCGGGCCGTGGCCGCCCTGCGCGACGCCGTCCGCGACGGAGACCGCGGACGCCTCAGCGGCCCGCAGCGCACCGCCCTCGACGCGATGGTGACCGCCACCGGCGGACTCGGAGCACTGCGCGAGCGGGTGCGGTCCCGGACGGTCTCCTGGGACACCGCCGTCGCCGACTACAGCGCCCTCGTGGAACCCGGCTTCGACGTCCAGTCCGCCCTCACCGCCCTCCAGGCCGGCCGGCTGGCCCGCGAGGCACAGGTCGTCGTCGAGCTGGTCCGGGTACGGGAGTTCGTCTCCCGCGAGGACGCGCTGGTCGCGGGAGCCAGGGCCGCCGGACGGCTCACCGCCACGCAGTACGGCGGCCTCACCGCGGCCGTCGAGGACCGGCGCGTCTTCGAGCGGACCTACGTCGCGGACCTGCCCGCCGACTCCCGGGCCCTGTTCGAGCGGTTCCAGCGCGGCGAGCTGTACCGGTCGCTGGTGCGCGGCGAGGACACGCTGCTGCGCGCCGGTGCCGGCCGGGCCGGTGCGGCCGTCGCCGCGGACACCTGGCGCTCGACCACCGACCGGGCCGTCCGGCAGTACATGCTGCTGTGCACCGACGCGGCGCGGAACGCCGCCGCGCGCGGACGGGCCTTCGCCTACCGGGAGCTGACCAAGGCGGCGGTCGTCGGCGTCGTCGGACTGGCGGCCGTGGGGCTGTCGTTGGGGAGCACGGTGCGCGGCGCGCGCCGCGTCTCCCGTCGCCTGGAGAACCTGCGCGACGCGGCCGACCTGCTCACCGCGCACCAGCTTCCGGCCCTGATGGAGCGGTTGAGCGCCGGTGAGGAGGTGGACGCGGCCGCCGAGGCGCCGCCGCTGGCCGCCGGGGAGGCGGGGCGCGACGAGATCGGGGACGTCGGCCGGTCGTTCAACCGGGCACGGCTGGCCGCCGTCGAGGCGGCGGTCACGCAGGCCACCCTGCGCCGGGGCCTGAGCGCGGTCCTGCTGAACATCGCGCGTCGCAACCAGGCCCTCGTGCACCGCCAGCTGAAACTCGTCGACACCCTGGAGCGGCGGACCGACGACCCTGCCGTGCTGGCCGAGCTGTTCCGCATCGACCATCTGACCACCCGGATGCGCCGGCACGCCGAGAGCCTGATCATCCTCTCCGGCGCGACCCCCGGACGGCGCTGGCGGCGGCCCGTACCCGTCGCCGACGTGGTGTCCTCGGCCGTCGGCGAGATCGAGGAGTACCCGCGGGTCGTGGTGCCGCCGATGCCCGAGGTCGGCGTCGCGGCGGACGCGGTCGCCGATGTCGTGCACCTGGTCGCCGAGCTGCTGGAGAACGCCACCGTGTTCTCGCCGCCGCACACCCAGGTCACCCTGCGCACCGGCCGGACCGGCGACGGCTTCACCCTGGAGATCGACGACCGGGGTCTCGGCCTGGACCCCGGCCGGCTCGCCGAGGCTAACCGCACCCTCACCGACCCCGAGGCCTTCGACCCGACCCGCCACGACCGCCTCGGCCTCTACGTCGTGGGCCGGCTGGCCGCCCGGCACGGCATCGCGGTGACCCTGCGCGAGTCGCCGTACGGCGGCACCACCGCGGCGGTCCTGCTGCCGGCGACGATGCTGGCGGAGACGGACTCCGGGCCCGGTAGGGAGAACACGCGTTCCGGACCGGGCGGTGCGCAGGCCCGTGTCCTGGCGAGTGCGCCGACCGCCGCGGCCGAGACGGGTGCGCGGTACGACATGCCCGACGCCGTGACGGGTGCGCGGCAGGGTGGTCAGCCGGGTGCGCGGGAGGCTGTGCCGGGTGGGCGACCGGATGCGCCGGGTGCGCGGTCGAGTGTGCCGGGGGCCGAGGCGGAAGCCGGTCTCCGCGGCGGCTCGGAGGGGACCGGTGTCCCCGCGCCCGGCACGGCCGGTGCCGGTGCCGGTCCGGGCGGGGCGGCGGACGCCGGTGCCGGTCCGGGCGGGGCGGCGGACGCCGGGGTCCCTCCGGACGGGGCCGCGGGTGCCGGTTCCGGCGGGTCGCGCGCGTCCGCCGTCCCCACGCTGCCCACCCGCAGACGGCAGGCCTCTCTCGCTCCCGAGCTGCGCACCGAGCCCGAGCCCGAGCCCGGCTCCGGGACAGGACCTGCCCGCGAGCTGGACGCGGACGAGATGAGAGCGGTCTTCGGAGCCCTCCAGCGGGGTCTGGACCGCGGGCGCAGGGGACTGCCCCTCGACCCGGACCGGCCGACCGCCACCGACGAAAGGACGCCCAGTGCCGACGACCAGTGACAGCCAGGCCGCCCCGGACCCCGGCACGCCGCCCGGCAGCGACCTCGGCTGGCTCCTCGACGACCTGGTGGCCCGCACGGACCACGTCCGCCAGGCCGTGCTGCTCACCGCGGACGGGCTGCCGCTCAGCCACTCCGAGGGCATGCGGCGGCGCGACATCGAGCACCTCGCGGCCCTCTGCTCCGGCTTCCACAGCCTGGCCCGCTCGGCGGGGGAGCGGTTCGCCGCCGGAGAGGTACGGCAGACCATGGTGATGCTCGACGACGCCTACCTCTTCGTGACCCCGGCCGGGCACGGCAGCCGGCTGGCCGTCCTCAGCGACGTCCGCACCGATGTCGGCCAGCTGGCCCACGAGATGGCCCTGCTCGTCCGCCGCCTCGGCCGCCACCTGGACGCGGCCGCCCGCTCGGCACCCTGACCCCGCGGTGAGCGACGAACACTGGTACGAGGACGAGACCGGCTCGCTGGTCCGCCCCTACACCGTGACCCGGGGCCGCACCGAGCCGTCCGGACGGCTGGTCATCGACCTGATGTCCCAGGTCACGGCGGTGCACACGGACCGGTGCGAGCCGGGCGTCGACCATGCCGGGACAGCTCTGCTCGCCCTGGTGCGGCGCGGTGCCCGGCCGGTCGTGGAACTCGCCGCCGACGCCGACCTGCCGCTCACCGTCCTGCGCGTCCTGCTCGGCGACCTCGCCGAGGCCGGTCTGGTCCGCATCGACCGTCCGCGCCGCGTCGCCGCCACCGGCCCGGCCGCCGACCCGGCCCTGCTCAAGGAGATCATCGAGCGGCTGAGGGAGCTGTAGGAAGACCCACGGCGCAACGAATCACCGGCGGACGCCCGCATCACGCAACGAACCGTCCGGCCACGCGCAACGGCTCCTCCTTGTCCGGCCCCGCCGGCGGACCTACCGTCTAAAGGGTCCCAGACCCCCCGTACCCGGTGAGGACCCGCATGCGCACCGCCCTGCTCCAGAGCTCCGGCCGCCCCGGCTCGACCGTCGAGAACCTCAAGGCCCTCGACGACGCCGTCGGCCGGGCCGCCGCCGAGGGCGCCGCGCTGCTCGTCGCACCCGAGATGTTCCTGACCGGCTACGCGATCGGCGGCGACGTCGCCCGTCTCGCCGAGCCCGCCGACGGCGACTGCGCGGACGCGATCGCCGAGCTGGCCCACCGGCACGGCGTGGCGATCGCCTACGGCTACCCGGAGCGCGCCGGGGACGTGGTCCACAACTCGGCCCAGCTGATCTCCGCGGACGGCACCCGGCTCGCGAACTACCGCAAGACCCACCTCTTCGGGGGCTTCGAGCGCGACCACTTCACGCCCGGCGACCAGCCGGTCGTCCAGGCCGAACTGAACGGCCTCACCGTCGGGATCATGATCTGCTACGACGTCGAGTTCCCGGAGCCGGTGCGCGCGCACGCCCTCGCCGGCACCGACCTGCTGCTCGTCCCGACGGCGAACATGCACCCGTTCCAGTTCGTCGCCGAGTCCCTCGTCCCGGTGCGGGCCTGGGAGAACCAGATGTACGTGGCGTACGTCAACCGGGCGGGCCAGGAGGGCGAGTTCGAGTTCTTCGGCCTGTCCGGCCTGTCCGGGCCCGACGGCGTGACCCGCGCCCGGGCAGGCCGCGGCGAGGAACTTCTCGTCGCCGACGTCGACCCCGCGCTCCTCGCCGCCTCCCGCGAGGCGAATCCCTATCTCAAGGACCGCCGGCCCGGCCTCTACGGGTCCCTGGTCTGACCTCCCCTCCCCGCTTTTCCTTCCTCATTCCTCTCGCAGGTCGCAAGGAGTCCGTAGCCCATGACGTCCACCGTGCCCAACGCCGTCGAGCACGCCGACGAGCAGCAGCCGCCGATCACCATGTTCGGGCCGGACTTCCCCTACGCGTACGACGACTTCCTCGCCCACCCGGCGGGCCTCGGCCAGATACCCGCGACCGAGCACGGCGCCGAGGTCGCGGTCATCGGCGGCGGACTGTCCGGCATCGTGGCCGCGTACGAGCTGATGAAGATGGGCCTGAAGCCGGTCGTGTACGAGGCCGACCAGATCGGCGGACGGCTGCGGACCGTCGGCTTCGAGGGCTGCGACCCCTCGCTGAGCGCCGAGATGGGCGCCATGCGCTTCCCGCCCTCCTCCACCGCCCTCCAGCACTACATCGACATGGTGGGACTGGAGACCCGGCCCTTCCCCAACCCCCTCGCCGAGGCGACCCCTTCGACGGTCGTGGACCTCAAGGGCGAGTCGCACTACGCCGAGACGGCCGCGGACCTGCCGCAGGTCTACCGTGACGTCGCCGACGCCTGGAACAAGTGCCTCGAAGAGGGCGCCGACTTCTCCGACATGAACCGCGCCATGCGCGAGCGGGACGTGCCGCGCATCCGCGAGATCTGGTCCCGGCTGGTCGAGAAGCTCGACAACCAGACCTTCTACGGCTTCCTCTGCGACTCCGAGGCCTTCAAGTCCTTCCGGCACCGCGAGATCTTCGGCCAGGTCGGCTTCGGAACCGGCGGCTGGGACACGGACTTCCCGAACTCGATCCTGGAGATCCTGCGGGTCGTCTACACGGAGGCCGACGACCACCACCGCGGCATCGTCGGCGGCAGCCAGCAGCTGCCGCTGCGGCTCTGGGAACGCGAGCCGCAGAAGATCGTGCACTGGGAGCACGGCACCTCGCTCGCCAAGCTGCACCGGGGCGGGGAGCCGCGCCCGGCCGTCACCCGGCTGCACCGCACCAGCGGCAACCGGATCACCGTGACGGACGCGGCCGGCGACATCCGTACCTACCGTGCGGCGGTCTTCACGGCCCAGTCCTGGATGCTGCTCTCGAAGATCGCCTGCGACGACTCGCTCTTCCCGATCGACCACTGGACCGCGATCGAGCGCACCCACTACATGGAGTCCTCGAAGCTGTTCGTCCCGATCGACCGGCCGTTCTGGCTGGACAAGGCCGTCGACGGCAACGGAGACCCGACCGGCCGGGACGTCATGTCGATGACGCTCACCGACCGGATGACCCGCGGCACGTACCTCCTCGACGACGGCCCCAACCGGCCCGCCGTCATCTGCCTCTCCTACACCTGGTGCGACGACAGCCTGAAGTGGCTGCCGCTGTCCGCGAACGAGCGGATGGAGGTGATGCTGAAGTCGCTCGGCGAGATCTATCCGAACGTCGACATCAGGAAGCACATCATCGGCAACCCGGTGACCGTCTCCTGGGAGAACGAGCCCTACTTCATGGGCGCGTTCAAGGCCAACCTGCCCGGCCACTACCGTTACCAGCGCCGTCTGTTCACGCACTTCGTGCAGGACCGGCTGCCCGCGGACAAGCGGGGCATCTTCCTCGCGGGCGACGACATCTCCTGGACGGCGGGCTGGGCCGAGGGCGCCGTCCAGACCGCGCTGAACGCGGTCTGGGGCGTCATGCACCACTTCGGAGGCACCACCGACCCGTCCAACCCGGGCCCCGGTGACGTCTACGACGAGATCGCGCCGGTCGAACTCCCCGAGGACTAGGACCAGTTCAGACCCCGGCCGCCCGCGCCTTCTCGTACACCTCCGCGGCGACCTCCTTCAGCTCCTGGGCGTCGCGCGGAGTGGTCTGGAGGTCGACCAGGATCTCGTCGAGACCGACCGCGGCGTGCGCCACCAGGTCCTCCACGATCTGGTCGGCGCTGCCCTGGAAGGGCTGGCGGTCGGGCCCGTCGTAGGGCTTGGCCGTGTGGACGGCGTTCACCCGCACGACCGTCGCGATCGGTTCCGTGCGGCCGCGTTCGGCCGCCAGCTCCTGCAAGTCCCGCCACTGCGCGGCGAGCTGTTCGGCTCCCATGCCCACCGGCAGCCAGCCGTCGGCGTGGTCGACCAGCCGCCGCAGGGCCCGCTTGTTGCCCGCGGCCAGCAGGACCGGGATCGGCCTCGCGGGCTTGGGCCCGACCACGGCGGAGGCGATCTTCGTCAGGTCCCCGTCGTACGTCACCGGGTCCGGGCCCCACACGGCCCGGCACACCTCGATCAGTTCGTCGAGGACCTTGCCGCGTTCCTCGAACGGCCGGATTCCGGCGGCCGCGTACTCGTCGAGCGACCAGCCGGTGCCGAGACCCGCGACCACCCGGCCGCCGCTCGCCGCGTCCAGCGTGGCCAGCGACTTGGCCAGCTGGAAGGGGACGTGCAGCGGGGCCACCAGGACACTGGTGCCCAGCCGTGCCCGCTCGGTGACCGCGGCGGCCAGGGCGAGCGTGACCAGGGGCTCGGCGACGTTCCGGTAGAAGTCCGGCCAGGGCAGACCCTCGACGTTGTACAGGCCCTGGGTGGCCGGTTCCGGGAAGAGGGCCCGCTCGAAGACCCACAGGCTGTCGTAGCCGATCCGCTCCGCGGCACGGGCCACGTCGGGGACGTCCGTGCCGATGGAGTACTGCCGCATCTGGGGAAGGCCGAAGCCCAGCCGAGTCGTCATTGAGGTGCTCCTTCGCAATCGGGTCGTGCGCTCAACGCAAGGCGATCACGAAGGGATTCCGCGACGGCTCGCACGCCGACGAGATCAGGCCACCTCAGCCGGACAGCGGTGTGAGCAGCATCCGGCCGGCCAGCCCGACGGCCGCGTCCAGCCGCTCGGTGAACTCCTCGGCCAGGTCGCCGAACCGGCGCAGCGTCCACAGGGCCCGCGCCGCCGACCAGGTCGCGTCCCGGGCCCGCTCCAGGCTCCAGGAGCTGAGCAGATGGGTCAGCGGATCGGCGATCTGGAGGAGGTCGGGACCCGGCATCAGCTCCTCGCGGATGCGCTCCTCCAGGGAGACGAGCAGCTCGCCCACCCGGTCGAACTCGTCCTCCAGATCGGCCGGTTCGCAGCCGAGGGCACGGCAGGTGTCCACCACGGCCAGCGCCAGGTCGTGCCCGATGTGCGCGTTGATGCCCGCGAGCGCGAACTGCAGCGGCCGTACGCCGGGATGCCGGCGGAACTGGAACAGCGGCCGCCAGCAGGCCGGCGGCCGCGTCTCACCGTCCGCCGCGTCCACGGCCGCCAGATACCGCTCGGCGAACCGCACGTCCAGCGTCGCCGCGGCTCTCGGGTCCCCGAACCGGCCCGCGTCCAGGCGCCGTTCGACCTCCTCCGTGACGGCGAGGTAGACACGGTTGAAGACCGCGACCCCGTCCCGCTCCGGCAGGACCGCGTCCAGCGCGCGCATCCGGGAGACGACGGTGCCGACCGGAGCCATGAGGTGTTCCGACTGCGCCATGGGGGAAGCGTCCCAGCCCCGGCCCGCCGGACACGCCGACGGGCCGGGCATTCCCCGGAACGGAGGACGCGGACCCGGTCGGCGGCTAGGGAGCGGACTCGTCGTAGGAGCTGGTGCCCTCGTCGAGGAGCGGTTCCTGCCGCTTCAGGTGGGCCGGGGCGAAGGCGCGCAGGGTGTGGTAGCCGACGATGACCACCAGGGTGCCGAGGGCGATGCCGCTCAGGGAGAAGGTGTCGGTGAACTTCATGCTGACGTTGCCGACGCCGATGATGATGCCCGCGGCGGCCGGGACCAGGTTCAGCGGGTTGCGCAGGTCGACCTTGGCGTGCAGCCAGATCTGGGCGCCGAGCAGGCCGATCATGCCGTACAGGATGACGGTGATGCCGCCGAGCACCCCGCCCGGCACCGCGGCCACCACCGCGCCGAACTTGGGGCAGACGCCGAACAGCAGGGCGAAGCCGGCGGCGGCCCAGTAGGCGGCGGTGGAGTAGACCCGGGTCGCGGCCATCACGCCGATGTTCTCGGAGTAGGTGGTGTTGGGCGGGCCGCCGACCGCGGTGGAGAGCATGGAGGCGACGCCGTCCGCCGAGATCGCGGTGCCGAGCCGGTCGTCGAGGGAGTCGCCGGTCATCTCGCCGACGGCCTTGACGTGCCCGGCGTTCTCCGCGACGAGGGCGATCACGACCGGGAGGGCGACCAGGACCGCCGACCACTGGAAGGTCGGACCGTGGAAGGACGGCAGCCCGATCCAGTCCGCCCTGCCGACACCGGACAGGTCCAGGCGCCAGTGGTCGGTGACCTTGCCGTCCGGGCCCGTGGAGTGGATCCTGCCGAGGATCCGGTCCAGGGCCCAGGACAGGACGTAGCCGAAGAGCAGGCCCAGGAAGATCGCGATGCGTGACCAGAAACCACGCAGACAGACGACGGCCAGACCGGTGAAGGCCATCACCAGCAGCGCGGTCCACTGGTCCTGCGGCCAGTAGGTCGAGGCGGTCACCGGGGCCAGGTTGAAGCCGATCAGCATGACGACCGCGCCGGTGACGATCGGCGGCATCGCGGCGTGGATGATCCTGGCGCCGAAGCGCTGGACGGCCAGTCCCACCAGGAAGAGCACCGCGCCGACCACGAGGACCGCGCCGGTCACGGTGGCGCTGGTGCCGCCCTGGGCGCGGATGACGGCCGCGACCCCGACGAAGGACAGGGAGCAGCCCAGGTAGCTGGGGACCCGGCCGCGGGTCGCGAGCAGGAAGATCACGGTCGCGACACCGGACATCATGATCGCCAGATTGGGGTCGAGCCCCATCAGCACCGGGGCGACGAAGGACGCGCCGAACATGGCGACCACGTGCTGGGCGCCGAGCCCGATCGTGCGGGGCCAGGAGAGCCGTTCGTCGGGGCGCACCACCGCGCCGGGCGCGGGCGTGCGCCCGTCACCGTGCAGTTTCCAGCGCACGCCGAGATCCATGTGGGGGTTCGCTTTCTTCGAAGTGCCGTGAAGACGGCTTCGTACGTGAAGACGGTCCGCACCATTGTCACGGCTACCTGGCGGTCCTACGCTCACACGGTCCCACTCGTGAACTGGATTCACATACCTGACCGAGATCGCTTCCCGTCCGATCGGAGAGCTCGATGAGTGGAAGATCCCGCACGGCCGTCGTCCTTACGGCGCTGGCGGCCCTCGGAGCCGTCCTCGTCCCCTCCGCCGACGCGGTCCCGAGGACCCCGAAGGCGCCCGACACCGCGGTCCTGGACGGCGCCCGTCTCCAGCGGACCAGGGCCGAACTGGACCGCGGCGATCCGCGACCGCGCCGCGCGGTGCGCGACCTGACGGCACGCGCCGACGCCTGGCTGGACCAGGGCCCCTGGACCGTCGTCGACAAACCGAGGCCCGCTCCCGGCGGCGACGTCCACGACTACCTCAGCCAGGCCCCCTACTGGTGGCCCACCACCGCCCCCACCGCCGAGAACCCCTGGGGCTGCCCCTACGTCCAGCGCGACGGGCAGCGCAACCCCGAGGTCGACACCGGCACCGACCGCCAGGACGTGGAGAAGGTCTTCGACTCGGTCTACGACCTCTCCCTGGCCTGGTACTACACGGGCGGACGGCAGTACGCGCGCAAGGCCGGCCAGGTCCTGCGCACCTGGTTCCTCGACCCGGCGACCCGCATGAACCCGAACCTCGACCACGCCCAGTTCATCCCGTGCAAGTACGACGGCCGGGCCATCGGCGTCATCGACTTCTCCCAGTCGTACACGAGCGTCGTGGACGCCCTGGCGATCCTCGCCACCGGCGCGCCCGGCTGGAGCGCCCGGGACCGCGCCGGCATGCGGGACTGGAACACGGACTTCCGTGACTGGCTGGAGAACAGCGCCTTCGGCACGGAGGAGGGCGCCGCCGCCAACAACCACGGCACCTTCTACGACATGCAGCTGGCCGCCCTCGCCTACGCGACCGGGGACAGGGCGCTGGCCAGGAAGACCGTGCTGGACGCGCGGGCCCGGCGGATCGACCCGCAGGTGGCGGCCGACGGCAGCCAGCCGCAGGAACTTGCCCGCACCCGGAGCTGGCACTACTCGACCTTCGACCTGGTCGCCTACACCCGGCTCGCGGCCATCGGCCGGCACGTCGGGGTGAACCTCTGGACCTACCGGGGCCCGGACGGGCAGAGCCTGTTCAAGGCCGTGGACTACCTGCTGCCCGCCGCGACCGGAGCCGCCGCCTGGCCCCATCCGGAGCTGGAGTTCCACCGCTACGCGGCGTCCGACGTCGTCCGCGCGGCCGCCGACGCGGGCGACGAGGCGGCCCGGCGGGCGGTACGACGGCTGGAGGCGCCTCCCGGCGGCGACCTCTGGGCGCTGCGCCCGGCCGCCGAGCAGCTGGACTCGATCGCCGGCTGAGGGCCGCGGAGGGGGATCCTGAGCGCTCGCTTAGACTGGCGTCAGCTGAAGGCCAGCGATACGCCAGCACCGCCCAGGAGCCCCACCCGTGACCGCCGAAGCCCCGACCGCGCCCGCCCTGTCCCACGGACGGCTCGTCCCCGTCACCGTCCACTTCGACGACCTGGACGCGCTCGGGCTGCTCCACAACGCCCGCTACCCCGTGATGGTCGAGCGGGCCTGGGCCGAACTGTGGCAGGGGCACGGCTTCGCCTTCGAGGGCGACTGGGCCGCGGCCGAGGACGCCTGCAACGCGGTCAAGGAACTCCGCATCGGCTACCAGGCCCCGGTCACCCGGCCGGGCGCCTACGCCGTCCACCTGTGGTTGGAACGGCTCGGCACCACGGGGCTGACCTACGGCTTCCGGTTCTGTTCGGCGGACGGCGCGACCACCTACGCGCACGGCACCCGGGTCCTGGTCCGGCTGGACGCGGCCACCCTGCGCCCCGCGCCCTGGAGCGAGCGCTTCAGGGCCGCGGGCCGGGAACTGCTGCGGCCGGCGGACTGACCTCCGCGCGCGTGCCGCGGTCCCCGGCCCGCAGCACGCCCGCGAACACCACCAGGCCGCAGGTGAGCGCCGTGACCACGCCGAACGACACCACCAGGCTGGTCGCCTGGGCCACCCCGCCGATCAGGCTGGGCGCGACCAGCCCCGAGGTGTAGGTGATGGTCGCGACGCCCGCGATCGCCTGACTCGGATTCGGCCCGGCGTGCCCGGCCGCCGCGAAGCACAGCGGTACGACGACGGCGATGCCGAGACCCATCAGCGCGAACCCGGTCATCGCCACCGCCGGATTCCCGGCGAGGACGATCAGCAGACCGCCGAACGCGGCCAGCACCCCGCCCGCGCGCACCGTACGCACCGTGCCGAAACGGTTGACCACGGCGTCCCCGCTGATCCGGGCGACCGCCATGGTCAGCATGAATCCGGTGGTGGTGGCCGCCGCGAGCCCCGCCGAACTGTCCATCCGGTCCCGCAGGAACACCGCCGACCAGTCCAGGCTCGCGCCTTCGGCGAACACCGCGCAGAAGCCGACCGCGCCGATCAGCAGGGCCGACCGGGGCGGCAGCGCGAACCGCGGCGGCGGCTCCTCGTCCTCGGCGGGCTGGAGGTCCAGCACCCAGCCGGCCGCCAGTACACCGAGCACCGTGAGGGTGGCGGCGGCCAGCGCGAAGTGCAGCCGGGCGTCCGAACCGAGGTGCGCGGCCAGGGTGCCCGCCGCCGAACCGATCAGGGCGCCCGCGCTCCACATGCCGTGCAGTCCCGACATGATCGACTTGTCGAGCAGCCGCTCCACCTCGACCCCGAGGGCGTTCATCGCGACGTCGGACATGCCCGCGCTGGCGCCGTAGACGAACATCGCCAGGCAGAGCGTGTAGAGGTTCGGCGCCAGGGACGGCAGGACCAGCGACAGGGTCCACATCGCGATCAGGCCGCGCAGGGCGGTACGGCTGCCGAAGCGATGACTGATCCGGCCCGCCAGCGGCATCGAGCACGAGGCGCCGAACGCGGTGAACGCGAGGGCGAGACCGAGCTGTCCGGCGCCCAGGCCCGCGTGCTCCTGGATCCAGGGCACCCGGGTCGCGAACGAGCCGGTGACCGCACCGTGCACGGTGAACACGGCCGCGACGGCGTACCGCGCCCGCTTCACCTCCTGCCGCTCGTGGTGCCCGCTGTCCATGGCTCTCATGGTCCTGCCCCTCCCCGGGTGGGTGCCGCCCCGCTGTCGCGCCGTAAACTATCAGGGACCCTTCCTGATAGATAGAGAGCGAAGCGGCCGTCCCGGGCCGCGCCGATCTGGGAGGATGCCCGTCATGCCCGCATCACCGAGCACCGCCCGGGCCATCAACGACCGGCTCGCCCTCGCCCTGCTCCAGCAGGAAGGCGCGCTGACGGCGGGGCAGTTGAAACAGCTGACCGGGCTGTCCCGGCCCACCGTCGCCGACCTCGTCGAACGGCTCACCGCCTCCGGCCTGATCGCGGTGGTCGGCGAGTCCGGCGAACAGCGCCGCGGGCCGAACGCCCGGCTCTACGGCATCGTCGCCGACCGTGCCTGCCTCGCCGCCCTCGACATCCGCACCGAGAGCGTCTCGGTCCTGGTGTCCGACCTGGTCGGGCGGGTGCTGGCGGAGGGATCGGTGCCGGTCGGGTCGGAGGCCGGCGAGGCCGCCGCCGTCGAACAGGCGGTCGGACTGGTCGAGCGGACCGCGCGGAAGGCGGCGGCGTCCGGCGGCGGGCGGCTGCACACCGTCGGCATCGGGGCGCCCGGGCTCGTCGACCCGGCGAGCGGCGAACTCCGCGACTCGGCGGGCCTGCCCGCCTGGCACCGCCGGCTGGTCGCCGCCGTCCAGGAGCGGTTCCCGCAGGCCCGGGTCAGCGTCGAGAACGAGACCAACCTGGCCGCCCTGGCCGAACAGCGCGAGGGCGCGGCCCGCGACCGGGACACCTTCGTGCTGCTGTGGCTGGGGCACGGCTGCGGCGCCGCCGTCGTCCTGGACGGCAGCCTGCGCCGGGGCGCCTCCGGCGGCACGGGTGAGATCGGCTTCCTGCCGGTGCCCGGCACGTCAGGACTCCCGTCGGCGACGGACTGCGCCGGCGGCTACCACTCCCTGGTCGCCGCGGCGGCGATCACCGAACTGGCCGGACGACACGGTCTGCGCCCAGCGGGGTCGACGGGCCCGGCGACCGCCGCGGCGGCCCTGGTCGGTGAGGCGGTCCTGGGCGCGGGGGAGAGCGGCGAGGTGTCTCGCGGGCGTCGTGGTGCCGGCGGAGACCACCCCGCGGACGGCCGTCCACCCTCCCCGGCGTCCCCCGAGGCGGGCTTCCTCGACGCCCTCGCCGACCGCGTCGCCGTGGGCGTCGCCGCGGTCGTCGCGGTCCTGGACCCCGGCCGTGTGGTCCTCGGCGGCGAGATCGGCGCGGCCGGCGGCACCGCGCTCGCCACCCGCGTGGAGGAACGGCTGCGCCGGATGTCCCCGCTGGCCACCGAGGTCCGGGCGAGCGTCCTCGGCGGCGAGGCCGTGCTGCGCGGAGCGCTGCTGACGGCGCGGGAGCGAGCGCAGGACGAACTGTTCGCACCACGGGAACGCTGAACCGACCGTGACCGCCCTGGTGGGCGACCCGGCGACGGGCAAGGGCCGTCGTCACCGCCGCCGGGCCCGCCCGAACGATAAATGGACTAGACCAGTAGGGTCAAGAGCTGCGGATCAAGTCAAGTTGCCTGGTTGGAGGGCCTGTTGGGCCGTCGCTGCGCATAAGGCGGGCCATGGGGGAAGTCCAGCGGCACGGTCTGTGAGGCACCCCACACGGTCGCCCCGCATGGACCCTTGCCCGGCGTGGCACACTGGCCCTGTACCAGAAGCAGCGCACTCCGGGGTCGGTGAAACTCCGAACCGGCGGTTACAGTCCGCGACCCGTCCGCTTCCAGCGGCCGGTTGACCAGGTGAAATTCCTGGACCGACGGTTAAAGTCCGGATGGGAGGCAGTGCGCGGCGGGCGAGCATGTCTTCGTGCGCGCCGCCGTATCTGGTCTCGTCCCTCATGGGCGGGACCTTGTCGGCGTCGCTCCCGGTGTGCTCTTCCGTCCTTTCTGTCGTTCGTCGACAGGCCCCGGAGTCCGTGCCCCTATGTGGCAGGAGGACCCGGGAAGTGTTCACCGGAATCGTCGAAGAGCTGGGTGAGATCACCGCCGTCGAGAACCTCGGCGACGCCTCCCGTTTCCGGCTCCGTGGCCCCGTGGTGACCGAGGGCGCACAGCACGGCGACTCCATCGCCGTGAACGGCGTCTGTCTGACCGTCGTGGAACACGAGGGTGACGAGTTCACCGCCGACGTCATGCAGGAGACCCTGAAGCGCTCCTCCCTCGGCGCGCTCGGCGTCGGCTCCCGCGTCAACCTGGAGCGCCCCACCGCGGTCGGCTCCCGGCTCGGCGGCCACATCGTGCAGGGCCATGTCGACGGCACCGGTCAGGTGCTCTCCAGGACCCCGTCCGAGAACTGGGAGATCGTCAAGGTCTCGCTCCCCGCGGACCTCGCCCGCTACGTCGTGGAGAAGGGCTCCATCACGGTCGACGGCATCAGCCTCACCGTCGTCGAGGCCGGCGCCGACCACTTCACGGTCAGCCTCATCCCGACCACCCTCGACCTCACCACCCTCGGCCTCAAGCAGCCCGGCGACCCCGTCAACCTGGAGGTCGACGTCGTCGCCAAGTACGTCGAGCGCCTGCTCGCGAACGTGCCGGGAGCGGGCAAGTGAACGCGCTGAACTCCGAGGCCTTCGTCCTGTTCGGCCAGCACATCCTCTGGTCGGACATGATCGGCAACATACTCGGCCTGGCCGCCCTCGCCCTCGGCTGGCGCCGCAACCTGTGGAGCTGGCCGGTCCAGTTCGCCTCCGGCCTCATCCTCTTCGGCGCCTTCTACGGCCACTTGACCGGCAGCGCCGGCAAGCAGGCCGTCGTCATGACGGTCGCGCTCTACGGCTGGTGGCAGTGGAACCGCAGCAGGGGCGAGGGCACCGACGGCCACATCACGCCCCGGTTCGCCACCTGGCGCGAGCGCGGCGCGATGACCGCCGCCGCGGCCGCGGGCACCGTCGCCGTCGCCCTGCTCTTCAAGGCCTACCCGTCCCTGTCCTGGGACCCCTGGCCCGACGCCTACATCTTCGTCGGCACCGTCGTCGCCATGTACGCCCAGGCCCGGGGCATGGTCGAGTTCTGGATCGCCTGGCTCCTGGTCGACCTGGTCGGCGTCCCCCTCAACTTCGCCAACGGCTACGCCTTCTCCGGCTTCGTCTACGTCATCTACGGCGCGCTCGTCCTGTGGGGCATGCGCGACTGGTGGCTGCGCTCCCGCCAGGGCCCGCGGCCCGCTCTGGAAGGAGCACCCGCATGACCGCCATCCCGTCGCCGGCCACCACCCCGGTCGAGGCGCTGCGCGCCGTCCCTCCCGTCCTCTACGGCACCGACGACGTCGAGGACCTCACCCTCGACCCCGTCGAGCGCGCCATCGCCGACATCGCGGCCGGCCGCCCGATCGTCGTCGTCGACGACGAGGACCGCGAGAACGAGGGCGACCTCGTCATCGCCGCCGAGAAGGCCACCCCCGAGATCATCGCCTTCATGATGAGCGAGTGCCGCGGCCTGATCTGCGCCCCGATGGAGGGCGCCGAACTCGACCGGCTCCGGCTGCCGCAGATGGTCGAGGACAACACCGAGTCCATGAAGACCGCGTTCACCGTCTCCGTGGACGCCTCCGCCGCGCACGGCGTCACCACCGGCATCTCCGCCGCCGACCGCGCGGCCACCCTGCGGCTGCTGGCCGGCGGCGACGCCGGGCCCGCCGACTTCGTCCGCCCCGGCCACGTCTTCCCGCTGCGCGCCCGGCCCGGCGGCGTCCTCACCCGCAACGGCCACACCGAGGCCGCCGTCGACCTGGCCCGGCTCGCGGGCCTGCGCCCGGCCGGCGCCATCGTCGAGATCGCCGGCGAGGACGGCCGGATGCTCCGGCTCCCCGAGCTGATCCCGTTCGCCCGCAAGCACGGCCTGACGATCATCTCCATCGCCGACCTGATCACCTACCGCCGCTCCGCCGAGCCCACCGTCCGCCGCGAGGCCGAGGTCAACCTCCCCACCGCGCACGGGACGTTCACGGCGTACGGCTACCGCTCCACCATCGACGGCGTCGAGCACGTCGCCCTCGTCCACGGCGAGATCGGCGACGGCGAGGACGTCCTCGTGCGGGTCCACTCCGAATGCCTCACCGGAGACGTCTTCGGCTCGGCCCGCTGCGACTGCGGCCCCCAGCTGGACGCCGCCCTGGACCGCATCCAGGACGAGGGCCGGGGCGTCGTCGTCTACCTGCGCGGCCACGAGGGCCGCGGCATCGGACTGCTGTCCAAGCTGCGCGCCTACGAACTCCAGGAGCGCGGCCGCGACACCCTGGACGCCAACCTGGAGCTCGGCCTGCCCGCGGACGCCCGCGACTACGGCGCCGGCGCGCAGATCCTGGCCGACCTCGGGGTGCGCCGCGTGCGGCTGATGACCAACAACCCCGACAAGAGCGACGCGCTGCTCAGCCACGGCATCCAGGTCAGCGGCCGGGAGCCGATGCCCGTGCAGGCGGGCGAGCACAACCTCCGCTACCTGCGCACCAAGCGGGACCGGATGGGTCACGACCTGCCCTGGCTGGACGCCCCCGCGGTGTCCGGCTGCGGCAACCAGTAAAGAACAGAACCGAGGAGAGACGTGAGCGGCAAGGGTGCACCGGAACTGTCCGTACGCAATGTCAGCGACCTGCGGGTCGCGGTCATCGCGGCCCAGTGGCACGAGAAGGTGATGGACGGTCTGGTGAACGGCGCGCTGCGCGCCCTGCGCGACCTGGGAATCGACGAGCCGACCCTGCTGCGGGTCCCCGGCAGCTGGGAACTCCCGGTCGCCGCCAAGGTCCTCGCGGGCCGCGGCTACGACGCGGTGGTCGCGCTCGGTGTCGTCATCCGTGGCGGCACCCCCCACTTCGAGTACGTGTGCCAGGGCGTCACCCAGGGCCTCGCCCAGGTCTCCGTCGAGACCGGTGTGCCGGTCGGTTTCGGCCTGCTCACCTGCGACAACGAGGAGCAGGCCCTGGACCGGGCGGGCCTGGAGGGCTCCCACGAGGACAAGGGCCACGAGGCGGTGACGGCGGCGGTGGCGACGGCGGCCACGCTCCGCTCGGTATCCGAACCCTGGCACTGAGCGACGCGGGGTGTGGCGTAGTCTGGCGCACACCATGTCCAACAAGACTTTCGAGGAGCTCTTCACCGAGCTCCAGCACAAGGCCGCCCACGGCGACCCCGCCACGTCCCGCACCGCCGAACTGGTCGGGAAGGGGGTCCATGCCATCGGCAAGAAGGTCGTCGAAGAGGCCGCCGAGGTCTGGATGGCCGCCGAGTACGAGGGCAAGGAGGCCGCTGCCGAGGAGATCTCGCAGCTCCTCTACCACGTGCAGGTGATGATGGTCGCCCGCGGGATCTCGCTGGACGACGTCTACTCCCACCTGTAGAACCTTCTCCGACCCGACCCCTTCAACCCGAGCAAAGGAAGCCGACCTCATGCTGCGCATCGCCGTCCCCAACAAGGGTTCCCTCTCAGGACCTGCGGCGGACATGCTGCACGAGGCCGGCTACCGGCAGCGCCGGGAGTCCAAGGAACTGCGCACCGTCGACCCGGTCAACGACGTCGAGTTCTTCTACCTGCGGCCCCGGGACATCGCGATCTACGTCTCCTCCGGCCGCCTGGACATCGGCATCACCGGCCGTGACCTGCTCATCGACTCCGGCGCCCGCGCCGAGGAGATCCTGCCGCTCGGCTTCGCCCGGTCCACCTTCCGTTTCGCCTCCAAGCCCGGCGCGGCCGAGAGCCTGGACGACCTCGCGGGCAAGACGGTCGCCACCTCCTACGAGGGCATCGTCGCCAAGCACCTCGCCGACAGCGGCGTCGACGCGTCCGTCGTCCACCTGGACGGCGCCGTCGAGACCGCCATCGAACTCGGTGTCGCCGAGGTCATCGCCGACGTCGTCGAGACCGGCACCTCGCTGCGCAACGCGGGCCTTGAGGTCTTCGGCGAGCCGATCATGACCTCCGAGGCGATCGTCGTCCGCCGGGCCGGCGCCGGCGTCGAGGAACCCAAGGTCCAGCAGTTCCTGCGCCGCCTCCAGGGCGTCCTGGTCGCCCGCACCTACGTGATGATGGACTACGACTGCCGGGTCGAGCAGCTGGAGAAGGCCGTCGCCCTCACCCCGGGCCTGGAGTCGCCGACCGTCTCCCCGCTGCACAACGAGGGCTGGGTCGCCGTCCGCGCCATGGTCCCCACCAAGGACGCGCAGCGGATCATGGACGATCTGTACGACATCGGCGCCCGCGCCATCCTGACCACGGCCATCCACGCCTGCCGCCTCTGAAACGCCCGCGAGAGATGTCCGACCTTCCTTCCCTCCCCGTCACCTTCCGGCCGGGCCACACGCGCGTGATCCTGCTCACCGCGGGTGCCGCCATGTTCGCCACCATCACCGCGGTCGCGCTGCTCCTCGAACAGCTCGGCCCGGGGGAGCAGCTCAGCTTCATCCTGACCGGCGCGCTGATCTTCTGGGTGCTGGCCCTGCTGGCCCGGGTGAAGGTGGTCGCCGACGAGTCCGGCGTCACCGTGGTCAACGTGGCCAGCAGGCGGCGTCTGGAGTGGGCGGAGATCGTCCAGGTGAACCTCCGCCCGGGTGACCCGTGGGTGTTCCTGGACCTCACCGACGGCACCAGCCTGCCCGCGCTCGGCATCCAGCCGGGCGTCGCCAGACAGCGCGCCATCGCCGACGCCAAGGCCCTGCGGGCCCTCGCCGAGGCCCGCGCGAGCCACGGCCCCGAACAGCACCAGGGCTGAAATCACGCAACTTCGGGGCCGTCTCGGGGTCGTCCACCCTGCCCTAGTGGGCCCGGTCTTGATTAATCTGTTGGCGGAGGCTTTTCACGTCCCGCCTCCACCCCTGTCGCGCGCCCGGCGCACAGGGGTTCCTGCTACCCGAGGAGTGACCCTCTCCGGCGATGGACGGATCGTCCTGTAGTACCTGCGCCGCCCCCTCCCGACATACCGCGGACCGCCCGTGCGGGTTCCGCGAGGCTTCGGAGGCGGCGGCATCATGACCACCCCCCTGCTGCTCCTGGCAGCCGCGTTCCTCCTCATCCTCGCCAACGGTTTCTTCGTGGCCGCCGAGTTCGGCCTGGTGACCGTGGAGCGACCCGAGGCCGAGAAGGCCGCCGCCGACGGCGACAAGCGCGCCGGCACGGTCGTCGAGGCGTTGAAGGAACTCTCCTTCCAGCTCTCCGGCACCCAGCTGGGCATCACCATCACCTCGCTGGTCGTCGGCATGCTCGCCGAACCGGCGCTGGCCGCGCTCCTGCACGGCCCGTTCACCGCGCTCGGCCTGCCCGAGGGCGCGGTGAACGGAATCTCCGTCGTCATCGGCATGCTGCTGGCCTCGGCCATCCAGATGGTGATCGGCGAGCTCGTGCCGAAGAACTGGGCGGTCTCCAAGCCGCTCACGGTGGCGCGCTTCGTCGCCGGCCCGCAGGCCCGCTTCTCGCGCCTGTTCCGCCCGGTCATCGCCGCGCTGAACACGGTCGCCAACCGGCTGGTACGCGCCCTCGGTGTCGAACCCGCCGATGAACTGGCCTCCGCCCGCACCCCGGGCGAGCTGGTCTCGCTGGCCCGGCACTCGGCGCAGGCCGGCGCCCTGGAACAGGACACCGCCGACCTGTTCGTGCGCACCCTGTCCCTGGGCGAGCTGACCGCACAGCACGTCATGACCCCGCGCGTGAAGGTCAGCGCGCTCCAGGACTCGGCGACCGCCGAGGACGTGGTCAACCTCACCCGGGCCACCGGCCTGTCCCGCTTCCCGGTCTACCGGGAGAAGATCGACGAGATCGTGGGCATGGCCCACCTCAAGGACGCCCTGGCCGTCTCGGTCCACGACCGGCTGCGCACCCCCGTCGGCCGCATCGCCCGCAAGGCGCTGCTGGTCCCGGAGACCCTTCCGGTGCAGCCGCTGCTCGCCCGGCTCCGCTCCGAGCAGCCCATCGCGGTCGTCGTCGACGAGTACGGCGGCACGGCCGGGGTGGTCACCCTGGAGGACATCGTCGAGGAACTCGTCGGCGAGGTCCGCGACGAGCACGACAGCCCGGACGCACCGGAACTCGCGGCCGCCCCGCCCCAGGACGGCAGGCCCGCCTGGGACGTCGACGGCAGTGTCCGCGTCGACATCCTCCAGCGGATAGGCCTCGACGTGCCCGAGGGTCCGTACGAGACGGTCGCCGGCCTGGTCGCCGACCTCCTCGGCCGGATCCCGGCGCCCGGTGACCGGGCCGAGCTGCCCGGCTGGCGGCTCTCGGTCCGCCGGGTCGGCCACTACCGAGCCGAGCGGGTCCGCCTGGTCCGCACCGCCCCCGCCGTCGCGGAGGCCGTCCGATGAGCGTCCTCCAACTGGTCCTCGCGGCCCTGCTGGTCCTCGCCAACGGCTTCTTCGTGGGCGCCGAGTTCGCGCTGGTCTCGGTCCGCCGCAGCCAGATCGAGCCGCTGGGCACGGCCAGGGCCCGCCAGGTGCTCTACGGCCTGGAGCGCCTCCCGCAGATGATGGCCGCCGCCCAGTTCGGCATCACCGTCTGCTCGCTGACGCTCGGCGCGGTCGCCGAGCCGACGGTGGCGCACCTGCTGGAACCGCTGTTCGAGGCGGTGCGGCTGCCGGACGGCGTGATCCATCCGCTGGGCTACGTGATCGCGCTCGCCGGAGTCGTCTTCTTCCACCTGGTCATCGGCGAGATGGTGCCGAAGAACCTGGCGATGGCGGCGCCCGAGAAGGCGGCGCTGTGGCTGAGCCCCGGCCTGGTGGCCTTCGCCCGGGTCTGCCGGCCGATCACGGTGGCCCTGGGCGCCTGCGCCCAGGGCATCCTGAAGCTGTTCCGGGTGGAGCCGAAGGACGAGGTCGAGGCCGTCGTCACCAGCGAGCAGCTCAACCGGCTCCTGGAGGACTCCGGCCAGGCGGGCCTTCTCGACCCGGAGGAGCAGGAGCGCCTGGAGGACGCGCTGGAACTGGGCTCCCGCCCGGTCACGGACGTCCTGCTGCGGCGCGAGTCCCTGATCACGGTGCCGCCGTCGGTCACCCCGGGCCAGATCGTCGAGCTGACCGCCCGGACGGGGTTCTCCCGTTTCCCGGTCGCCGTCGAGTCCGGCGCGTTCATGGGCTATGTGCACGTCAAGGACGTACTCGACCTGGAGGACTCGGACCGGGCGGTGCCGCAGCAGCTGTGGCGCCCGATGACGACCCTGCGGGCCGAGCTGCCCCTGGACGACGCGCTCACGGTCATGCGCCGGGCGGCGACGCATCTCGCGCAGGTGGCCGACGCCCAGGGCCGCGTGCTGGGGCTGGCGGCCCTGGAGGACGTGCTGGAATTGCTGGTCGGCGAGGTCACGGACCCGGCCCACCGCGAAGAGCGGCCGACCAGGCCGCCCGAGCCGCGGGCCAGCGGAGAACCAGAAGAGGTGGCCGTCGGCTGATGCCCACGAGAGCCGCGGGACCGGTGCCGACCGGTCCCGCGGCTCTTTTGTTCGCTCCCCGATCCGTCTCTCCGCTCCCCGGTCTCCCGATCCGCGTACGCCGCTATACCGCGTTTGCAATTAATCGGCGCCTGCAACTAACGTAGGCGGCGGTCGTGCTGCCGGGCCCCGTCGCCGGCTCCCGCCGTACCGCGCGCCGCTGACCGCGCGCCGACGCCCTGCAGCACGGACCATCGACTACGTACCCACGGACGATCGGCCGCCGCCCCGGCCGGCGAGATCGACAAGGACAGGGAGAACATCGTGACCTCCATCCCCGACGTCACCCTCAACAACGGCGTCACCATGCCGCAGCTCGGCTTCGGTGTCTTCCAGGTCCCCGACGAGGAGACCACGGCCGCCGTCGCCGGGGCCCTGCGGGCCGGCTACCGCAGCATCGACACCGCCGCCGTCTACGGCAACGAACGCGGAGTCGGCCAGGCGCTCGCCGACTCCGGCATCGCCCGCGACGAACTCTTCGTGACCACCAAGCTGTGGAACAGCGAGCAGGGCCACGACTCCACGCTCGCCGCCTTCGACGCCTCCCTCGACCGGCTCGGCCTCGACCACGTCGACCTGTACCTCATCCACTGGCCGACCCCGGCCCGTGACCTGTACCTCGACACCTGGCGCGCGCTGGAGAAGCTGTACGCCGACGGACGCACCCGTGCCATCGGCGTCTCCAACTTCCAGCCCGCCCACCTGGAGCGCCTGCTCGGCGCGGCCTCCGTGGTCCCCGCCGTGAACCAGATCGAGCTGCACCCCGGCCTCCAGCAGGCCGAGTTGCGCGCATTCCACGCCCGGCACGGCATCGTCACCGAGGCCTGGAGCCCGCTCGCCCAGGGCGCCGTCCTCAAGGACGACGCGGTCACCGCGATCGCCGCCGAGCACGGCAGGACCCCGGCCCAGGTCGTGCTGCGCTGGCACCTGCAGATCGGCAACGTGGTCATCCCCAAGTCGGTCACGGACGCCCGTATCCGCGAGAACGCCGACGTGTTCGGCTTTGAACTCAGCCCGCAGGAGATCGACGCCCTCACCGGGCTCGACCGCGGCATGCGCATCGGCCCGGACCCCGACACCCTCAACTGACCCGCGACCGGGGAAGCCGGCCCACCGGCGACGCGCCCCCGCGTCCCACCCCCCACGCCGCACGACGGATCGAGGCACCCTCATGAGCATCCGCTCCTTCCTGCCGGGCCGCATCGGCTTCGGCACCGCACCGCTCGGCAACATGTTCCGCGCCATCCCCGACGAAGAGGCCGCCGCCACCGTGCAGGCCGCCTGGGACCAGGGCATCCGCTACTTCGACACCGCGCCCCTGTACGGAGCGGGCCTGGCGGAGCTACGGCTCGGCGAGGTCCTGGCCGGCAAGCCGCGCGACGAATACGTCCTGTCCACCAAGGTCGGCCGGATCATCCTCGACGAGGTCGAGGACCCGGCGTCCCGCGCACTCGGCGAGAAGGGCGCCCTGTTCGAGCACGGACGCCCCAACAAGGTGGTCAACGACTACAGCGCCGACGCGACGCTGCGCTCCGTCGAGGACAGCCTGAAGCGCCTCGGGACGGACCGCATCGACATCCTCTGGGTGCACGACATCGCCCAGGACTTCTACGGCGACGAGTGGATCGCCATGTACGAGAGCGCCCGTACCGGCGCGTTCCGCGCCCTGACCCGGCTGCGCGAGGAAGGCGTCATCAAGGCCTGGGGCATCGGCGTCAACAAGGTCGAGCCGCTGGAGATGACGCTCGACCTGGAGGAGCCGCGCCCCGACGCGTTCCTGCTGGCCGGCCGGTACACGCTGCTCGACCACGCCCGCGCCCTCCAGCGCCTGCTGCCCGCCGCGGCCGAGCAGGGCGTCGACATCGTCGTCGGCGGCCCCTACAGCTCCGGCATCCTCGCCGGCGGCAGCCACTTCGAGTACGCCGAGGCGCCCGCGCACATCGTCGAGAAGGTCGGCACGATCAAGACGCTCGCGCGGCAGCACGGCGTCGGCATCAAGTCCGCCGCCCTCCAGTTCGTGCTGGCCCACCCGGCCGTCGCCGCGGCCATCCCCGGCGCGACCCGGCCCAGCCGCATCGCCGAGGACCTCGCCGCGCTCGTCGAGCCCATGCCGTACGCCTTCTGGAAGGCCCTGCGCGAACACAAGATCATCGCGCACGACGCGCCGGTGCCGCTCGGGGAGGCCTCGTGACCGCCGCCGCCCGCGCCACCCTCGACGTGCGGCGCTCCGCCGACCAGGTCTGGAAGCTCATCGGCGGGTTCGACGCACTGCCCGACTGGCTGCCGTACATCACCAGGAGCCGCCCGGGCGAGGGCGGCCGGCTGCGCACGCTGACCACCGCCGACGGCGAGGTCATCGTCGAACGCCTCCAAACCTTCGACGAGTCGGCCCGCACCTACACCTACTCGATCGAGCGGGCACCCTTCCCCGTCAAGGACTACCGCTCCACGCTCCGGGTCGTCGACCGCGGCGACGGCGGATGCCGGGTGGAATGGTCGGGCACGTTCACCGCGGACGGCGTCACCGACGCCGAGGCGAGTGCCCTCTTCGACGGCATCTACCGGGACGGCCTGGCCGCCCTGGCGGAGACCCTCGCCGGCTGACCGGGGGAGCGGGCCGGGACCGGCGCGGCCCCGGCCCGCTCCTACATCCCGGCGGGATCCTGCGGTGCCCGCCCCGACAGCACCTCTCCGTAGGCCTGCATCAGGTCGGGCAGCCGTAACGTCGCCAGGTCGTCCCGCGACAGCGCGCCGGGATACACCGACAGCCGCAGGTCCCGGTAGGCGCAGCTCTTCTCGTACAGCGTCCGCAGGAACCGCCCGTTGCCCAGCTCGTCGATCCAGCCCTGCTCGACCACGTGTCCGGCGATCGACCGCAGCTCCTCCAGCGCCTCCTCGTCCCACGCGTCCCCGTTCTCCCCGGCCAGCACCTCGCCGATCGAGGTCAGCTCCAGCGGCCGGTAGGAGGGGAAGTCCACGCGGCTCGTGAAGCGGGAGGAGAGCCCGGGGTTGGCGGCCAGCAGCCGGTCCATGCCCTCCGGGTAGCCGGCCAGGATCACCACCAGGTGGTCGCGGTTGTCCTCGGCCCGCTTCAGCAGCACCTGCAGCGCCTCGTCGCCGTACGCGTCGCCCTTGCCGTAGCCGGAGTTGGACAGGGAGTACGCCTCGTCGACGAAGAGCACCCCGCCGATCGCGGAGTCGATCAGTTCGTTCGCCTTCACGGCGGTCTGGCCGAGGTACTCGCCGACCAGATCGGCCCGCTGGGCCTCCACCAGGTGGTCGCCGCCCAGCAGCCCGAGCGCGTAGAACACCCGGCCGAGGATCCGCGCGACCGTGGTCTTCCCGGTGCCCGAGGGGCCGGAGAAGACGAAGTGGCGCTTGGGCGGCTGCACCGGCAGCCCCTGGCCGGCCCGCAGCCGGGCCATGTTCAACTGCGCGGAGAGCGCCTTGACCTGCCGCTTCACCGGTTCGAGTCCGACCATGCGCTCCAGTTCGGCGAGCGCCTCCTCCAACAGCGCGGGATCGGTCGGCCCGGCCGGCAGCGGCGGCGAGGCCATGACCTTCTCGCGCACGGCGGGATCGACCACCGAGGGCATCGCGCCGGCCGGCGGCTCGGCCTCACCGAACCGCAGGTCCCGGCTCTCGGCGCCGAAGAGCGGGTCGAGCAGGTCGGGGCCGTCCACGACGTCCTGCCCGGCGCCGCTGAGCGTGATCGCCGCGAGGTCGGCGCTGTCGTCGTACCCGTCGCCCTCGGCGATCGCGGCCAGCCGCGCCGAGGTGTCCATGAACGCGGGGTCCACCCGGTGGACGGCCCGGTAGAGGGGGAGCGCGGCGGCGCTGCGGCCGGTGCCCTCGTGCGCCCGGGCCAGCCAGTAGCGCAGCTCCTTGCGCTGCGGCTGCTCGCTGCGGCAGCGCATCAGGGCCGCGGAGAGGAGCGGTTCGGCCTGGCCGTACATCTCCAGGCGGACCCGTGCCATGCCGCCGAAGAGCCCGGCCTCGATGCCCAGCATGGGATCGTCCAGCAGCGGGTCGGTGTGCCGCACCAACTGCTCCCAGTCCTTGACCAGGTAGGCCCGGCAGGCGTGCAGGAAGCGCACCTGCGGGTCGGCGTCCACCGGCGGCAGCCCGGCGAGGGCCCGGTCGAGTTCCGGGACGTGCCGGCCGTCCAGCCAGTGGGAGGCGTGGGCGAGCAGCAGATCGCGCGGGTTCTCCAGGACCGGCTGCACCCACCAGCCGAGCCAGTACCAGGAGTTGAGCGCGCGGCGGTGCCGGGCGCGCTGATCACCGAAGCGGTCCCGGTGCCGGAACATCCTGAGCAGCGCGGTCGTCGTGTCGACGCGCAGCGCGTGCAGCCCGAGCCAGGCGTCCGCCATGCCGGGATCCATCCGTACCGCGGCGCGGAACTCTTCCTCCGCCTGCGGATAGGCGCCCATCGTGTAGGCGTCCACGCCTCGCAGCCAGGCGAGGTCGGCCGGGGCCTCGGGGCCCTGCGTGCCGAAATCCATCACGTCCCCCACAAACCGTGCCCGTGGTTGGCCCCGGGCTCCCCCCGATGGCCGCCGTTGGTCGAACCGCTGCGCCGCGGACCGGAGTTGCAGGTGCGCGAAGCAGCCGTTCGAAGGTCGCACCGAGGGCATCGTACCTGCGGTCCCACCGCCCGCCGAAGGGTGCCGCACAGGCCGTTTGCCGAGGTGGGAGCGGATCGGGCGGACGCCGGACGGTCACCGAGGGTGAGCATGGCGGCGTACCCGGCGGGTGCAAAAGGGGTAAAGGGCAGAACGAAGCCCCCGATCACGGGGGAACAACCGGGGGCTTCGCGTCTGCGGGGCGGCCTCCAGCGGCCGCTCAGTGAGAACGTAAGTCCTGTACGGCCCTTGGGTCAAGCCGAGTTGAGGGACTGAGGCAACTTCTTCCGGGCGTCTCTTCACAAGTTCACCACACTGCCGACGGTCCCTCACGGTGGGTGACCGTCTGGTCCGGTCCAACGCTGTGCACGGGCCCCGGAAGCACCTCGTACCCCGTCCGTGACTGTGTCACCAGGAGGTCGGAGTGCGGCCGTGAGGGGTCCTCGGCGAAGTGCGCGCGTTCCGCCGCGACCCACCCGGCCCAGAACTCCCGCTGTTCCGCGCCGTCCCGCAGCCTGCCCCGCGTCCAGGACTCCTCCCGCGGCACCTCCATCCACAGCAGCCGCGCCAGGAACGGGCGCAGGGCGCGCCGGCCGGCGCCGACACCCTCGACGAGGATCACGGGGGAGGGCGGCAGCGGGCGGGGCGGACCGAAGGCGCGGGCGCGCCAGTCGTAGGGCGCGTAGCGAGCGGTCTCGCCGCGGCCGAGCGGCTCGATCACCTGCTCCAGCAGCCGGCCGGTCCAGGCGAACAGCTCGTCGTGGCTGGCGATGTCGTCGAGGTGGAGCACCGGCGCCCCGCCCAGCGCGGCGGCCAGCCGTCCGGCGAAGGTCGTCTTCCCGGAACCGGCGTGCCCGTCGACGCCGACGAGGCGTACCGGGCCGCAGGAGGGCGGCAGGCTCTGGAGCGCGGAGGCGAGGCGGTGAATGACGGGTCCCGAGGTGTGCCGAGGCGGGGTGCGGTGTCGCGTGCCGTGGGGGTGTTTTCCGGAGACATTCTAGTAGTGCGGCGCACAGCGGGCGCTCCCGGCCCCTGGGGAAGTAGCGTCTTGAACTAATTTCGAGCCGTTCTCCAGCGGTGCCGTCAATATTTCCGGCCCGCTGACCGATATGTCGAAATCGGACGTTCCCGGTGCGGCCACCGCTGAGTAGTGTGCTTTCTGCGCGAGCACGGCGCGTCGAACGGGGACGGACAGGGGAAGATGGCCGCGGAGTTATTCGAAGGGCAGTACGTATGGCATCCGGCGGCCGATGACCGCTTGCTCGCGAGTGTTTGCGTGGACGTGCGGGCCGGCAGATATCGCAGCGCCCGAGAGGCCCTCGCCGAGACGCGCACCGACTTCGCGCTGCGCGCCCACCGCTCGCTGGTGCTGGCCTCCGAGGCGGCCGGCACCGATCTGGTCGAACGCTGGCTGGCCGAGGAGCCGGGCCCCGAGTCCGCGCTGATGTGGGCACGGGTGGCCGTGCAGCGGGCGATCCACGCGGCCGACGCCCGCGACGAGCGCGCCGAGGCGCTGGAGCGGATCGCCCTCGCCGCCTGCGATCGCGCCTCGGCCCTGAACCCCGCCGATCCCACGCCCTGGGCGGCCAAGCTGGCCATGGCCCGGCTGCACCGCCCGCACGACCACGCCCCGAGCGGCCTGCTGACCTCGCCGCCCGGCCCCTGGCGGCTGTTCGCGCACACCCTCGCCCTCGACCCCTGGCACCGCGAGGCCCACCACCGCTTCCTGTCCTTCTTCTTCACCCGCTACGGCGGCTCGGTCAACGCCGCCTGGGACGTCGCCGCCTTCCTCGCCCAGCGGGCACCCGCCGACTCCGCGATCCGGCTGCTGCCCCTGGTCGCCCTGGTGGAGAGCCACAACCCCACCCAGCTGCTGGCCGAGCGGGTCTGGGAACAGCCGCAGTGGCGCGCCACCGCCCTGTCGATCTACCACAACTGGCTGCCCACGATGGCCGGATACCGCTTCACCCCGGTGCTCGACCTGGCCTATCTCGCGCACGCCCTGGTCATGGCCCAGCGCGAGTTCGAGGCCCGCGCGGTCTTCACCGCCATGGGGCGGTACGCCTCACGCATGCCCTGGAGCGTGTTCGGCGAGCCCGCCGAGCAGCTCTCCCGGGCCCGCCGCGCCTGCGGCCTGCCCATCCCCTCGTAGTGCCGTCCCCCCCCACAGAGAGAAAGGCCGGTAGATGCCGGAGCGCACAGCGGACCCCGTCACGCTCGACGACGACGCGACCCTGCATGCGATGGGTTATCCACGGAAACTCACCCGTCGATTCCAGGCGTTCGACAACTTTGCCATATCCTTCACCATCATCAATATCCTCTCCGGTATCTTCTCGTCCTTCGGATTCGGAATGAACGCGGGCGGGCCCCGTATTCTCGTGTTCGGCTGGATCGGCGTCTGCGTGATGGTGATGTGCATCGGCGCCGCGATGGCGGAAGTCGCCTCCGCCTATCCGACGAGCGGCGCGCTCTATTTCTCGGCCGGTAAACTCGCCAAACGCCACAAGGGCGCCTGGTCCTGGTACACCGGCTGGCTGAACTTCGTGGGCCAGATCGGCGGCACCGCCGCCACCGGGTACGCGGCGGCCACCTTCCTTCAGGCCTTCCTCGCCCTCCAGTGGCCCTCGTACACCCCCACGACCCACCAGACCGTCCTGATCACGGCTCTGATCATCGTGCTCCAGGGACTCGCCAACACCTACACCGTGCAGCTCGTCGCGGTGCTGAACCGGATTTCGGTGTGGTGGCTGCTGATCGGACTCGTGGTGATCGTGAGCACACTGATCGTGATGCCGGCCCATCACCAGTCGGCGTCCTTCGTGACGCATTTCGTGAACAACACCGGCTTCACCGACGGCCTTTACGGCGGCATGCTCGGCCTGCTGGTCACCAGCTGGACCTTCACCGGCTTCGACGGCAGCTTCCACATGTCCGAGGAAACGGTCCAGGCGACCGTGAACGCGCCCCGGGGGATCATCCGCTCGATCGGCTGTTCCGCGATCACGGGACTCGTCCTGATGCTGGCGCTCGTGTACAGCATCGGCGACTACGACAAGGTGGCGAAGTCCTCCGCGCCGCCCGTCCAGATTCTCATCGACGGACTCGGCATGGGCTGGGCCAAGGCGATGCTGCTCGTGGTCATCGGCGCCATGCTCTTCTGCGGCCTCGCCAACCTCACCAGCAACACCCGGCAGATCTTCGCCTTCTCCCGGGACGGCGCCATGCCCGGCTCCCGCCTGTGGCACTCGGTGTCACCCCGCACCCGTACGCCCGTCAAGGCCGTCTGGCTGGCGGTGGCCTGTTCGCTGGCCCTGATCGTGCCGGGCTGGTGGTCGCACACGGCGTTCACCGCGATCGTCAGCGTCAACGTCGTCGGCCTGTTCCTCGCCTACGCCGTGCCGGTGTTCCTGCGGCTGCGGCTCGGCGACGCGTTCCGGCCGGGGCCGTGGAACCTGGGCCGCTGGAGCAAGCCGGTCGGCTGGCTGGCGGTGACCTGGATCCTGCTGAGCAGCGTCCTGTTCATGCTGCCGCAGGCCTCGCCGATCACCGTCGACACCTTCAACTACGCGCCGATCGCCCTGGCCGTCGTCCTGATCGTGGCCACGGTCTGGTGGTTCGCCACCGCCCGCCGCAGGTTCCAGGGACCGGTCAGCTACGGCCGCCCCGACGAGGTCGCCGCCATGGACCTGATCTGACGCGGACGAGGAGATCCCCGGCGCGGGGCGCCGGGGATCTTTCAGCGGACGAGACCAATATTGGTGGGCGTGGCATGGGCGAAAGTGCTGGCAGGGGCATGTCCGCTGCTTCATAGTGGGCGCACCGGACCAGCAGCGTCGCGCACCCCTGGGGGTCTCCCGCCCATGAGCAGAGCCGAACAGCCGTCCCGCCGAACCGTCCTGGCCGCCGCGGCCGCCGTCGCCGCGGCCGCCGTCGCCCAGGGCGTGATCCCGGCGGCCCCCGCGACCGCGGCGCCGGAGACCGACTCCGAGGACCTCGCCCGCACCCGGACCCGTCCGGTCGACTACCACGCGTGGACCACCCAGGGGGACTGGCGGAGCGGCTCGGCCCAGGGTGTCCGTGCCGTCGCCGGACGGCGCCCCGGCGTGGTGATCGCCACCGCGGCCGGCACCACCTCCTACGCCGACCCGCACACCGGCACCACCGCCTCGTGGGAGTACGCCACCTGGACCGGCCCGGTGCACCGGCTCGCCGTGCCCGCCACCGAGGCCATCGCCTCCTGGAACGCCGACACCCCGGCCGGCACCTGGATCCAGGTCGAACTGCACGGCACCTACTCCGACGGCACCGAGACCCCCTGGTACGTGATGGGCCGCTGGGCGGCGGGCGACCAGGACATCAAGCGGACCTCGGTGGACGGCCAGTCGGACGGCAGGAGCAGCGTCTGGACGGACACCTTCGCCATCGACGACGCGGCCGGCGGCCTGCGTCTGGCCGCCTACCAACTGCGCCTGACCCTCTACCGCAGGCCCGGCACCGAGCTCACCCCGACCGTCTGGCGGCTCGGCGCGATGGGCTCCGACGTCCCGGACCGCTTCACCGTCCCCGCCTCCGTGCCGGGGCGGGCGCGGGAACTGACGGTGCCGCGCTACTCGCAGGAGATCCACAAGGGCCAGTACCCGCAGTACGACAACGGCGGCGAGGCCTGGTGCAGCCCCACCTCCTCGCAGATGATCATCGAGTACTGGGGCGGCCGGCTCACCCCGGCCCAACTGGCCTGGGTCGACCCGTCGTACGCCGACCCCCAGGTCTGCCACGCGGCCCGCCACACCTACGACTACCAGTACGAGGGCTGCGGCAACTGGCCCTTCAACGCCGCCTACGCGGCGACCTACCCGGACCTCCAGGGCGTGATAACGCGTCTCGGTTCGCTCACCGACCTGGAGACGCTGATCGCGGCCGGCATCCCGGCCATCACGTCCCAGTCGTTCCTGGCGAGCGAGCTGACCGGCGCCGGCTACGGCACCTCGGGCCACCTCATGACGGTGATCGGCTTCACCGCCGAGGGCGACGTGATCGCCAACGACCCCTGCTCGGTGGACGACGACGCCGTCCGGCGCGTCTATCCGCGCCGGGAGTTCGAGAACATCTGGCTGCGGACCAAGCGGTACAACGCCTCCGGCAACGTCGCCTCGGGCACCGGGGGCGTCTGCTACCTGTACTTCCCGGCCTGCCCGAGCCCGCGCCAGCTCAAGGCGCTCGCGGCGGTGGGCGTGCGCTGACCGGGCGGGACGCCGGTCTCCGGTCCGCCCGGAGGGCGGCGTCCTGTGAGCAAGCTCTCCGCCGCAAAAGCCGCAATCGGTGGCATGGTGGACGGCATGACGACGCACTCCGCCACCGCCCGCGCCCGTACCGGCGGCCCCAGGGACGACGGCCCGAAGGTCCTGGAACACGTCATGGGCTGGGCCCTCGTCGTGGTCGTCGCCATGCTCGTGACCCAACTCGGGCTGCTGTGACCTGACCCCGCACCCGACCTGGCATACTGCGGATGTCCCGCGCAGCCTGCTGAGACCAGGGTCTAAATTGAATATTAGTCAACAGCGTGCCGCCGCCCGTCCCCGCGCGCGCGGCACCGAGCGCTCCGTGGCCCGTCGTGCCGAACTGATCGCCATCGGCCGGAAGTTGTTCGCCGACACCTCCTACGACGCGCTCTCCATGGACGACATCGCCCGGCAGGCGCATGTCGCCAAAGGTCTGATCTACTACTACTTCCAGTCCAAGCGCGGCTACTACCTGGCGATCATCCAGGACTCGGTCGCGGACCTGGTCACCTACGCCGCCAGCGGTCTCGAACTGCCCCAGGTGGACCGCGTCCACCGGACCATCGACAGCTACCTGCGCTACGCCGAGTTCCACCAGGCCGCGTACCGCACGATCGTCAGCGGCGGCGTCGGCTTCGACGCCGAGGTGCACTCCATCCGGGACGGGGTGCGCGAGGCGATGGTCGGGACCATCGCCGAAGGCGCCTACGGCCGCAGCGACATCGGCCCGCTCGCCAGGATGGGCCTGCTCGCCTGGCTGTGCAGCGTGGAGGGCGCGACCCTCAACTGGATCGACAACCCCGAACTCTCCCGCGACACCATGTGCGAGCTGCTGGTCAAGACGCTCGGCGGCACCATGCGCGCCATCGAGGAGCTGGACCCCGCCTACCGGGCCCCGGCACCGGCCCGCCGGGACGCCTGACAGGCCAGAGGGGCGGAGGTCTCGTGGAACCCCCGCCCCGAGCCCCCGTGACCGGGGGTCAGTTGACGGCCTTGATCAGCTCACCGCCCGCGGTGTCGCCGCTCAGCTCCCAGAGGAACGTGCCGCCCAGTCCCTGCTGGTTCTTGTAGGTCATCTTGGTCGCGATGGTCGCCGGGGTGTCGTAACTCCACCAGTTGGTGCCGCACTTGGCGTACGCGGTCCCGGCCACCGTGCCGGTCGCCGGGCACTTGGTCCTGAGCACCTTGTAGTCCTCGATGCCCGCCTCGTAGGTGCCCGCCGCCGGGCCGGTGGCCGAGCCGCCGGGCGCCGCCTGGGTGACACCGGTCCAGCCGCGGCCGTAGAAGCCGATGCCGAGCAGCAGCTTGGAGGCCGGGACGCCGAGGCCCCTCAGCTTGGCGATCGTGGCCGACGTGTAGAAGTTCGCCTTGGGGATGCCCGAGTACGAGGTGAGCGGCGAGTGCGGGGCCGTGGGCCCGGTCGCGTCCCAGGCTCCGAAGTAGTCGTACGTCATCGGGTTGTACCAGTCGACGTACTGGGCGGCGCCCGCGTAGTCGGCCGCTTCGATCTTGCCGCCGGCGGTCGCGTCCGCGGTGATGGCGGCCGTGACCAGCGCGCCGCTGCCGAACCTGGAGCGCAGCGCGGCCATCAGGTTCCTGAACGCGTCGCGGCCACTGGTGTCGCAGGTGTTGCCGCAGGCGTTCGGGTACTCCCAGTCGATGTCGATGCCGTCGAAGACACCGGCCCACTTGGAGTTCTTCACCAGGTCGTAGCAGGACTGGGCGAAGGCGGCCGGGTTCCTGGCGGCCTCGCCGAACCCGCTCGACCAGGTCCAGCCGCCGAAGGACCAGAGGATCTTGAGGTTCGGATGCTTCTTCTTCAGCTTGAGCAACTGGTTGAAGTTGCCGCGCAGCGGCTGGTCCCAGGTGTCCGCGACCCCGTCCACCGACTCGGCGGCGGTGTAGGCGCGGTCGGTCGCGGCGTACGAGTCGCCCATCGCGCACTTGCCGCCGGTGACGTTGCCGAAGGCGTAGTTGATGTGGGTGAGCTTCGCCGCCGAGCCGGAGGTCTCGACGTTCTTGACCAGGTACTTGCGGTCGTAGACGCCCCATTCCGTGAAGTAGCCGACGACCTTCGAGCCGGCCTGGACCCGGGGAGCGGCCGGAGCGGCCGGGGCCGCGGCGGAAGCGGTGCCCGCGCCGGCCAGCAGCCCGGCGCCGAGGACGGCGCAACAGGCCGCGGAGACCAGCGCCCGGAACCGGGAGCGGTGGGAGATGTGCATCGGGTGTCTCCTCCTGGGGGAGAGGGGAACGCGCGCCGATTGGCATGAACGCGGTAAAGCGTTGGTCATGAACCTTAGGAGGACTAGACCAGTCGGGTCAATGGTTCGGACCAATCTGGGGGTGCGCGAATGTTGTCCTGGAATTGGCGAAGTAAGCGGTCGTTAACTGGTGACGGAAGGTCCCCGATCGGGCATACTCACTGCGCAGCCGCTGGTCAGCAGCTTCCGTGACCCGGAACGCCCGCCTCGGCGGCACTCGAACGACAGGCGGAGCGGCCCCTACCCGACGGGCCGCGCCCGCCCGTGCCCGACAGGGAGGAGACCGACGCCATGTCCGACCGCGACCCGCAGCCGGTGGAGCGTCAGCTGCCCACGGAGGAAGCGAGGGACCTGATCTCGCTCGTCCGGGAGATCGCCCAGCGCGAGATCGCGCCCCGGGCGGCCGAGGAGGAGGACGCCGGGCGCTTCCCGCGCGAGGTCTTCACCCTCCTCTCCGAGTCAGGACTGCTCGGCCTGCCGTACGACGCCGAGTACGGCGGCGGTGAGCAGCCCTACGAGGTGTACCTCCAGGTCCTGGAGGAGCTGGCCGCGGCCCGCCTCACCGTCGGTCTCGGCGTCAGCGTGCACACCCTCGCCGGCTACGCGCTCGCCGCCTACGGCACCAAGCAGCAGCAGGTGGAGCACCTGCCGGCGATGCTCGGCGGCGGCCTGCTCGGCGCCTACTGCCTGTCCGAGCCGGCGTCCGGCTCCGACGCGGCCTCCCTGCGCACGAAGGCGGTCAGGGACGGCGACGACTGGGTGATCAACGGCACCAAGGCGTGGATCACGCACGGCGGCATCGCCGACTTCTACACGGTCATGGCCCGCACCGGCGGGGAGGGCTCGCACGGGATCACCGCCTTCCTGGTCCCCGGTGACGCCGAGGGCCTGAGCGCCGCGGCGCCCGAGAAGAAGATGGGCATGAAGGGCTCGCCCACCGCCCAGGTGCACTTCGACGACGTCCGGGTCCCGGACGAGCGTCGGCTCGGCGAGGAGGGTCAGGGCTTCGCCATCGCCCTGTCCGCACTGGACTCGGGCCGGCTCGGCATCGCCGCCTGCGCCGTCGGCCTCGCCCAGGCGGCCCTGGACGAGGCGGTCGCCTACGCCACCGGACGGCGGCAGTTCGGCCACCCCATCGCCGACTTCCAGGGCCTGCGCTTCATGATCGCCGACATGGCGACCCGGATCGAGGCGGGCCGCGCCCTCTACCTCGCGGCGGCGCGGCTGCGGGACGCGGGCCGGCCGTTCGCCAAGCAGGCCGCCATGGCCAAGCTGTACTGCACCGACACCGCGATGAAGGTGACCACCGACGCCGTCCAGATCCTCGGCGGCTACGGCTACACCGTCGACTTCCCGGTCGAGCGCTACATGCGCGAGGCCAAGGTCCTGCAGATCGTCGAGGGCACCAACCAGATCCAGCGGATGGTCATCGCCCGTCATGTTGCGGGGCCGGAAAGCCGCTGAACTGCCCGCGCGTGACCGTCGGGGCCGCCAGCCTGACCCACTCCGGGTCGTGGCGGCCCGGCAGGGTGCGGCCCCGGTCCGCCCAGGCGCGCAGCAGATCGCGGTAGATCGGCGGATCCTGCGGCGCGGGCGGCGGGGCCGGTGAGGCGGGCTGGGGCACGAAGATACGGCGCTGACGGCCGAGGGCGGTGTAGGTGGTCGTCATGCCCGGCCAACGCGGCTGCGGCCGCCCTGGTCACCGATCCCGCTAATCGTGCGTGAGTTCGTGGACGTCCGGTCCCGGATCTGGCCACCCCCGAGTTTCTGACGTACCGTCAGCCGGACCGTCTCCAGCCTCCGGGGAGGCCCGCATGGCCGACGACCGTCCCGTACCGCTCGACGACTACCCGGTGCACCAGGTCCCGCTCTCCATGAAGCACGTCGCCACCGGAGACCGGAACGCCTACGACCGCTGCATCTTCCACGTCTTCGACCACGACGGCCGTGCCCTGCTCATCCTCGGCCTCGGCGTCTACCCGAACGTCGGAGTGATCGACGCCTACGCCACCCTGCGCACCGGCGACACCCTGCACGCGGTGCGCGCCTCGGACGCACTCGGCGACGACCGGATGCGCCTCGCGGTCGGCCCGCTGCGCGTCGAGGTCCGCGAACCGCTCCGGCGCTTCCGGCTGACCTGCGACGACGCGATCTCCTGTGACCTCACCTGGACCGCCGCCTTCCCGGCCCTGTGGGAGCCGCACCACCTGCAGCGCCGCGGCGACCGGCTGACGCTGGAGGGCCGCAGGTTCGTGCAGGCCGGGGGAGTGTCCGGGGTGATCCGGGCCGGCGGCGAGGAGTTCCGCGTCGAACCCGGCGGCTGGACCGGCACCCGGGACCGCAGCTGGGGCGTGCGGCCCATACCGGGGGAGGAGGGCGGCAGGTTCGCCGAGGAGAACCCGGCCGAGGGCTTCCACCGGATCTGGTGCCCCGTGCGCTTCGAGGACCGGTTCCTGATGATCGTCGTCCAGGAGGACGCCGACGGCTACCGCACCCTGAACGACGCCACCCTGGTCCGCCCGGGCCGGCCGGACCGCCAACTCGGCTGGCCGCAGGCCGAGATCACCTACCGCGCGGGCACCCGCCACCCTGAGCGTGCCGTCGTCCACCTCGGCGGCCCGCGCGAGCCGCAGGAGCTGGAGGCGGAGATCCTCGCCTCCTCGCCGCTCGCGATCGGCGCCGGCTACCCGCCCGCCGACGACTGGCAGCACGGCACCTGGCAGGGCCGCTCCTGGACGGACCGCCGTACCTACGACATGACCGCCCACCACCCGCGCGCGGCCTACGGCGTCACCGACCACTCCGCGCGCTTCCGGCTGGACGGCCGCACCGGCCACGGCGTCTTCGAGCACGGCTCGTTCGGCAGGCACGACCCGAGCGGCTTCACCGGCTTCGACTCGGTGGCGCCCTGAAGGAGGAGGCCCGGATGACGGCAGCACCGCGCCCGCGCACCACGACGCGCGACCCGCAGGACCTCGCCCGTCGGCTGACCGCCTGGCTGGACGCCCGGCTCCCCGGCGCGCGGGCCGTCGGCGTCACGGTGCCCGCCTCCAACGGCATGTCCGGCGAGACGCTGCTGTTCGACATCGATCACCCCCACCCGCCTCTGCGCGCCTGCGCGTTGAGACTGGCGGCGGACCCCTCGGCGTACACGGTCTTCCCGTCCCGCGACCTGACCCGGCAGTACCGCACCATGCGGCTGGTCGCCGACCGCACGGACCTGCCGGTGCCCCGCGTCCTGTGGTCGGAGGAGGACCCCGGACCGCTCGGCGCGCCCTTCTTCGTGATGGAACGGGCCGAGGGCCGCGTCCCGCCCGATGTCATGCCCTACACGTACCAGGGGAATTGGCTGCACGCGGCGACCGACGCCGAACGCGAGCGGCTCGAAGCGGCCTCGGTGGGCCTGCTGGCCCGGCTGCACGACCAAGTCCCGCTCGCGGACGCGCGGTTCCTCGCGCTGCCCGGGGACGGCGACGCACTGCGCCGGCACGTCGAGTCCCAACAGGCCTACTACGCATGGGTGGTGGACGGACTGGCCCGCTCACCCCTGATCGAGGCCGCGTTCGGCCGGCTCGCCGAGCTGTGGCCGGCCGAGCCCGGCACGCCGGTCCTCAACTGGGGCGACGCGCGCATCGGGAACGTCGTCTACGACGGCTTCGACCCGGTGGCCGTGCTCGACTGGGAGATGGCGGCCCTGGCCCCCCGCGAGGTGGAGCTCGGCTGGACCGTCTACCTGCACCGCTTCTTCCAGGACCTCACGGCCGCCTCCGGCCAGCCAGGACTGCCCGGCTTCCTGCGCCGCGACCGTATCGAGGCCCGCTACGCCACGCTCACCGGCCACACCCCGCGGGACATGGACTTCTACACCCTGTACGCGGCCCTGCGGCACGCGATCGTCATGCTGCGCATCGCCTACCGCCAGGTGCACTTCGGCGAGGCCACGGTCCCGGCGGACCCGGACACACTGATCCTGCACCACGGCAGTCTGCGCGCCATGGTGCAGGGCAGCTACTGGGATGCGGTGCGGTGACTCAGGCGGCCTGACGGCCGAGGGTCCCGCCGCCGAGGCGCATCGCCGGGACGCGCATCGGGCGCGAGCCCGGACCGCCGACGTGCGAGAACGGCTGCGTGCGCCAGTCCAGACCCTGCGGGAGGGTGAGCAGGAGGGCTGTGTCCTGCTCCTGCGGCTCGACCGTCTCGTCGGCCGACGGGGCCTCGGCCGCGGCCCGGCCGGTGCCGGCGCAGACCGTGAGACCGAACGGGTTCCACGGGGAGGCGCACAGCGCGTGCTCCGGCAGGAACTCCTCGTCCGCGAGCAGCGCGATCGGCTGCGCGCAGTCCGGGCAGATCACCCGGTACATCTCGAAGGTGTCGTACGCGTCGTACGCGTCGGACTCCTCGGCCTCGTAGAGGTCGGGTTCGACGCCCTCCGGCTCGGGCTCGACGATCAACTGCGGGCGCTTGGACGCGGTACGACCAGGGCGCTTAAGACTCTGCATGGGTAACTCCCCCTCGGGCTGGGCCGTTACGGCGCTGCGGCCTCGACCACAGCAAGCACTTCCCGTCCGGTCTCGGCGGTAATCACGAGACCGTCACAGACCCCCTCCAAGGACTGTGGCGTTCGTCACATGCCGGTCGCAGGTGCCCGGTGCGGCGGATTTGTCCCCCCGAAAGGGCCGCCGCCGGCCCTTCCGCACATCACGAACCGGCCATGACCTGGGCCGCCGAGCTATCCCGGGAGATCAAGCGCGCGGTAGTTTTTGCGCCATGGAGGAGCTGGACCGTCAAATCGTGCAGCTGCTCGTCAAAGACGGGCGGATGAGCTACACGGACCTGGGCAAGGCCACGGGCCTTTCCACGTCGGCCGTGCACCAGCGGGTGCGCCGGCTGGAGCAGCGCGGTGTCATCCGCGGCTACGCCGCGGTCGTCGACCCGGAGGCCGTCGGACTGCCCATGACGGCGTTCATCTCGGTGAAACCGTTCGACCCCAGCGCCCCCGACGACATCGCGGACCGGCTGGCCGGCGTCCCCGAGATCGAGGCGTGCCACAGCGTGGCCGGGGACGAGAACTACATCCTCAAGGTGCGGGTGGCGTCCCCGCACGAGCTGGAGGAGCTGCTGGCGCGGCTGCGCGGGCTCGCGGGCGTGTCCACCCGGACCACGGTGGTGCTGTCGACGCCCTACGAGGCACGGCCGCCGAGGGTCTGACGCCGTCCGGTGCCGGCCGTTCGTCCGCCGCGGGCGGCCGGAGGCCGGTCGCCCGGTTCCGCGCGCCCCTTCGGGGGTGCGTGCGAACCGCCCCGGGTTCGGAGTGATCGATGTGAGGCGCGAGACTGTCCCTCATGAGTGAGCGCATCGACCAGACCAAGACCGTCCTCCTGCGCCGGGGCGAGGTGCACAGCCCCGCCGATCCGTTCGCGACCGCGATGGTCGTGGAGCGCGGGCAGGTCGCCTGGGTCGGGTCCGAGGGGGCCGCCGACGCCTTCGCGGACGGGGTCGACGAGGTCGTGGACCTGGACGGTGCCCTGGTCACCCCCGCCTTCACCGACGCCCACGTCCACACCACCTCGACCGGGCTCGCACTGACCGGGCTCGACCTGTCCGGGGCCGGTTCGCCGGACGCCGCGCTCGCCCTGGTGCGCGACTTCGCCGCCGCCCACCCGGAGGACCGGGTCCTGCTCGGGCACGGCTGGGACGCCTCCCGCTGGCCCGACGGCCGCCCGCCGAGCCGCGCCGAGCTGGACGCGGCCACCGGCGGACGCCCGCTCTACCTCTCCCGCATCGACGTCCACTCGGCGGTCGTCAGCACGGCCCTGCTCGACCTGCTGCCCGCGACCGCCTCCCGGGAGGACGGCCCGCTCACCGGCGACGCCCACCACGCGGTGCGCGCCGCGGCGTTCGCGGCCGTGACGCCCGCACAGCGTGCCGAGGCCCAGCGCGCCGCGCTCGCGCACGCCGCGTCCCTCGGGATCGGCACCCTCCACGAGTGCGGCGGCCCGAAGATCTCCTCCGAGGACGACTTCACCGGCCTGCTGCGGCTGGCCGCGGAGGTGCCCGGCCCCCGGGTCGTCGGCTACTGGGCGGAGGAGGACGCCGACAAGGCCCGCGCCCTGGGCGCGCTCGGCGCCGCGGGCGACCTCTTCGTCGACGGGGCCCTCGGCTCCCACACCGCCTGCCTGCACGCGCCGTACGCCGACGCCGGCCACACCACCGGCGCCGCCTACCTGGACGCGGCCGCCGTCGCCGCCCATGTCGTCGCCTGCACGGAGGCCGGGATCCAGGCGGGCTTCCACGCCATCGGGGACGCCGCCGTGAGCGCCGTGGTGGAGGGCGTGCGCGCCGCCGCGGAGAAGCTCGGCCCGGCCCGCGTCCGCGCCGCCCGGCACCGCGTCGAGCACGCCGAGATGCTCACCGCCGAGCACATCGGCGCCTTCGCCGAGTTCGGTCTCATCGCCTCCGTGCAGCCGGCCTTCGACGCGCTGTGGGGCGGCGCCGACGGGATGTACGCCCAGCGGCTCGGCGCCGAGCGGGCCCGCACCCTGAACCCCTACGCGGCCCTCCTGAAGGCCGGGGTCCCGCTCGCCTTCGGCTCCGACAGCCCGGTCACCCCGCTCGACCCCTGGGGGACCGTGCGCGCCGCCGCCTTCCACCACACGCCCGAACACCGGGTCTCGGTACGGGCCGCGTTCACCGCGCACACCAGGGGCGGCTGGCGGGCCACCGGCCGGGACGACGCGGGCGTCCTGGTGCCGGGCGCGCCCGCCGACTACGCGGTGTGGCGCACCGAGGAGCTGGTGGTGCAGGCCCCGGACGACCGGGTCGCCCGCTGGTCCACCGACCCGCGCTCCGGCACCCCCGGCCTGCCCGACCTGACCCCCGGCCGTGACCTGCCGGTCTGCCTGACCACGGTGGTGGGCGGCCGCACCGTGTTCGTACGACCGGGCGGGTGACCGGCCGCATTCGTACGGCCGGGCGAGTGATCTCCCGGGGTGGCGCGGTCGCCATCGACGGCCGCCGCTCCGTCGCGCGACCTGCGCATCCTCCGCGCTGACCAGCGGTTTGATGCCGTTTTCGCAGGTCAGACGACTGTTGACAGTGAGCGGCAGCAGGCCGGTAGGTTCGGCCGAGTCCACCACCGGACGCCCGACCGGAGAGCAGTTCGCGACTCGTCGCAGCGCCGCTGGGTCAGGGACGGAGCCCCGCACCGGGGTGCCGCCACTGGGAGCCAGGCTCAGCGCCCGCGCCGACGGGGGAACGTTCAGGCCGGTCGGGAGGTGTGACCCGGGTGGGGCCCGGACGCTCAGTAGACAACGGCTTTCGGTCGACCCGCAGCCAGCGGGTCCCAGGTCGGCCCGAAGGGCGCCGGGCCCCCATCCGCAGTCGGACGGGCCGGTGAAATCACGGATGAACGGCACCCGAAACGGGCATCCTTACCCCGTTCTTTCGGAATCGACACCACCACACGCACGAGCTGTCACGTCAGTGCAGGCTGTGGCCACTATGGTGGTCCCCTGCGTACGACATGAAGGGGCAGCAGTGAACGACGGCGACGGGACCCTCGCGGCACAGGCCCAGGAGAGGCGGTTCGGCCCGCTCGGCACGGCCTTGGTGATCATTCCCACGTACAACGAGGCGGAGAACATCAAGTCCATCGTCGGCCGGGTGCGCCGGGCCGTTCCCGAGGCGCACGTGCTCGTGGCGGACGACAACAGCCCCGACGGCACCGGAAAGCTCGCCGACGAACTGGCCGCCGAGGACGACCACGTCCAGGTGCTGCACCGCAAGGGCAAGGAGGGCCTGGGGGCCGCCTACCTCGCGGGCTTCCGCTGGGGCATGGAACACGACTACGGCGTCCTCATCGAGATGGACGCCGACGGCTCCCACCAGCCGGAGGAGCTGCCCCGCCTGCTGACCGCGCTGAAGGGCGCCGACCTGGTGCTCGGCTCCCGCTGGGTGCCCGGCGGCCGGGTGGTGAACTGGCCCAAGTCCCGCGAGTTCATCTCCCGCGGCGGCTCGCTCTACTCGCGCCTCGCGCTCGACCTGCCGCTGCGGGACATCACCGGCGGCTACCGCGCCTTCCGCCGCGAGACCCTGGAGGGCCTGGGGCTCGACGAGGTCGCCTCGCAGGGCTACTGCTTCCAGGTCGACCTGGCCCGCCGGGCGATCAAGGCGGGCTTCCACGTCGTCGAGGTGCCCATCACCTTCGTCGAGCGCGAGCTGGGCGACTCCAAGATGAGCCGCGACATCATGGTGGAGGCCCTGTGGCGGGTCACGTCGTGGGGTCTCACCGAGCGGATGGGCAAGATCAGCGGCAAGGGCAAGCCGTCCCGGCCGGCCGGTTCCGCCTGATCGTCCCCCTTATCCCGCACTGAGCCGGGCCCAGGCACACTGGGAGCATGACGACTGGCGCGCAGCTCCCTCCGCGGACCACCGACCGGCCCCGCCGGTCCCGGCTCGGCAGATACCTGCCGCTGGGCCTGGCCGCGTGGCTGGTGCTGGAGATCTGGCTGCTGACGGTCGTCGCGGGCGCGGCGGGCGGTGTGACCGTGCTCCTGCTGCTGGTGGCCGGCTTCGTCGCGGGCGCGGTGGTCATCAAGCGGGCCGGGCGGCGCGCGTTCCGCAGCCTCAACGAGGCGATCCAGCGCGGCGGCTCGCCGGAGCGCGGCGGCGGCAACGGCCTGATGATGCTGGGCGGCCTGCTGCTCATGATCCCCGGCCTGGTCTCCGACGTCCTCGGTCTGCTGCTCCTGGTGCCGCCGGTGCAGAAGGCGGTCTCCCGCCTCACCGAGCGCACCATCGGCCGCCGGCTCCGCGCCTCCGCCCCTGGCTCCCTCGGCGACGCCTTCCAGCAGGCCCGCATGCACCGTCCGGACGGGAAGGTGGTGCGGGGCGAGGTGATCGTCCGGGACGACCGGCCGGAGCACGGCGGCGAGGCGGCGGGGGAGCGGCCGCCGCTGACGCGCTGAGACCACGCAGACGAGGGCGCCGTACGTTCGGTGAACGTACGGCGCCCTCGGTCGGTTGTGTCGGCTTCCCGTTGGACGGGACTATGCGGACTTGCGGCTGTCCCTCGGATGAATCGCGATGTTCATCGCGCCGGAGCGCAGAACCGCCAGACGCTCCTCGAGGACCTCTTCGAGTTCCTCACGGGTGCGTCGCTCCATCAGCATGTCCCAGTGGGTACGCGCGGGCTTGGCCTTCTTCTCTTCAGGGCCGTCGCCGTCCACGAGGAGTGCCTGGGCCCCGCAGACCTTGCACTCCCACTCCGGCGGGATCTCCGCCTCGACCGAGAAGGGCATCTCGAAGCGATGCCCCTTCTCGCATGCGTACTCCACGGCCTGGCGCGGGGCCAGGTCGATACCGCGGTCCGTCTCGTAGCTGGTCACTACGAGGCGCGTACCGCGAAGAGCTCGCTCACTCATGAATCGTGCCTCCCGGGCTTGTCGCCCACAGGACAGGTGTCGCTGTCGTCGTCATCCGGTCAACGTCCGGTCGGCGGTAAAGATTCCCGTTCCGGGTCATGCGTCGCCGTCGTAGCCGCCCCTTGTTGTACCCACCAGCGCCCGGTTTGTCACATCTGCTAACAGATGTCACCCAGCGTTTCGGCACCTTTGACGCGCAGTAACGGTCCGCCTGGCAGGCCAAACGCGTACACTACCGCTCTTCGGCGTTGAACGCTAAATCTTCCCGACGGCTCCTCCGGCCCGACCTAGATCTTCTCCGGGACCGGGTTGCCGGCCTCGCCGATCGCCCTGCGCACCGGCACCCGCGCGAGCAGCGCGAAACCGATGACGAAGAAGACCACCAGCGAGATGATCGCCGAGCGGTAGCTCCCGCTCAGCTGGAAGGTGATCCCGAACAACAGAGGTCCCAGCCAGCTCATCCCCCGATCGCTCATCTCGTACGCCGCGAAGTACTCGGCTTCTTTGCCGGGCGGCACCAGATGCGAGAACAGGGAGCGGGACAGCGCCTGGCTGCCGCCGAGGACCAGGCCGATGCCGCCCGCGAGCACGAAGAACCACACCGGCGCCCCGGCCGGCAGGAAGTACCCGGCCGCCAGCGTCAGCGTCCACGCCACCAGCGACCCGAGGATCGTGCGCTTGGCCCCGTACGTCCTGGCCAGCCGCCCCATCGTCAGGGCGCCGGCCACCGCGAGCACCTGGACCAGCAGGACGGCGCCGATGAGCGTCGACTGACCGAGCCCGAGCTCCTCGGAGCCGTACACGGACGCCTGCGAGATCACGGTCTGGATCCCGTCGTTGTAGACGAGGTACGCCAGCAGGAAGGAGAGCGTCAGCGGATGCCGGCGCATGTCCCGCACGGTCGCCGCGAGTTGGCGCAGCCCGGGTACCGTCGCCCCGGCCTCCCGGCCGCCCCGGTCACGCAGCCGGCGCAGCGGTACGAGGGTGAAGAGCCCCCACCACAGCCCCGCCGCGGCCAGGCAGACGCGGACCGCCTCCGTCTCCGACAGACCGAAGGAGTCGTGGGCGGAGTAGAGGACCAGGTTGGCTGTCAGCACCAGGGATCCGGACGCGTACCCGAACGCCCAGCCCCGCGAGGAGACCGTGTCGCGTTCCTCGGGCGGGGCGATCTGCGGCAGGTAGGAGTTGTAGAGCATCAGGGCCACCGACTGCGCCGCGTTCGCCACGATCAGCAGCAGCCCGCCGAGCAGATAGCGGTCGCCGTCGAGGAAGAACATGCCCGTGGTCGCGGCGGCCCCGGTGTACGCGGCCGCGCCGAGCAGCCTCTTCTTGCGGCCGGTACGGTCGGCCACGCTGCCCACCAGGGGCATCACCACGACCGCCAGGATCACCGACAGCGAGACCGAGTAGGCGAAGAAGGAGCCCGCGCGGACCGGGACGCCCAGCGGATGCACGTAGCCGTCCGCGTCGGCCGCGTGGTCCGCGACCGACGTGAGGTACGGACCGAGGAAGACGGTGAGCACGCTCGTCGAGTAGACCGAGCACGCCCAGTCGTAGAAGTACCAGCCGCGCTGTTCGCGCCGCAGCCCGGCGACCTCGTCCGAGGCCCCCGTCCGCACGGTTTCGGTGCCCACCCGTGCCCTCGCCTTTCCCGCGGCGGTGCCGACGCGCGTCTCAGACCCAGACGCCGCGGTCCCGCATGACCTCACGCAACGTGTCGATGTGATCGGTCATGATGCCATCGACTCCCAGGTCCAGGAGCCGGTGCATCCGCTCGGGTGCGTTGACGGTCCACACGTGGACGTGCAGCCCGCGCGCGTGGGCCGCGCGGACGAAGCGCCGGTCGACGACCGGGACGCCCGACTGCGACTCGGGAACCTGCGCGGCCACCGCCGACCGGCGCACCGACGCGGGCAGCCCCCAGGAGCGCAGCCGCAGCCCGACCACACCGCGGGTGCCGAACGAGGTGGCCAGCCGCGGCCCGGCGATCCGCTGCGCCCGCAGCACCCGCGCCTCCGAGAACGACCCGACGCACACCCGGTCGTAGGAGTCCGTCCGGTCCACCAGGTCCAGCAGCGGCCGCAGCGCCGGCTCCGCCTTGGCGTCCACGTTCCAGCGGACGTCCGGGAACTCCTCCAGGAGTTCCTCGAAGAGAGGGAGCGGCTCGCGGCCCGCCACGCGCGCCTGCCGTACGGTCTCCCACGGCAGGTCGCCGATCCGGCCCGCCCCGTCCGTGACCCGGTCCAGGGTGTCGTCGTGGAAGGCGACGAGCCTGCCGTCCGCCGTGGCGTGCACATCGGTCTCGATGTACCGGTAGCCGAGCTCCACCGCGCGCCGGAACTGCGCCACGGTGTTCTCCAGGCCGTCCGCCGCCCCGCCGCGGTGGGCGAAGGCGATGGGGCCGGGGTGGTCCAGGTACGGATGGCGTGTCAGCGTGCTCACGGGCGAAGTATGGCCTGCTCCGATGACCCCTTGGCAACGACCGTGCTGCCTGCGGATGCCGCCGGGACGGCGAACACCTTCAGGAAGAGCTGGGCCAGGGGCCCGATGGACACCGCGTAGAGCAGCGTTCCCACGCCGATGGTCCCGCCGAGCGCGAAGCCGGTCGCGACCACCGCGACCTCGATCGCCGTCCGGATCAGCCGGATCGACCGTCCGGTGCGTCGGTGCAGCCCCGTCATCAGACCGTCCCTCGGCCCCGGCCCGAAGCTCGCCGCGATGTACAGCCCGGTCGCCGCGCCGTTCAGGACGATGCCCGCCGCCATCAGCGGTATCCGCACCGCGAGCTCGTGCGCGCCGGGCACGAGGGCGAGCGTGGCGTTCATGGCCAGGCCGATGACGAACACGTTGGAGACCGTGCCGAGGCCCGGCCGTTGGCGCAGCGGGATCCACAGGAGCAGCACCGCCGCCCCCACGATGATCGACACCGTGCCGATGCTCAGCCCGACGTGCTCGGCGAGCCCTTGGTGCAGGACGCCCCAGGGCTCCAGGCCCAGGCCCGCCTCGACGAGGAGCCCGGAACTCACGCCGTACAGGGTGAGCCCCGCGTAGAGCTGGATCAGCCGGCGCCCGAGCCGGCCTCGCGTGGACAAGAGATACCCCCCGTGGTGCTGGTGGACTGGTCCGTGTCACTCTGTGGCGGGGGAAGTAAGGGCATCCATGGCCAATTCGGGGAAGGTGGACTGATTTCCATGGCGCAGTGGACCTCGGCGGTGGGTGCCGCACAGCTCGCCCGGCTGCTCAACTCGCAGCAGGACCGTCCGGCCGGCCCCGGCACCCGGCGCCCGCCCGCCTACCGGGCCCTCGCCGACGGAGTCCGCCTGCTCGTCCTCGAAGGACGCGTCCCGGTCGCCGCCAGGCTGCCCGCCGAACGCGAACTGGCCCTCGCCCTGTCCGTCAGCCGTACGACCGTGGCGGCGGCGTACGAGGCACTGCGCGCCGAGGGCTTCCTGGAGTCCCGCCGGGGCGCCGGCAGCTGGACGGCCGTCCCCGCGGGCAACCCGCTGCCGGCCCGCGGCCTGGAACCCCTGCCGCCGGAGGCGCTCGGCTCGGTGATCGACCTCGGCACCGCCGCCCTGCCCGCCCCCGAACCCTGGCTGACCCGCGCGGTCCAGGGCGCCCTGGAGGAACTACCGCCGTACGCCCATACGCACGGCGACTATCCGGCCGGGCTCCCGGTCCTGCGCGCCATGATCGCCGACCGCTACACCGCGCGCGGGATCCCCACGATGCCCGAGCAGATCATGGTCACCACCGGTGCGATGGGCGCGATCGACGCCATCTGCCACCTCTTCGGCGGGCGCGGCGAGCGGATCGCCGTCGAGTCCCCGTCCTACGCCAACATCCTCCAGCTGATGCGGGAGGCGGGCGCCCGGCTGGTCCCGGTGGCGATGGCGGAGGGCCTGACGGGCTGGGACATGGACCGTTGGCGCCAGGTGCTCCGGGAGGCCGCGCCCCGGATCGCCTACGTCGTCGCCGACTTCCACAACCCCACCGGGGCGCTCGCCGACGAGGACCAGCGCCGCCGGCTGGTCGACGCGGCTCGCTCGGCGGGCACGGTGCTGGTCGCCGACGAGACGATGAGCGAGCTGTGGCTGGACGAAGGGGTCGAGATGCCCCGCCCGGTCTGCGGCTTCGACCCGGCGGGCTCGACCGTGGTCACCGTCGGCTCCGCCAGCAAGGCGTTCTGGGCGGGCATGCGGATCGGGTGGGTGCGGGCGGCCCCGGACGTCATCCGCAGCCTGGTCGCCGCGCGTGCCTACGCCGACCTCGGGACGCCGGTGGTGGAGCAGTTGGCGGTGAACTGGCTGTTCGGCACGGGCGGCTGGGAGCAGGCGGTCGAGGTGCGCCGCGTCCAGGCCCGCCAGAACCGGGACGACCTGCTGGCCGCCGTGCGGCGGGAGCTGCCCGACTGGGAGTTCGAGGTGCCGCGGGGCGGGCTGACGCTGTGGGTCAGGGCGGGCGGACTGTCCGGCTCGCGGCTGGCTGAGGCGGGGGAGCGGGTCGGGGTGCGGGTGCCGTCGGGGCCGCGGTTCGGGGTGGACGGCGCGTTCGAGGGGTATGTGCGGCTGCCGTTCACCGTGGGGGGCGCGGTGGCGGAGGAGGCGGCGGCGCGGCTGGCGGCGGCGGCACGGCTGGTCGAGGCGGGAGCGACGGGCGGCGGCGACTCACCACGAACGTTCGTGGCGTAGCCGCCGATCATGGCAGCTGTCCGGCTGCGGGCCCGGCGGGGGCCGCTCGCGCAGCGTCGCTTCGGGGGTTCTCCGGCTGCGGGCCGGTGGGGGTGTTCGCGCAGTTCCCCGCGCCCCTTCAGGGCGCTGGTCGCGCAGTTCCCCGTGCCTCTTCGGGGGCGCTGGTGGCAGTGCCCCTTCGGGGGGCGCGGGGAACTGCGCGACCAGCCCCCGCCGGGGCGCGGGTGGATGACGGTCTGTGTCTGAGCGTCGCGCGACCAGCCCCCGGCCGGGCCGCGGGTGGACGACCGGCCTGTGTCTCTGCGTCGCGCGACCAGCCCGCCGGGGCGCGGCCGGATGGTGGCCGGCGCCGGCTCAGCCCTCGGCGACAGCCGCCTCCACCGGCACCGCCCGCTCCACCGGCTCGCTCCGCGGCGGCAGCAGCTCCAGCACCGCCTGCCGGTCCGCGTCACTCGTCGCGTCGTCGTACGGATCCGGCGTGGCCGGCACCTGGAGCCGCAGCACCGGGCCGTGGCCCATCCGCGCGTACCCCCGGCCGGGCGGCATCTGGGTCAGCGGAGTCGTGTGCGGGGGCGCCCCCAGAGCCGCTTCCAGCTCGTCCGGCAGGGCGGGCCCGAGCACGACCCGCGCGTGCGTGTGCTGCCGCAGCGCCTCGCTGACCGCGTCCGTGCTGTCGAGGTGCTCGGCCACCACCACGGTGACGTTCGCCGCGCGCCCGTGCCGGAGCGGGGTCTGGAGCAGGGCCTGCGGGTCCTGCCGGCCGTTGGCCGCGGCCAGGTGGACGAACGAGCCGGGACGGTCGAGCAGGATCCACAGCGGACGCCGGCAGTCCTCCGGCGGCGGATGGCCGGCCTGCCGCGCGCGGTTGAGGGCGATGAGCCGCCGCTCCGTCTCGTGCGCGGCCCATTCGAGGCCGGCGAGCGCCCCGGCGAGACCGCACTCCACGCCGAGCACCCCCTCCCGCCCGGACAGGCACGCGTACTCGCCGGTGCCGCCGCCCTCGACGATCAGCACGTCACCGTGCTGGAGGGCCTGCAGGGCGACCGAACGCAGCAGGGTGGAGGTGCCGCTGCCGGGGCGGCCCATGACCAGCAGATGGGGTTCGGTGGAGCGGGCGCCGGTGCGCCACACGACGGGTGGGACGTCCCGCCGCTCCTCGCCGTAGGTGAGCGGGAGCGTGCGCTGGACCTCGCTGGGATCGGTGAAGCCGAGCACCGTCTCGCCCGGCGCGGTGACGAACCGCTGGGCGGCGATGTCGGTGGGCAGCGGCGCGAGGGCGGTCACCGTGAGCCGGTTGCCCTCCTCGTCCCACGCGAAGTGGTACTCCCGGCCGCGCCCGGACTTCGCGGTGAGCAGGTACTCGATCCGGGCGCGGGCTCCGGGCTCGCCGTCCGGGAAGTACGCGGGGTAGCGGATCAGCAGCTGGCCGATGCGGCCGGCGTCGTCGAACTCGTGGGAGAGGAAGGCCTTCTCCCACTCCCCGCCGTGCGCGTACAGCGGCGCCGGGTCCTCGGCGGCCGAGAAGTACGGCACCAGGGCCTCGTACAGGGACTGGAGCCGCTGGGTCTGCGACTCGTCGGGGCCCTCCGGCGGGGGCGGGGTGCGGTCCCGGCCGTGCCAGGCGCTCGCCGCCATCAGGGTGATGACGGCGAGCAGCGGCCCGTACGGCACCAGGGCCACGACCAGGACGACCGAGGCCACCAGGAACAGCAGCGGGCCGCGCTTGTCCTTGGGGGTCTCCGCCCACTTGTGCCGCCCGGCCGAGGCCAGCCGGCGCAGTCCGCGGGTGACGGTGATGAGCGGATGCAGGACGTCGGTGGCGTTGTCGGCAGCGGTCCGGGCCAGCTCCCTGCTCCGGGCGAGCTGCGCGGTGCCGTTGCTCAGAATGCGGGGGAGAGGGCGCCGGACCACTGCTGTCTCCTGAAGGTGCGTCGGGACGGGAGGGGCGTCAGAACTTGATGCCGCCGAGCAGGCTGGCCAGGCTCTCGCCGCCGGCCTTGATGCTGGGCGCGATGGCCGTGCTGGCGAGGTAGAAGCCGAAGAGCGCCGAGACCGTGGCGTGCGACGGCTTCAGCCCGTCCTTGCGGAAGAAGAGGAAGACGACGATGCCGAGCACGATGACGCCTGAGATGGAGAGGATCATTTGCGATCTCCTGGTGTCGAGGGGGGACAGTCACCATGAGTTCTTCCAGCATCACAGAAGGTATCTATACGATTAAAGGTGCAAACGAGTGAATTTCGGAGTATTTCACTCGACCGGCGGATCGTTTCGGCCCGAACCGGGCAGGTCGGAGGCCGTTCGGGTGGGCTTTCGGCGACGCTCCGGCGGAACTGCGGTGATCTTTACCTCGGGCGGTTCCGGTCATGTGCACCCTGAAGCCAGTACGCTGACGATTCACTCGTACGGCCGCGCGGCCCGCCCGTTGCCGTACGCTCCCCCCGTCCGCGGAAGTCCCCGCAGCACACAGGAGAGGCGGTCCGTTCGATGAGCGAAGCCCCCGACCCCGAGGTCGTGGAGCTGGCGACCAAGATCTTCGATCTGGCCCGGCAGGGACGGACCGAGGCACTCGTGGCGTACCTCGACGCGGGCGTTCCGGCCAACCTCACCAACGACCGCGGTGACTCCCTGGTGATGCTCGCCGCCTACCACGGCCACGCCGACGCGGTGCGCGAACTGCTCTCCCGCGGTGCCGAGGCGGACCGGATCAACGACAGGGGCCAGACCCCGCTCGCCGGAGCTGTCTTCAAGGGCGAGACGGAGGTCGTCAAGGCGCTCGTGGAGGCCGGCGCGGATCCCGCGGCGGGCACTCCCTCGGCCGTCGACACCGCCCGGATGTTCGGCAAGACGGAACTTGTCGAGTTGTTCGGTATCGGCTGAACCGTCCCATCCGGCCAGCGAAAACACACAAAACGGGGGAGGCGGTACAGGGCCGCCGAAATTTCGGTCGCGGCAGGTCGAAGTGCCGGGTCATCATGACGTCGTGATTCACGGACGCGATGGCCGGGCAGGTGACGCCGCACCATGCGAGCCGTGACGCGGCCCGCATGGGCCACTGACGAGAGGCAGAGAGAAATGGTCTACAGCAAGCAGAAGACGGCGGGCGCCCCGACGTTGTGTCACGCGGCCAAGTAGTGCGTGTTCTCCGGTTGCGTCGACGCTTGATGTGAGGCTGTTTCCCATGTTCGATCCGGTCATAGCGCCCAGCGGTACGCTGCTCGGCCTGCTCCAGCGGGGCCGCGGCGACGGCACGCTGCACGCGCTCACCGCCCCGCGCGCCGAAGCGCTCGCGGCACTGAACCACTGCGTGCTCCGCGATCCCCGCCACGACTGGCAGGTGGAGAACCGCTCCCTCTACTACGCCCGCCTCTATCTCGACCTGCACGGCGAGCTGGACGCCATCGAGGCGCATCTCTTCGATCCCGACGACGTCCTCGACACCGAGGAGTCCCGCACCGGCCTCGCGCTGGCCGTGCTCGGGCATCTTGCCTCCTACGGCAGGCGGGACGCCCTCGCGCTGCTGCGCAGGTACGCCGCCACCGGCGCCAACTGGGCGTGGGCCCTGGACGAGCTGGCGCTGCGCGACGACGACGCCGGACTGCGCGCGCTCGCCGCGCCGGTGCTCGCCCGCTTCACCACGGACGCCGAGGGCGAGGCCGAACTGGCCGCCGCCGTCCGGGACGCCTTCGAACCGCGGCCCTGGCGGCTGTGGGCCGAGGACTCCCGCGAACCGATCGCCACGCGCGTGCGTGCCGCCCAGGAAGCCGGCTGCTTCGACCGCTGGCAACGCCAGATGCGGCCCACCGGACCCCGCCCGGGGTGGAGCGTGCGCGCGGTCTTCGAGTGGGCCCAGCAGGGCGTCGAGCGGGGCGCGGCCCTCCATGTGCCGGCCGCCCGCTGTCTGGTCGCCGTGGCCGGTCCCGAGGACCGGCCGGAGATCATCCAGGCGGCCAAGGACGGCACCGACGGAGCCCGCTGCACCGCGTTGCGCTACCTCGCCGACAGCGACGACCCCGGCGCCCTGGGCCTGATCGAGGCCGCCGTGGCCGACGGCACCGCCGCCGTCGTGGAGGCGGCCGTCGACGCCTTCGAACGCATGCGCAGCATCGCCGCCGTCGACCGCGCCCGCGGCTGGGCCCGGCGGCCCGACGTCCTCGGCGCCGCCGCCGGACGGATGCTCGCCTGCCGGGGCGGTGCCCAGGACAGCGAACTGGTCCTCGCGGCCCTCCGCGAGGCCGTACGGGGCGAAGGCCCGGACGCGCCGACCCTGTGGACCCTCGTCGACGGCACCGGCCGCCTCGGCATCGCCTGCGCGGCGCCCGTCCTGCGCCACGTCTACCGCGAGACCGCCTCCTCCCACCTCCGCGGCCGCGCCGCCCGCGCCCTGGCCGCCACCGATCCCTCCTTCGCCACCGGCTTCGCCGTCGAATGCCTCTGGGACTGCGAGGAGACCACGCGCGAGATCGCCGCCCGGCACGCAGAGACCGCCGACGCCCGGGTCGTCGAACAACTCCGCCGGCTGGCCGCCGACCCCGCCGAGGAGGACGAGGTCCAGACCGCCGTCCGCAGCCGCATCGGACCGGACACGCCCGCCGTGTGAGGCATCGCCACGGGGGACCACGGCTTCATCCTCATCCCGGGAACCACGCAGGGTCCCGCACACGTTCCCTCCGCGGAAGTCCGCCCGCCAAGTGAACCGGCGGTGACGGACAGACCAGCCGGGCATGGACACCGGCCGGCCCGCTCCGGTGTGCGGGGCAACGCTCATGGGACGTTTAACATTCGGAAAGATCCACTTTGACGCGGCCACGTCCAGCGCGGCGACAACACCGGTATGCGTGTCGTCATCGTGACCGAATCCTTTCCCCCCGATGTGAACGGCGTGGCCCACTGCGCGCTCCAGACCGCCCGACACCTCGTCGACCGCGGTCACACTCCCCTCGTCGTCGCTCCGGCCCCCGCCCCCGGAAACAGGCTCGCCGCGGCCGCCGCGCCGTGCCCTGTCGTCCACGTCCCCTCCCTCCCGCTCCCGGGCTATCCCCAGGTCCGCGTGGCCCTCCCCAGCCGCAAGCTCGCCGCCGCGCTGATCGAGCACCGCGCGGACGTCGTCCACCTGGCCAGCCCCTTCATCCTCGGAGTCCGCGGCATGGCCGCCGCGGCCCGGCTCGGCATCCCCGCCGTCGCCGTCTACCAGACGGACCTGGCCGGATATGCCCGTACCTACGTCGGCGCCGGAGAGGCGGCCGCCTGGCGGCGGATACGGTCCGTCCACGGCGCCGCCGACCGCACCCTGGCCCCGTCCACCGCCTCGATCGGCGACCTGGAGGCGCACGGGGTGCCCCGGGTCCAGCTGTGGCAGCGCGGCGTGGACACCGTCCGCTTCCGCCCCGAGTTCCGCGACGAGGCGCTGCGCCGCGAGATCGCCCCGAACGGCGAGATCATCGTCGGCTACGTCGGCCGCCTCGCGCCCGAGAAGCAGATCGAACTCCTCGCCGGGGTCTGCGGCCTGGACGGCGTCAAGGTCGTCATCGTCGGCGACGGCCCCAGCCAGCCCCACCTCACCGAGGCACTGCCCGGCGCCGTCTTCCTCGGCCGCCGCACCGGCCACGACCTCGCCCGGATCTTCGCCTCGTTCGACGTGTTCGCGCACACCGGCCCCTTCGAGACGTTCTGCCAGACCGTCCAGGAGGCCATGGCCAGCGGCGTCCCGGTCGTCGCGCCCGCCGCCGGCGGCCCGATCGACCTGGTCGACCACGGCCGTACCGGATTCCTGGTCCCGCCGCGCGACGCGGCAGCCGTCCGCGAGGCCGTGGCCTCCCTGGTGGCCGACCCCGTGCTGCGGGCCGGCTTCGGCGCCGCCGCCCGCGCGACCGTCGAGGGCCGCACCTGGGCCGCGGTCGGCGACCAGCTGATCCACCACTACGAGGACGTCCTCGCGGCACGCCGGCCGGTGATGGCGGCATGAGCGGTGAATCGCTGCGCATCGTGCGGCTCGCCAACTTCGTCGCACCCTCCTCCGGCGGCCTGCGCACCGCCCTGCGCGAACTCGGGAAGGGGTTCGTGGCCGCCGGTCACGAGTCGGTCCTGATCGTGCCCGGCGAGCGCTACTCGGACCGGATCGAGGAGCAGGGCCGGGTCATCACCCTGCCCGGACCGGTGCTGCCCGGCACCGGCGGCTACCGCGTCCTCGTCGACAGGACCCGCGTGCAGACGCTTCTGGAGCACCTGGCCCCGGACCGCCTGGAGGTCTCCGACCGCACCACGCTGCGCTGGACCGGCCGCTGGGCCCGGCGCGCCCGGATCCCGGCCGTGATGGTCTCCCACGAGACCGCCGACGGCGTCCTGCGCACCTGGGGCATGTCCGAGAACCTCTCCCGGCGCACCGCCGACGCCCTCAACATCCGCACCGCGCACACCTACGCGCGCGTGGTGTGCACCACCGAGTTCGCCGAGCGCGAGTTCGTCCGCATCGGCGCGCGCAACGTCGTACGCGCTCCGCTGGGCGTCGACCTCACCGGCCGCCACCCCTCCATGCGCGACCTCGACCTGCGGGCTCGGTACGCGAGCGAGGACGAGGCGCTGCTCGTCATGTGCTCGCGGCTGTCCGTGGAGAAGCGGCCCGGCACCGCCCTGGACGCCGTGGAAGCGCTGGTCAGGCGCGGTCGCCGGGTCGTCCTGGTGGTCGCGGGCGACGGTCCGCTGCGGGCCCGGCTGGAACAGCGCGCGCGGGAGCGCAGGCTGCCGGTGACCTTCCTTGGGCACGTCTCCGACCGGGACATGCTGGGGGCGTTGCAGGCGTCCGCGGACGTGGCCATGGCACCCGGTCCCGCGGAGACCTTCGGGCTGGCCGCGCTGGAGGCCATGGCCTGCGGGACGCCCGTGGTCGCCAGCGCCTCCTCGGCGCTGCCCGAGGTGATCGGGTCCGCGGGGGCCACCGCGGCCGACCGCGGCGACGCCTTCGCCGACGCGGTGGAACTGCTCCTGGAGCGGCCCGGTCCCGAGCGCAGGCAAGCGGCACGCGCGCGTGCGGAGTGCTTCGGCTGGGGGACGGCCGTGGAGGCCTTCCTCGCCGCGCACGACGCCCCGGTGCTGTGCCTCCGCGACGAGAACGCGGCGACGGAACCGGTCCGCCGTGTCGTGCCGGAGGGCGTGGCATGAGAGCCGTCCGGTTCGTGGCGCTGGGTGACTCGCTGACCGAGGGCGTGGGCGACCCCGCCGGCGACGGGTGGCGCGGCTGGGCCGCGCTGCTCGCCGGCGGACTCGCCGCGAAGGACGTGGATTTCACCAACCTCGCGGTCAGCGGGGCGCAGACCCGGGACGTGCTGGAACGCCAGACCCCGGTCGCGCTCGACCTGCGCCCCGACATCGCCGCCGTCGTCATCGGCGTCAACGACACCCTGCGCTGCACCTTCGACATCCACGCGGTGGCCGAACGGCTCGACGAGGTCTACGCGGCCCTGACGGCGCAGGGCGCGACCCTGCTCACGGCGTGCCTGCCCGACCCCGGCGCGATGTGGGGACTCCCGGGCGCGCTGGCCCGTCCGCTGGCCCGCCGCGGGCGTGCGGTCAACGCGGTGGTGCACGCCCTGTCCGACCGGTACGGCGCCGTTCACCTGCACGCGTCGGAGGGCGCCTGGCTGACCGACCGTGCGATGTGGAGCGCGGACCGGCTGCACCCGTGCGAGCGCGGGCACCGGCAGCTCGCCGTCCGCTTCCACGCCCTGCTGGCCCCGCTGGGCATGGCGACGGGGACGGCGCCGTCCCCCGAGCCGCAGTACCCGCCTCCGACGAAGAAGGCGAGTCTCCTGTGGCTGGCCACGGCCGGCACCGCCTGGGTGATCAGGCGCTGCCGCGACCTGCTGCCCCAGCTGCTGCGGCTGGCGGTCGACGAGATGCGGCACCGTCGCCGGGGCACCAGTGCCCGTCTGGACCTGAGCGCCTCCGCCGCCGTGTCCGCCGCGCTGGCCGCCCTCCAGGCCCCGGAGCGGCCCGCCGACGCGGCGTGAGGGCGGGTCAGCGACGGCGTACGGGCACGAAGCGGACGGGGATGCCCGGAACCGCCTGGGCCGCGGCCGGGAGGTCGGCGGCGCGGACCACCGCGATCACCGGATAGCCGCCGGTGGTGGGATGGTCGGCGAGGAACACCACCGGACAGCCGTCCGGCGGCACCTGCACGGCGCCCAGGACCATGCCCTCGCTGGGGAGTTCACCGGGACGGGCCCGCTCCAGGGCGGGCCCCTCCGTGCGCAGCCCGATGCGGTTGCTCGCCGAGGACACGCGGTACGCGCGCGAGGTGAAGGTCCGCACGGCCGCCGGCGTGAACCAGCCGTCGCGCGGCCCGAGCGTCACCCGCAGCACGAGCTCCGCGGGCGGCGACGGCTGCGGTACGACGTCCACGCGCGCGTGGACACCCGCCGCGGGGCCCAGGGGCAGCACATCGCCGGCCGCGAGCGGGGCAGGTCCCAGCCCGGACAGCAGATCCGTGGCCCGGCTGCCCAGCACCGGCTCCACGGCGATCCCGCCCGAGACGGCCACGTAGCTCCGTACGCCGCGGCGGACCGCCCCCACCTCCAGCAGCTCTCCGGCGGGCACCACCACCGGGGCGCCCCAAGCCGCCGGCCGTCCGCCGACGGTGACCGGGCCGGGCGCGCCGCCGACCGCGACCACCACCGTCGAACGCGGCCGCACGGCGCACCCGTCGAGGGTGGTCTCCAGGACGGCCGCGTCGGGGGAGTTGCCGACCAGCCGGTTGACGAGCGCCGCGGCGGGCGCGTCCAGCGCCCCCGACCGGGGCACCCCGAGATGCGCGTAGCCGGGGCGGCCGCGGTCCTGCACCGTGGTCAGCGCCCCGGCCCGTACGACGACGAGCGCACGGTCCGTCACGCGTCCCCCACCGGCACGAACCGCACCCGCGTCCCCGGCGTCAGCAGCGCCACCGGCACGCGCGCGTGGTCCCACAGCACCGCCTCCGTCGTTCCGATCAACTGCCAGCCGCCCGGCGACGAGCGCGGGTAGACACCCGTGTACGGCCCCGCCAGCGCCACGGCACCCGCGGGCACGGCGGTGCGCGGAGTCGCCCGGCGCGGTACGCCGAAGCGGTCCGGGAGCCCGGTGAGGTAGCCGAAGCCGGGCGCGAAACCGCAGAAGGCGACCGTGAACTCGGTCTCCGCGTGGATGCGGCCCACCTCGTGCACGGGCACGTGCCAGTGGGCGGCGACCTCGGCGAGGTCGGGGCCGTCGTAGCGGACGGGCAGTTCGACGGCCGCACGCGTGTGCGGGGGAGCGGAGGGGATCTCGGCGGCGGCCAGTTCGGCGGCCCGGCGGGCCGGGTCGTCGAGGCCGTCGAGCAGGACCGTGCGGGCGGCCGGCACGATCTCGCGCACCCGCAGCGAACCCTCCGCGCGTCGGCGCACCAGCTCGGCGTGCAGCGCCTGGGCGGCCGCGCCGGAGCCGACCTCGATCAGGAGGGCGTCGTCGCCGACGAGACGCGTCGTCATGCGCGGGCTGGGCTCCGGGACCGTGCTCACGCGAAGGCCGCCACGGTCACGCCGGCCTCCGCGAGCCGCGTGCGGACCCGGTGCGCCAGTTCCACGGCGCCCGGGGTGTCGCCGTGCAGGCAGAGCGAGCGCGCGCGCACCATGATGCGCGCGCCGGAGTGCGCCGTGACCGCTCCGGAGCGCGCGAGCTCCACCGAGCGCTGCACGACCGCCTCGGGGTCGCTCACCACCGCGCCCTCGCGCCCGCGCGGGACGAGCGTGCCCTCGTCGGTGTAGGCGCGGTCCGCGAACGCCTCGGTGACGGTGGGCAGTCCCGCCTTCGCGGCCAGCGCGAGCAGCCGCGACCCGGGCAGTCCGAGGACCGGCAGCGACGTGCTCGCGAGGAGCACGCCGTCGATCACCGCGGCGGCCTGCTCCTCGTCGTGCACGGCCCGGTTGTACAGCGCGCCGTGCGGTTTCACGTACGCCACGCGCGCGCCTGCCGCGCGTGCGAAGACCTCCAGCGCTCCGATCTGGTAGGCCACCTCGGCCGCCAGTTCGGCTGACGGCACGTCCATCGCGCGCCGGCCGAAACCGGCCAGGTCCCGGTAGGACACCTGGGCGCCGATCGTCACCCCGCGTTCGGCCGCCAGGTCGCAGACCCGCCGCATGGTGGCCGCGTCGCCCGCGTGGAACCCGCAGGCCACGTTGGCGCTGGTGACGGCCGACAGCAGCCGCTCGTCGTCGGTGAGGCGCCAGCGGCCGAAGCCCTCGCCGAGGTCGGCGTTCAGGTCGATCGAGGTCATGGGAGAGCCGTCTCTCGTGTCAGGCGACGCGGTACTGCTCGTCGCGGTCGTCGCTGATGAACATCTGGCCCGGCGCGTGGGTGATGGCGAACGGCGGCCGGGAGGCCATCACGGCCGCTTGCGGGGTCACCCCGCAGGCCCAGAACACCGGGATGTCGTCGGGTCCGGCGTCCACCGGGTCGCCGAAGTCGGGCCGGGCGAGGTCGTGGATGCCGAGCGCCGAGGGATCGCCGCAGTGCACGGGGCCGCCGTGCACCGCCGGGAGCCTGCTGCTCTCGCGGATCGCGGCCGACAGGTGCTGCGGCGGGACCGGGCGCATGGACACCACCATCGGCCCGCTCAGCCGCCCCGCGGGACGGCACGGGCGGCTGGTCACGTACATCGGTACGTTGCGGCCCTGTTCGACGTGGCGGATCGGCACCCCGGCCTCGGCCAGCGCCCACTCGAACGTGAAGCTGCAGCCGATCAGGAACGACACCAGGTCGTCCCGCCAGTGGGCCGTCGCGTCCGTCGGCTCCTCCACCAGTTCCCCGTCCCGCCAGATCCGGTAGCGCGGCAGATCGGTGCGCAGGTCCGCGCCGTCGGCGAGCACGGTGCCCGTCGCGCCGGGGTCGGTGACGTCGAGCACCGGGCAGGGCTTGGGGTTGCGCTGGCAGAACAGCAGCATCTCGTACGCCCAGTCGGCGGGCACCGCGATCAGGTTGGCCTGGGTGTGACCGGCCGCGACCCCGGCCGTGGCGCCCGTGAGGCCCTCCCGGAAGCGGGCCCGTGCCGTCTCCGGGCGCCACGCGCGCGCGTGCTCGTCGACGAGGGTGACGGGGCGGTCCTGCGTGCGGTTCACGCCGTCTCCTTCCCGAGCGTCCCGGGCAGTTCCCGCCCACGGGTCTCCGGCAGTCCGAACAGAGCCAGGGCGGCGAGGCCGTAGCCGGCCGCGCCGAAGACCAGTGCGCCGCCCACGCCCCAGCTGTCGGCCAGGAAGCCCACCAGGGTCGGGAAGACCGCGCCCACCGCGCGGCCCGCGTTGTAGGTGAAGCCCTGTCCGGTGCCGCGCACCGCGGTCGGGTACAGCTCGCTGAGGTAGGAGCCGAACCCGCTGAAGATCGCCGACATGCAGAAGCCGAGCGGGAAACCGAGCACCAGGAGCGCGCCGTTGGCGCCGTCCGGGATGTTCGCGTAGACCAGCACGCAGACCGCCGACAGCAGCGCGAACAGCCAGATGTTGCGGCGCCGGCCCAGCCGGTCGGTGAGGTGACCGCCGGTCAGGTAGCCGAGGAAGGCTCCCGAGATCAGGAGGGCCAGATAGCCGCCGGTACCGACGACCGAGAGGCCGCGCTCGGTCTTCAGGTAAGCGGGGACCCAGGTCGCCAGCGTGTAGTAGCCGCCCTGGACGCCCGTGGAGAGCAGGCCCGCGAAGACCGTGGTGCGCAGCAGGCCCGGCGACCCGGCCGTGCCCGGACGGAAGATCGCGGCGAACGACCCGCGCCGCGGGCTCTGTTCACGTGCCGCGACCGCCTGCGGGGCGTCGTGGACGCGGCGGCGCAGCCACACCACGAGCAGCGCGGGCAGCGCGCCGGTCCAGAACATCACGCGCCAGGCGAGGTCGTCGCCGGCGAACGAGAAGACCAGCGTGTAGACGACCACGGCAAGTGCCCAGCCGACGGCCCACGAACTCTGGACCGCGCCGAGCGTGCGGCCGCGGTGCCGGGCGCTCGCGTACTCGGCCACCAGGATGGCGCCGACCGCCCACTCGCCGCCGAAACCGAGGCCCTGGAGGGCCCGGAACACCAGCAGCGTCCCGTAGTCGGGGGCGAAGCCGCAGGCCACCGTGAAGACGGCGTAGGTGACGACCGTGATCATCAGGGCCCGGACCCGGCCGACCCGGTCCGCGACCACGCCCGCCGCGGCGCCGCCGACCGCGGAGACGACGAGGGTGACGGTGGTGAACAGGCCGGTCTGGCCGCTGTCCAGACCGAAGTACGCCGCGATCGCGACCATGCTCAGCGGCAGGGTGAAGTAGTCGTACGAGTCCAGGGCGTATCCGCCGAACGCGCCGGCGAACGCGTGCCGGCCGCGCGGACCGAGGGCGCGCAGCCATCCGAACGCGCCGTCCTCGGCGGTGCGTTCGTCCTTGCGGGAGTGGGTGTCGGAGGGGGCCTGCGATGGAGGAGTCGTGCTCATGTGCACCTCGCGGAAGAGGAGGACGAAGGGTGCGGGACTGAGCGGTGCGGTGCCGTGCCAAGGTGAGCGTGCTGAGCACCGTAGAGGATCGTTCAACGATCCTTCAATACCTACGTTGTTTCGTTCCGGTGTCTGCGGTTGAATTCCGGGCATGGCAGAGCAGCTGACGGGACTGGCCGACGACCGCGCGCTCCTCGGGCGCACCAGCACCGCCGAACGGGTCTCCGACATCCTCAGGGGCCGCATCGCCGACGGATTCTTCCCACCGGGAACCCGCCTCTCCGAAGACGGCATCGGCGGCGCGCTGGGTGTCTCGCGCAACACCCTGCGCGAGGCGTTCCGGCTGCTCACCCACGAACGCCTGCTGGTCCACGAACTCAACCGGGGCGTCTTCGTCCGGGTCCTGACGGTCGAGGACGTCGAGGACATCTACCGCACCCGGTCCCTGGTCGAGTGCGCCGTCGTCCGCGGCCTCGGCGAGCCCCCGTACGCGCTGGACCGACTCGCCGGAGCGGTCACGGAGGGCCGGCGGGCGGCGGCCGGAGATGACTGGAAAGCGGTGGGTACGGCCAATATCCACTTCCACCGGGAACTGGTCGCGCTGGCCGGCAGCGAACGCACCGACGAACTCATGCGCAGCGTCTTCGCCGAACTCCGCCTCGCGTTCCACGTCGTCGACGACCCGCACGCCCTGCACGAGCCCTACCTGTCCCGGAACCTGGAGATCCTCCAGCGCCTGGAGGACGGTGACCGGCGCGGGGCGGAACACCTTCTTGAGACCTACCTCACGGACTCCCTGGAACGAGTGGTCGAGGTCTACCGCCGCCGGGTCGGCGAGGATCCGGCCCCGTAGGGGGTGGCGCGCCGTCAGGGGCGCGGGGAGCCGCCGGCGGCCACCCGCGCCGTTTGGGTCGTTGTCAGACCAAGGACCTAGTCTGTGCACCGTGACTTCGCCTGCGACGACGGACAGCGTTCCGCCCCAGCTCAGCGCGGGGCCGCGCCCGGCGCCGGGCCCGGCCGCCGACGAGGGGCTGGCGCGGCGGCTGCGCGCGCTCGCCTGCACCGCGCCGCTGCACGACCTGGACACCCGCAAGGCGAACCTCGCGGGCGAGTACTCGGTGTACGGCATGGCGGAGGTGGCCCTTACCGCCATCGACCTGGTCACGCTCAACATGGACTTCGACACCGGCGCCGACCACGAACAGATCGTCGCCCGGCTGATCCCCCGCATCTCCGCCCAGACCCCGCACCGTCCCGTGGCCGAGCACGAGCGCGTGGCCCGCTGGGTCCTGGAGAACCTGATCAACGTCGGCAGCGTCGACCGCGGCTTCCGCGCGGTGTACGGCACCTTCGCGCCGGACGGGTCCTACGTCCGCCGGGACTACGACTTCAAGCTGATCGAGGAGGTCCCGGGCCCCGGCGGCACGGTGTACCTGCGGACCACCGACGAGGCGGTCAACGTCCTGGTCGGCGCCCTGGACACGGACGTCACCAGCGCCCAGATCGCCGCCGAGGTCAAGCTGGAGGTGCTGATCAACCGCGGCCGCCTCGCCGACGCCCAGCTCGCCGCCGAGCAGGCCCGCTACCGGACCGTGCAGTACTCGGAGACACTGCGCCGCGCCCTGGACGCCACCCGCCGCAACGTCCGCGCGGTGGACTGGCTCAACGCCGTCCCCGACATGATCGCCGAGGCCCTGGACCACGTCGCCGACCGCTACCGCCACGAGAACGCGATCCTCACCAACATCCGCAAGGCCCGCGACGAGACCGAGGACCCGGAGAACAAGCGGCGCGCCGCCGAACTGGTCGACATCGTCAAGGACTGCATCCGACGCCACACCCAGCTCCAGTCCCGGCTGCTGGAGGCCGGCCCGCTGTTCCGCGCGGAACAGGACCGGCAGGCGTTCGCGACACCGATGACCACGTCCGGGACGGACCTGTACGGGCACCTGCTCGCGCCGCTGCTCCCGCTGCCGCTGGAGCAGGCGAGCCGGGTCACCGGAGCGTTCTTCGCGCGCGGCACCGGACTGCGGACACCGGTGGCGGTGCGCGTCGGCGACCTCGTCGACATACTGCTGACCCCGCCCGTCGAACGGGAGCACCTGGGCGCGGAGATGCCCGAGCCGGACCTGATCGCCACACCGGACGACAGCCGGTTCAGCGAGGAGCAGCTGGCCGACGCCATGCGGCTGCTGGACCTTCCGGCCGACGCGCCGCGCCGGTTGTCCGGACTGCTCGCCGAGGCACGGCGGGCGGGCGGCGAGGAGCTGGCCTACCTGGTCGCGCTGCTGGCCGTGCACGCAGCGAGCCCGGCCGTGGGCACGGCCTACCGCCAGGGCGAGGAGAAACTGCTCTTCGCCGTGGACGACGGCGCGGAGCTGGACGACCCCGGCTTCGGCGGCGCCGACCTGATCGTCGGGACCGCCCTGCTGGACGCGGCGGGGATGGCCGCGGACCGGACCGAGGCCGCGTGATGCCGTGCGTCGGGTGCGGGCCGTACGCGGCCGGCCGCCTGCGCGCGGCGGCAGGCGCGCATCCGACGCCGCCCCGCGCCCCCCACGGGCCGCTCACGCCGGCCCCTGTCCTCAAGCTCAAGGAGTTGCCCTCGTGAACGAGTACGTGGAGGCCGACGCGCCCCCCGCGCCTGCCAACGCTGCCGTCACGCCCGCCGACGCCGCCGACGCGGCCCGGCTCGTCGCCTTCGGGCTGCAGCCCAAGCTGCAGCCCGCGCGCGACCAGGAGTACACCGAGCTGCTGCGCCGCTACCGCGAGGACCCGCCCTTCGCGCGGCTCGCGGACGCCGTGGCCGCCGGACTCGGCCTGGTCGTGCTGGAGGTGTCGCCCCGCGCCGGCATGGCCGTGACCGCCGCGGAGGACTCGGTGTTCGCCGTCCGCATGGGCGACTACGCGCGGCGCACCTCAGCCGACGGCAGCGACCGGTTCCTGCACGGACTCGCCCACCTCGCCGTCGCCGCGCTGGCCTTCCCGCGCCCCGAGGACCTGGCCGACGACGGCTACATCGGGCGGATCACGGTCAACGGCGTCGACACCTTCGTCCGGCAGGCCTGCCGCCGCCTGGAGGAGCGCGCCGACGAACGCGGCGAGAACACCGACCCGGCCAGCGACGCGCCCGGCCTGGAGGCCGCCTGGCGCATCTGGGCCAGACGCAGCGCGACCGGCGCCACCAAGGACGCCCGCCGGCTCGCCGGATCCACCACCGGCATCATCGGCAAGGCGGTCGTCTTCCTCACCGACTCGGGCTTCCTCCAGCGCACCGGCGACGACCAGGGCGGCACCTACCGCACGACGGCCCGCTACCAGCTCCAGGTACGGGACATGGCCGGCAGCGCCGCCATGGCCGAACTCCTTGAACTCGGCGTCGTCCCGGTCACCGACGGCACGGCCAGCCTGCTGCCCGCCGACGACAGCGACGACCTGGCCGCCGACGCCGGGCTGCCGTTCCACTCCTGACCGTCCCGAACCACCGCACCCTTCCCCAGATTTACGAGAGTCCGCCATGTACGAGCTGTCCCGGGTCCGCCTCTACTCCATCGGGCCCGCCGGTGCGCGCTACGCCGACACCGTGCTGGACCTGCGGGGCGTCGGCCGCCCGGTGCCCGACCCGGCCCCCACCCAGGCGGAGTTCTTCGAGGAGGAGCCGACCGGCCCGCCGCGCAGACCCGCGCCCGCCGGCGTCCTCTTCCTGGAGAACGGCGGCGGCAAGTCGGTCCTGCTCAAGCTGATCTTCTCGGTGATGCTGCCGGGCCACCGCAACACCCTCGGCGGCGCCAGCTCCGGCGTGCTGCGCAAGTTCCTGCTCGCCGACGACTGCGGACACGTCGCCCTGGAATGGCAGCACACGCTCACCGGCGAATCCGTGGTCGTCGGCAAGGTGAGCGAGTGGCGGGGACGGCAGGTCTCCAACGACCCGCGGAAGTTCGCCGAGGCCTGGTACTCGTTCCGGCCCGGACCAGGGCTCGCCCTGGACAACCTGCCGGTCGCCGAGTCCACCGCCGTACGGCCCCCCGTGGAAGGCGCCTCCGGAGCGCGGGGACGGCGGCGCACCATGAAGGGCTTCCGCGACGCCCTCACCGAGGCCGGCAAGGCGTACCCGCATCTGGAGGTTCACTGGGAGGAGATCCACGACCGCTGGATCGAGCACCTCGGCGACCTCGGCCTGGACCCCGAACTCTTCCGCTACCAGCGGGAGATGAACGCGGACGAGGGCGAGGCCGCCGGCCTCTTCGCGGTCAAGAAGGACTCCGACTTCACCGATCTGCTGCTGCGGGCCGTGACCGACACCCGCGACACCGACGGGCTCGCCGACCTGGTCGGCGGCTTCGGCAACAAACTCGGCCGCCGGGCCGAGCTGATCGCCGAACGCGACTTCACCGCCGGATCGGTGGACCTGCTCGGCCGGATCGTGGACGCCGCGGAAGCACGCTCGCGCGCGCGTGACATCCACACGGGCGCCGAGCGCCGCACCCGCACGCTCGCGCGCCGGCTGTCCGCGCGCGCCGCGCGGGAACGGGTGCGCGCCGCCGACCTCGCCCAGCGCGTCACCGCCGCCGCCTACGCCGTCACGCACTCCGAGGGCGCCCGCGAGCGCAGCGCCCGGATCGCCGCCGAACTCGCCTACCGGCACGCCTCGCTGGCCCTGGCCGTCGGCGAGAAGTCGGCCGCCGCGCAGAAACGCGAGCTGGCCGAGGCCCGCACCCTGCACTCGGCCTGGCAGGCCGCCGAAGCCGTGCTCCGCCACCGCGCCGCCGCCGACCGCGTCGCCCGGGTGTCCGCGGTCATCCAGGAGGCCGAGCGCGACGCCGCACCCGCGCTCGCCGCCCGCGCCAAGGCCGCTGCCGACCTCGTACGGGCCCTGCACGCCGCAGCCCAGAGTGCGGAGCACCTCGCCAACGAGGAGGAGGAGCGGTCCGCCGCCCTCCAGGAGGTCAGCGACGCGGCCCACCGGGACGCCACCTCGGCCGCCACCGAGGCACAGCGCGCCCGCAGCGAGGCCGGGCACCTGCGCCAGCGCCTCGGCGAGGTCGAGCAGGAGACCGCCGAGGCGGTCCGCGCCGGCTGGCTCGACGACAGCGCCCCGGACGCCGACCCGGCCCGCGCCGCCCTCGCGGCCAGCGACGCCGAGAAGACCGCCGTGGCCGCCTGGGACACCGCACGCGAGGCCTCCCGGAAGGCCGCCGAGCACGCACGCGAGGCGGCCTCCGCCGAGTCCCGCGCCGAACTCACCGCCGCCCGCGCCTTCGACGCCGCGAGCGCCGCCGAGCGGGCCTACGACGCCGAGAAGCGCCTGGCGACGGCCCTCGCCGCCGAGGAACGGCTCACCGAACTGCTGGGCCTCACCGGTTCCCGCACGACCATTCCGCGCCCCCGGGGCGAGGACACCGACGAGTCCCTCGGCGCCGAGGAACTCGACCGGTTCGCCGACGAGCTGCGCGAACTGCTCGACGACGCCGTCGGCTCCGCGGAACGGCACCTGTTCGAACTGCGCACCGCGGCCGCCGACGACTCCCGGATCCTCGGCGCCCTCGGCGACGGCGGCCTGCTCCCGCCCGGCCCCGACGTGCTGGCCACCGTCGAGTACCTCGGCGAGCACGGCATCCCGGCGCTCCCCGGCTGGCGTTATCTCGCCCAGGCGGTCGACCCCGCCGACCACGCGCGCGTGCTCGCCGCCCGCCCCGAACTCGTCGACGGCGTCATCATCACGGACCCGGACACCCACGCGCGCGCCCGCGAGACACTCGGCGAGGCCGCCCTGCTCCCGCGCTCCGCCGTCGCCGTCGGCACCGCCGCCGCCCTGCTCGCGCCGACCCCGGCCGCCGACGCCGCACTCGGCGACGTGTTCCTCGTCCCGCCGAACCCGGCCATGCACGACGAGCACGCCGCCGACGAGGAACGGCAGGCACTGCGCGCCCGTGCCACCGATCGGGACGAGGAGATCCGCGGCCTCGCCGCCCGGCTCGGCAAGGACCGTGAGCTGGCCGCGCGGCTCGCCTCCTGGCGCACCGGCTGCCCGGCCGGACGGCTCCTGGAGCTGGCCGGCACCGCCCGCGAGGCCCGCGCCTTCGCCGAGGAGTCCGAGGCCGAGCTGGCCGAGGCACGGACCCTGCGTGCCGAGACCGAGGAGGCGGCCGCCGAGACCGCTCAGGTACGCGATGAACGGCAGGAGGCGGCGCAGAAGGCCCGGCGCGCCGCCGACGCCCTCGCCGGCCTCGCGTTCCGGCTTCGGGAGCGGGCCGGCTGGCAGGTCAGACTGCGCGAACTCGCCGACGAGGCCGCCGAGTCGGAGGCCCGCGCCCAGTCCTGCCTGGACCGTGCCCGAGCCGCCGACGAGGACCGGCGCGGCGCCCAGCGCGCCGCCGACGACGCCCGCCGCACCGCCCGCGCGCTGCGCGCCGAGCGCGCCGAGATCGCCGGCGCCCCCGACGACGTGCCCGAAGCCGACGAGGACACCGCCAGGTCCTCGCTGCCCGCCCTGCGGGAGGCCTACCGGGCCGCCTCACAGGTGTACGAGAAGGTCGGCGTCGGCGCCGACCTCCGTGCCGAGCAGGCCCGTTCGGAGAGCGACGAGAGCGCCGCGCTCGCCGAACTGGAACGGCTGACCAACAAGGTCCGCACCCGCGCGGAGCAGCTGCTCGGCTCGCCCGACGGCTCCGACGGCCCGTCCCGGCAGGCCGCCGCGGCCCGCGCCGAGGAGCTGGTCCAGCTCCTGGAGACCCGGATGTCCACCGCCAGCGAGCAGCTCGGCCGGCTGCGCGGCGAGGCCGAACGGCACGCCCCCGAGGACGGCGAGGCGCACACCGAACTGCCCGAGGAGCTCCAGCCGCGCGACGCCGAGCACGCGCAGGCCCTGCTGCGCACCGCGACCGCCGAACTCGCCACCCGCACCGAGTCCCTGGCCGAGGCCCGGGAGGCGCACGCCGAACTGCAGGACGCCCACCGGGCGGCCGAGGACGCGGCCGGCGGCTTCGACGAGATCGCCGCCATGCTCCGCGACCTGCTGCGCGAACACGTCGCCGAGGAGGAGCAGGAGGAGCCCGAGCCCTACCCCGGCACCCTGGAGGAGGCCCGGCAGTCCGCCGCCGAGGCCCGCCGGTCGCTGCGCGGCTGCGCCGGTGACCTCTCCGCCGCCGAGTCCACCGTGCGCGAGGCGAGCGACGTCCTCGTCCGGCACGCCAACTCCACCCGCTACGAGGCGGTCCGCACGCCCGCGCGGCAGCAGATCCGGGAACTGCCCGCCTCCGCGCTGCCCGAGCACGCGCAGAAGTGGGCGGACGCCTTCGCGCCCCGACTGCGCGTGCTGACCGACGAGCTGGCCCAGCTGGAGCGCAACCGCGATTCCATCGTGGACCGGCTGCGCGGGCTCGTCGAGTCGGCCCTCGCGACCCTGCGGTCCGCCCAGCGGCTGTCCCGGCTGCCCGAAGGACTCGGCGAGTGGTCCGGGCAGGAGTTCCTGCGGATCCGCTTCGAGGAGCCCGACCAGGCCACCCTCGCCGAACGGCTCGGCGAGGTCATCGACGAGGCGACCAGGGCCGCCGTGAAGAAGAACTCCGACCTGCGGCGGGACGGCATGTCCCTGCTGCTGAGGGGCGTCGGGGCGGCCCTGCAGCCCAAGGGCGTGGCCGTCGAGATCCTCAAGCCGGACGCCGTGCTGCGCGCGGAGCGGGTGCCGGTGGGACAGATGGGGGACGTCTTCTCCGGCGGGCAGCTGCTCACCGCGGCCATCGCCCTGTACTGCACCATGGCCGCGCTCAGGTCGAACGACCGCGGCCGCGACAAGCACCGGCACGCGGGCACGCTGTTCCTCGACAACCCCATCGGACGGGCCAACGCCACCTATCTGCTGGAACTCCAGCGGGCCGTGTCCGACGCGCTGGGCGTGCAGCTGCTCTACACGACCGGACTGTTCGACACCACCGCGCTGGCCGAGTTCCCGCTGGTCATCCGGTTGCGGAACGACGCCGACCTCAGGGCCGGGCTGAAGTACATCAGCGTCGAGGAGCACCTGCGCCCCGGGCTGCCGCAGCAGCCGCAGGCCGGGGAGGCCGGGCACAGCGAGATCACGGCGACCCGCATGTACCGGAAGCCGTCGGCCTGAGGCCCCGGTCTCCCGGGGCGCCCATCGGTCTCAGGAGTGGGACAGCTGCCCGGCGCCACCGCGCCGCCGGGCAGCGCGCCGCTCACGGCGGAGCGAACGCGCCGTGCTGCTCGGCTCCGAGACCACGCCGTAACGCTGGTTCCACACCTGACGGGTCACCAGCACGTCCACCGCGCCCCAGGTGGCCGCCACCGTGCTCGCCACACTGCTGATCACCATCGGGAACGCCAGCCAGGACTCCGCCATCGTGCAGAAGAACGCCACCATGGCCTGGATCAGCGTGACGGCGACTATGATCAGCGCCCGCACCGCCGACCTGCGCACCGGATCGGGCATCCGGTACCGCTTGGCGGGCTCCTCGACCCACAACGGCCGGTACTGCGCCTCTTCCCGCGCCTGCTCCGCCGTGCCGTCCTCGGACGCCGAGCGTCGCTGAGCCGTCCCCATCAAGGTGTCACTCCCCACCGCCGACAGACCCCGTCGCACCCGGGTCCCACGACCCCGGCTCCCCTGTGGCTGCCCGGCTTGCGCTGTTTTACGCTGCCCGGATGCGAACTACGGCTCCTGTGGCCGATTTCGCACCCGTCGCCCACCAACAAGGACGAACGAACTCGCCCGAAGATTCCCCACCGGTGAAAAATTCCGGCCAATTGATCCTTCGGGCCGTTCCCGCCCTCACGCACGCGAAGTCGGCACGATCGCGGCGGCAATCTCCCGTAATGCCCGGACATCTCTCCCCGTGGCGTCCCCATGTCCCGGCCCGGCGGCGGAGGTTCACCGTCCCGACACGCCTTCGAGTTATCCACGCGGCGGTAGTAGGCTCGCGCCGTTTGTTGACGTACACGTGTACCCCCGGCCGGCGGGGGTCGAGCTGGGGGAGGCCATGCGCTTTCGCGGGAAGTCGATCCGCCGGAAGATCGTGGCGCTGCTTCTCGTGCCGCTGGTGTCCCTGACCGCCGTCTGGGGTTTCGCGGCCGTGCTCACGGGCCGCGAGGTCACCCGGATGTTGCACGTGTCGCACACCGTGGAGGACCTCGGCTACCCCGCCGAGGACACCGCCCGGGTCCTCCAGCAGGAACGCCGGCAGACCCTCGTCTACCTCGCCGACCCGCGCGCCGCCGACGCCCTCGCCGCCCTGTACCGCACCCGCGCGGCCACCGACACCGCCGTCGCCGAACTGCGCGGGAACGCCGGCAGGCAGAGCGCCCGCGACGGCATGAGCGCCGACGACACCGAACGGCTCACCGCCGTCCTCGACGCGTTCGAGGGCATCGGCGCCCTGCGCCACAGCGTCGAACAGGGCACCGTCAGCCGCGCCCAGGCCCTCGACCTCTACAACCGCGTGGTCGACCCCTGCTACACGCTGCTCGCCTCCCTCGGCGGGCTCGACGACGTCGAGATGGACAAGCAGGCCCGCGCGCTCGTCAACGTCACCCGCGCCCGCGAACTCCTCTCCCGCGAGGACGCCCTGCTCGGCTCCGCCCTCGTGGTCGGCAGGATCTCCCGCACCGAGACCCGCCAGATATCCGACCTCGTCGCCCAGCGCACCCTCCTGTACGACATCAGCCTGCCGCTGCTGCCCGCGTCGGAACGCGACCGCTTCGACCGCTTCTGGAAGAACGCCACGACCGCCCCACTGCGCGCCGCGGAGAAATCCGTCACCGACGCCGGGTCCGGCGTGCCGAACGACGTCACCGCCAAGAGCTGGGACACCTCCGCCGGCATCGTCCTCGACGAACTGCGCACCCTCGACGACCAGCTCGGCGACCGCTACCAGGACCGCATCCGGCCCGTCGCGGTCGGCGTGATCGTGCAGGCGGCCGTCGTCGGCGTCCTCGGCCTGGTCGCCGTGCTCTTCTCGCTGATCGTGTCGGTCCGGGTCGGCCGGAGCCTCATCCGCGACCTGCGGTTGCTGCGGCAGGAGGCGCACGAGGCCTCCGGGATCCGGCTGCCGAGCGTGATGCGCCGGCTGTCCGCGGGCGAAGAGGTCGACGTGGAGACCGAGGTCCCGCGCCTCGAATACGACAGGAACGAGATCGGCGAGGTCGGCCAGGCCCTCAACACCCTGCAGCGCGCCGCCGTGGAAGCCGCCGTCAAGCAGGCCGAACTGCGCTCCGGCGTCTCCGAGGTCTTCGTCAACCTCGCCCGCCGGAGCCAGGTACTGCTGCACAAGCAGCTCACCCTGCTCGACACCATGGAGCGCAGGACCGAGGACACCGACGAACTCGCCGACCTGTTCCGCCTCGACCACCTCACCACCCGCATGCGCCGGCACGCCGAGGGCCTGGTGATCCTCTCCGGAGCGGCCCCCTCCCGGCAGTGGCGGCGCCCCGTCCAGCTGATGGACGTGGTGCGCGCCGCCGTGGCCGAGGTCGAGGACTACGAGCGCATCGAGGTCCGCCGGCTCCCCCGGGTCGCCGTCACCGGCCCCGCCGTCGCCGACCTCACCCACCTGGTGGCCGAACTCCTGGAGAACTCCACGGTGTTCTCGCCGCCGCACACCGCCGTCCAGGTGCTCGGCGAACGAGTCGCCAACGGCTTCACCCTGGAGATCCACGACCGGGGACTCGGCATGGCGGCCGAGGCGCTCCTCGACGCCAACCTGCGGCTCGCCGAGACCCCCGAGTTCGAGCTGTCCGACACCGACCGGCTCGGCCTGTTCGTGGTCAGCCGCCTCGCACAGCGCCAGAACGTCCGGGTCTCGCTCCAGCCGTCGCCCTACGGAGGCACCACCGCCGTCGTCTTCATCCCCGACCTGCTGCTGACCGACGACATCCCCGACACCAACGGAGTCGGCTTCCGCCTGGACCGCTCCCGGCCCGCCGCGCAGACCGGCGCCGAGGAGAGCCGCGCCGGCACCCTCGCCCAGGTGCCCGCGCAGCGCCCTGGGCTGCCGACCGCGCTGCTGGGCGGCCCGGTCGAGTTGGAGGCACCCGTCGACCTGGACGCCCTCGACGGCTTTCCCGGCGCCCTCGGCGAGGAGGACAGCGAGCGCGGCGGCCTGTTCCGCCCCCGCCGCTCCCTCGCCCACCCCGACGACGACACGGAGCCGGCCGTGAGCGAGCTGCGTCAGCCCGCACCGGACGCCGCGGACGGCTTCCGCGACGAGCGTCCCGGCTCTCCGGTGCCGCTGCCCCGGCGAAGCGCCCCCAAGCTGGTCAGCTCGCACGGCAAGCCCGTCACCGAGCCACGCTCCCGCCGCACCGGACCCGACGAGCGGGACCCGGCGGACCCGGGGCGCCCCGAACCCGGCGGTCTCGCCCCGCTGCCCTCACGCCGCCGCACCGATCCGTCCGGGCAGGGCTCCGGCCGGCCGGACGGCCGCGACGGGCGGCACACGGCGGCCGACGCGGACAGCGCCGCCGAACCCGCCGGGCCCCCGGCCCTGCCCCGCCGTACCCGCCGCCCCGCGATCGGCTCCGGCAGCGGCACCGACGACTCCGTCCCGCCCCTCGGCAGCACACCCGTCGAGGCCGCTCCCGGCAGCCGGCCGCTGCCCAGGCGGGTACGGCAGGCCAACCTGGCCCCACAGCTGCGGCAGGACCCGGCCCGACCCGCCGGGTCCGAGCAGGAACCCGCCGAGCGCGACGCCGACGAGGTCCGCAGCCGCATGGCCTCGCTCCAGCGCGGCTGGCAGCGCGGCCGGGCGGAGAACACCGCGGGCGACGCGTCCGGCAACGACACAGCACGAGGAACGACTAAGGGGGACGGTCGATGACCGATCCGAAGGCGACCGGCCGCACGGCGACGAGCAAGGGCGAGCTGAACTGGCTCCTGGACGACCTGGTCGACCGGGTCGCGAGCATCCGCAAGGCCGTCGTGCTCTCCGGCGACGGCCTGGCCATGGGGGTCTCCAAGGACCTCACCAGGGAGGACGGCGAGCACCTGGCGGCCGTGGCCTCCGGCTTCCACAGCCTCGCCAAGGGCGTCGGCCGCCACTTCGAGGCGGGCAGCGTCCGGCAGACCGTCGTCGAGCTCGACGACGCCTTCCTCTTCGTCACGGCGGCCGGCGACGGCAGCTGCCTGGCCGTCCTGTCCGACGCGGACTCCGACGTCGGCCAGGTCGCGTACGAGATGACGCTCCTGGTCAAGCGGGTCGGCGCACATCTGGTGTCCGCTCCGCGCACCGATCTGCCCGCGGGCGGGTAGTGGGATGACATGAGCGGAGACGGTCAGGGAAGAAGTCACTGGTTCGACGACGAGGCCGGTCCGGTCGTCCGTCCGTACGCCATGACGCGGGGCCGCACCACCAGCGCGGCCCAGCACCGCCTCGATCTGATCGCGGTGGTCGTCACGGAGCCGCACGCGGACGACCCGGAGGACGACCGGATGCTGTCCCCGGAGCACGTCGACATCGTCGAGCTCTGCCGTGACACCCCGCAGTCGGTCGCTGAGCTGGCGTCCGGACTCGACCTGCCCGTCGGAGTCGTCCGGGTCCTCGTCGGCGACCTCGTCGATGGAGAACTCGTGCACGTCAACCGGCCGGTCCCCCCGGCCGAGCTGGTGGACGAGAGTATTCTGCGCGACGTGATCAACGGCCTCCGGGCGCTGTGACCGGCGCGGATACGGAGTGGTGACGTGACAGGCTGGCAGTTCTGGGTCGACCGGGGCGGAACGTTCACCGACGTCGTCGCGCGGCGCCCGGACGGCCGGCTGCTGACCCACAAACTGCTCTCCGACAACCCCGAGCGGTACGCCGACGCCGCCGTGGCCGGCGTCCGTGAACTGCTCGCGGGCTCCGGCGAGCGGGTCGACGCCGTCCGGATGGGCACCACCGTCGCCACCAACGCGCTGCTGGAACGCAAGGGCGAGCGCACCCTGCTCGTCGTCACCCGCGGCTTCCGCGACGCCCTGCGCATCGCCTACCAGAACCGCCCCCGCATCTTCGCCCGCCGCATCGACCTTCCCGAGCCGCTCTACGAGCGGGTCGTCGAGGCGGACGAGCGGATCGCCGCCGACGGGACCGTCCTGCGCGCCCCTGACCTGGACGCCCTCGCGGGCCCGCTCCAGGACGCCTACGACGACGGGATCCGGGCCGTCGCCGTCGTCTGCATGCACAGCCATCTCCACCCCGCGCACGAGCAGGCGATCGGCGAGCTGGCGGCCCGCACCGGCTTCCCGCAGATCTCGCTGTCCAGCGAGGTCAGCCCGCTGATGAAGCTCGTGCCGCGCGGCGACACCGCGGTCGTCGACGCCTACCTCTCGCCGGTCCTGCGCCGCTACGTCCGCCGGGTCGCCGACGACCTCGACGACGTCCGGCTGATGTTCATGCAGTCCAACGGCGGGCTCGCCGAGGCCGGACAGTTCCGCGGCAAGGACGCCGTCCTGTCCGGACCGGCCGGAGGGATCGTCGGCATGGCCCGGATGTCGCAGCTCGCGGGCTTCGACCGGGTCATCGGCTTCGACATGGGCGGCACCTCCACCGACGTCTCCCACTTCGCCGGCTCGTACGAACGCGTCTTCACCACCCAGCTCGCGGGCGTCCGGCTGCGCGCCCCCATGCTGGACATCCACACCGTCGCCGCGGGCGGCGGCTCGGTGCTGCACTTCGACGGCTCCCGCTACCGCGTCGGCCCCGACTCGGCGGGCGCCGACCCGGGCCCCGCCTGCTACCGCGACGACGGCCCGCTCACCGTCACCGACGCCAACGTGATGCTCGGCCGGATCCAGCCCGCCCACTTCCCCCGCGTGTTCGGCCCCGACGGCGACCAGCCGCTCGACGACGCCCTGGTCGGCGACCGCTTCACCGACCTGGCACGGGAGATCCGCGAACGGACCGGCGACGACCGGACACCGGAACAGGTCGCCGAGGGCTACCTGAGCATCGCCGTGGCCAACATCGCCAACGCCGTGAAACGGATCTCCGTCCAGAAGGGCCACGACGTCACCCGGTACGCCCTCACCACCTTCGGCGGGGCGGGCGGCCAGCACGCCTGCAGGGTCGCCGACGCGCTCGGCATCCGCACCGTCCTGGTCCCGCCCATGGCGGGACTCCTGTCCGCACTCGGCATCGGGCTGGCCGACACCACCGCCATGCGCGAACAGTCCGTCGAGGTGCCCCTGGAGCCCGCCGCGATGCCCGGCGTCCGCAGGACCGCCGACGACCTGGAGGCCGCGGCCCGCTCCGAACTCCTCGCCGAGGACGTCCCCGAGGAGCGCATCGACGTCACCCGCCGCGCCCAGCTCCGCTACGACGGCACCGACACCACCCTCACCGTCGAGCTCACCGAGCCCGACGCCATGAGACACGCCTTCGAAGAACGCCATCGCGCCACGTACTCCTTCACCCTCGACCGCCCGGTCGTCGTCGAAGCCCTCTCCGTGGAAGCCACCGGCATCACCCCACCCCCCGATCCCCGCGCCCTCGCCCCGTACGAAGGCCGCCCCGCCGCCCCGGAGAGCGTCCGCCTGCACACCGGCGGCACCTGGCGCGACGTATCCCTGCACCGCCGCGAGTGCCTTCCTCCCGGCGAGCCCGTCACCGGACCGGCGATCATCGCCGAGGCCGGGGCCACGACCGTCGTCGACGACGGCTGGCGGGCCACGGCGACCGACGACGGGCATCTGGTCATGGAACGGGCGGCGGTCACGGAGAGTTCCGATCTCGGCACGGAAGCCGACCCCGTCCTGCTGGAGGTCTTCAACAACCTCTTCATGTCCATCGCCGAGCAGATGGGTGCCCGGCTGGAGTCCACCGCCCAGTCCGTCAACATCAAGGAACGCCTGGACTTCTCCTGCGCCCTCTTCGACCCGGACGGGAACCTGGTGGCCAACGCCCCGCACATCCCCGTCCACCTGGGCTCCATGGGCACCAGCGTGAAGGAGGTCGTCCGCCGCCGCGGCACCTCGATGCGCCCCGGCGACACCTACGCCGTCAACGACCCGTACCACGGCGGCACCCACCTCCCCGACGTCACCGTGATCACCCCGGTCTTCGGCACCCAGGGTGACCGGATCCTCTTCCACGTCGCCTCCCGCGGCCACCACGCCGAGATCGGCGGCATCGCCCCCGGCTCGATGCCGGCCGACAGCCGCACCATCGAGGAGGAAGGCGTCCTCTTCGACAACTGGCTGCTCGCCGAGGACGGCCGGTTCCGCGAGACCGAGACCCGCGCGCTGCTCGCCGGCGCCCGCCATCCCTCCCGCAACATCCGCACCAACCTCGCCGACCTGCGCGCGCAGATCGCCGCCAACCGCAAGGGCGTCGACGAAGTCGGCCGCATGATCGAGGAGTACGGCCTCGACGTCGTCCAGGCCTACATGCGGCACGTCCAGGACAACGCGGAGGAAGCGGTCCGCCGCGTCGTCGACGCCCTGGACGACGGTGCGTACGCCTACGAGACCGACTCCGGAGCCGTCATCCGGGTACGCGTGCGCGTGGACCGCGAGAACCGGCGCGCGACCGTCGACTTCACCGGCACCTCCGCGCAACTGGACACCAACTTCAACGCCCCCTCCGCCGTCGTCCACGCGGCCGTGCTGTACGTCTTCCGCACCCTGGTCGCCGACGACATCCCGCTCAACGACGGCTGCCTGCGCCCCCTGGACATCGTCGTACCGCCCGGCTCGATGCTCGCCCCCGAGCCGCCGGCCGCGGTCGTCGCGGGCAACGTCGAGACCTCCCAGGCCATCACCGGCGCCCTCTACGCGGCGCTCGGCGTGCAGGCCGAGGGCTCCGGCACCATGAACAACGTCACCTTCGGCAACGAGCACCACCAGTACTACGAGACCGTCGCCTCCGGATCCGGGGCGGGCGACGGCTTCCCCGGCGCGAGCGTCGTACAGACGCACATGACCAACTCCCGGCTCACCGACCCGGAAGTCCTGGAGTGGCGGCTGCCCGTGCGGCTCGACGAGTTCGCCGTACGGCACGGCAGCGGCGGCGCCGGCCGCTGGCACGGCGGCGACGGCGCGGTCCGCCGGATCCGCTTCCTCGAACCCATGACCGTCTCCACCCTGTCCCAGCACCGCCGGGTCCCGCCGTACGGCATGGCCGGCGGCGCACCCGGCACGCTCGGCGCGAACCGCGTGGAGCGTGCCGACGGGACGGTGACCGAACTCGGCGGCAGCGACAGCACGGACGTCGGCGCCGACGACGTACTGGTCGTCGAGACACCGGGCGGCGGCGGATACGGACGGCCGTCACCCGACCCCGGCAAGAACGATCCCCACCAGGAACGACCCCATCAAGCAGGAGAAGAGATCGATGATCTTCGGGCGATCTGAGCGCGGCAAGCCCCCGGTCGAGCCCGTCACGCTCAAGATCCTCGTGGCCGGCGGATTCGGCGTGGGCAAGACCACGCTGGTCGGCGCGGTGAGCGAGATCAGGCCGCTGCGCACCGAGGAGGTGCTCACCGAGGCCGGGCGGCCGATCGACGACACCGACGGCGTCGAGGGCAAGCACACCACCACCGTCGCCATGGACTTCGGCCGCATCACCCTGCGCGAGGACCTGGTGCTGTACCTGTTCGGCACGCCCGGACAGGAGCGGTTCTGGTTCATGTGGGACGAGCTGTCCGAGGGCGCGCTGGGTGCCGTCGTGCTCGCCGACACACGCCGTCTGGAGGACTGCTTCGCCGCCGTCGACTACTTCGAGCGGCGCTCCATACCGTTCGTGATCGGCGTCAACTGCTTCGAGGAAGCCGACCGTTACCCGGCCGAGGACGTCAGCAAGGCCCTGGACCTCGACCCGGACGTCCCCGTCCTGCTGTGCGACGCCCGGGACCGCGCGTCGGCCAAGGAGGTGCTGATCGGCGTGGTCCAGCACGCGATGGCGTACGCGGCCGACCGGGGCCGGGCCGTCACCACCTGACGCTCCGGCACGGCCCGTACCCCCGCCGACCGGGGTACGGGCCGTGGTCCCGGTGTGGGCGGCTACGCGCCGTCCTCCAGCCAGCCGAAGCTCTTCTCCACCGCCCTGCGCCAGTTCGCGTACTCCCGGTCGCGCACCGACGCCTCCATGGCGGGCGTCCACTCCGCGTCCTTCCGCCAGTGCGAGGTGAGTTCGTCGAGGTCGTCCCACACGCCGGTCGCGAGGCCGGCCGCGTAGGCGGCGCCCAGGCAGGTCGTCTCGGCGACCCGGGGCCGGACGACCGGCACCCCGAGGACGTCGGCCTGGTGCTGCATCAGGAGGTTGTTCACCGTCATGCCGCCGTCCACCTTGAGGGTCGTGATCTGCACCCCTGAGTCCTGGTACATGGCGTCCACGACCTCCCGCGTCTGCCAGCTGGTCGCCTCCAGGACCGCCCGCGCGAGGTGTGCCTTCGTGACGTACCGGGTGAGGCCGGTGACGACCCCGCGCGCGTCCGCGCGCCAGTAGGGCGCGTACAGCCCGGAGAAGGCGGGCACGATGTAGGCGCCGCCGTTGTCGTCGACGCCGGCCGCCAGGGGCTCGATCTCGTCGGCGGAGCGGATGATGCCGAGCTGGTCCCGGAACCACTGGACGAGCGCGCCCGTGATGGCGATCGACCCTTCGAGGCAGTACACCGGCGCCTCGTCGCCGATCTTGTAGCCCACGGTGGTGAGCAGCCCGTTCTTGGACGGCACCGGCCGGTCGCCGGTGTTGAGGAGCAGGAAGCTGCCCGTCCCGTAGGTGTTCTTCGCCGTGCCGACGTCGTAGCAGGCCTGTCCGAAGACCGCCGCCTGCTGGTCGCCCAGTGCGGACGCCACCGGTACTCCGGCGAGCCGGCCGACGGCGGTGCCGTACACCTCGGCGGAGGACCTGATCTCGGGCAGGACCGCCTCGGGGATGTCCATGGCGGACAGGATGGAGCGGTCCCACTGGAGGGTCTCCAGGTTCATCAGCATGGTCCGCCCGGCGTTGGTGACGTCGGTGACGTGCCGGCCGCCGTCCGTGCCACCGGTGAGGTTCCAGATCAGCCAGGAGTCGATGGTCCCGAAGGCGATCTCGCCGCGCTCGGCGCGGTCCCGCAGCCCCGGCACGTTGTCCAGCAGCCAGGCCGCCTTGGGCCCGGAGAAGTAGCTGGCCAGGGGCAGCCCCGTCTGGTCGCGGAACCGGTCCTGGCCGTCGCTGCCGCCGAGGCGGCCGCACAGGGCCGCGGTGCGGGTGTCCTGCCAGACGATCGCGTTGTGCACGGGCTTGCCGGTGGCGCGGTCCCACAGGACCGTCGTCTCGCGCTGGTTGGTGATGCCGAGCGCGCTGAGCTGGTCGGGGCGCAGGCCGGCCCGCGCGAGCGCGCCGTCGACCACGGCTTGCACCTTGGACCAGATCTCGGTGGCGTCGTGCTCCACCCAGCCCGGCTTCGGGAAGATCTGGCGGTGCTCGCGCTGGTCGACGGCGACGATCGCGCCGCCGTGGTCGAAGATGATGCAGCGGCTCGACGTGGTGCCCTGGTCGATCGCGGCGACGTACCGCTCGGCGGTGTCCGTCATGGCTACCCCTCGGTGGCTGGGTCGGAAGGCTGCGTGGGATCGGAAGGCCGCGTCCGGGACGATCGGTTCCCCGGACGGCCGCGGGCGGTGCACCGCGGCGGGCGGACCGCGGCTCAGAAGGCCGCGTGGTAGATGAGGCCCGCGAGGGCCCCGCCGATCAGGGGGCCGACGACCGGTATCCAGGCGTAACCCCAGTCGGAGGTGCCCTTGTTGGGGATCGGCAGGAAGGTGTGCACGATCCGGGGGCCGAGGTCGCGCGCCGGGTTGATGGCGTAGCCCGTGGGCCCGCCGAGGGACAGCCCGATCCCGACGACGAGCAGGGAGACGATCAGCACGGTGGTGCCGGACTCGCCGAGCCCCTTGGTCAGCCCGAAGGCGAGGACGGGCAGCACGAGCGCGATCGTCGCGATGATCTCGGTGATGAGATTGGCCACCGGGTTCCGGATCTCGGGAATGGTGGAGAAGACGCCGAGCGTCGGCGTCGGCTCCTCCGCGGTCTCCGCGTCGGGCACGTTGGCGCGGAACTGGGCCAGGTACACCAGGTACGTGAGGACGGCGCCGAGGACCGCGCCGGTGAACTGGCCGAGCAGATAGACCCAGACCTTGCCCCACACCCCGGTGTCGACGGCGATGCCGATGGTGACCGCGGGGTTGAGCTGGCCGCCGGAGAGGGGGGCGGCGGTGTAGGCGCCGCCCAGGACGCCGAATCCCCAGCCGAACGCGATCACCACCCATCCCGCCGCTCTCGCCTTGGAGTGTCTGAGGGTGACGGCGGCGCAGACGCCGGCACCGAAGAGGATCAGGATGGCGGTGCCGATGACTTCGCCGGTGAAGATGTCTCCGTCGCTCATGGCGGCTCCCAGGGCGCTGGCCGGAGGATCTGCCCCGGCGCATCGAACAGGAACGGTTCCCTTGACGACGTCAGCCGAAGGCAGGGAAGATCCCGCGCCCCGCCCGGCGTCGGTGACGAGCGTGCCGTGGCAGCCGAATCGCCCACGCGGGGACGGGCCGCAGGACAGGAGCGGCCCATGGCGCAGTGCCTGATTACGCCGAGAATGTGCGGCGATGTCGACCGACACCGGAAGTTTTCACCGGCACTCAGGGAGCGTCAAGGTCGCCGACGGCAACGATGACGGGCGACGCGCCGAAGACCGCTCTCACGGCTCCGCCGTCGCGCAGCCGGCCTGGGCCGGACACGCGCCCGAGCCCCGCCGGATCTCGGGCCCGGGCAGTCCCGACCGCCCCAGCACCCAACTCGCGCCCCGCAACGCCTTCGCCGCCTTCTTCAGGGGCGCCAGGGACGCGGCCGCCTCCCGGTGGTCGGCCACACCGCCGGGACCGCACACGACGGTGGCCAGGGACAGCGTGACGGGACGGCCGCCCGCCGACCAGGGCGCCCAGTTCCGCGCACAGGGTCCGCATCGCCCGCACCGCGGCGGGTCGGCCGAGCAGCGAGGCGTCCAGCTTGACCAGGTCGGGGGAGAGGTCGGTGAGCAGCCGCAGCGGCACGTCGCCGTCACCGATGCCGTCGGCGCTGATCCGGAAGCCCTCGCCGCGCAGCGCCGCCACGGCCTCCAGCAGGGCCCGGTGCGGCACGTGCGGGTACGGCGGCACGATGTCCAGGGTCACCTCCCAGGGCATCCGGCCGGCCTCCCGGACGGCTCCGGGCAGCGGGCCGATGCCGCCCAGGTCGGCGGGGGTGGCGGCGAACACGTTGACGTGCAGCGGCAGCAGGGCTTCCCGGCGGACCGCCGCGCGCAGGGCCAGCACGACGAGTCCGCCGTCGAGGGTCGCGGCGGGCCTCGGCGAGGATGTCACCGGCCTCGGGGCGGGCCAGGATCTCCAGTGCGGCGACCCCGCCGGTCGTCAGATCGACCACCGGCTGGAAGGCGAAACGGAGAGCACCCGTCCATGAGCGCACGGGAGCATGATGACGCCATCGGTGCACGCCCAGGGCCGGTTCATACGACGTTCACGCGTCATTCCGGAGCGATCACACAGGGTGCGCGGCCCCCGCTGCCACACCCGTCCCGTCAGCGCACGGCTATCACGGACGAGCCGTGGCCGAACAGGCCTTGGTTGGCCGTGATCCCCACGCGCGCGCCGGCCACCTGGCGGTCCCCCGCCGCGTCCCTCAACTGCCAGGTCAGCTCGCAGACCTGGGCGATCGCCTGGGCCGGTACCGCCTCCCCGAAGGAGGCGAGCCCGCCACTGGAGTTGACGGGTGTCCGGCCGCCCGGGCCCGTCGTGCCCTCGCGCAGCAGCTTGGCCGCCTCGCCCTCCGGGCACAGGCCCAGGTCCTCGTACCACTGCAGCTCCAGCGCGGTGGACAGGTCGTACACCTCCGCCAGCGAGAGGTCCTCGGGGCCGATGCCCGCCTCCTCGTAGGCGGCCCGCGCGATCGAGGCGCGGAAGGACTCCGCCGGCGGCTCGACGGCGGCCGCCGAGTCCGTGGCGATGTCCGGGAGGTCCAGGACCGTGTTCGGGTAGCGCGGGGTGACCGTGGACACCGCGCGGATGCGCACCGGATCGGCGGCGCCGTGCCGCCGCGCGAACTCCATGCTGGACAGCACCAGCGCGGCGCCGCCGTCGGAGGTCGCGCAGATGTCCAGCAGCCGCAGCGGATCCGCGACCACCGGTGAGGCCGCCACCTGCTCGGCGGTGACGCGCTCGCGGTAGCGGGCGTACGGATTCAGGGCGCCCAGGGCCGCGTTCTTCACCTTGACCAGCGCGAAGTCCTCCGGGGTGTCGCCGAAGAGTGCCATCCGCCGGCGCGCGTACAGCCCGAAGTAGGTGGGATTCGTCGCCCCCAGCAGCCGGAAGCGCAGCCAGTCGGGATCCTCCGGGCGCTCTCCGCCGGCCGGCCGGAAGAACCCCTTGGGCGTCGCGTCCGCGCCCACCACGAGCACCGCGTCGGCGAGGCCCGCCAGGATCTGCGCCCGCGCCGCCGCGACCGCCTGCGCCCCGGACGCGCACGCCGCGTACACGCTCGCGACGCGCGCGCCCTGCCAGCCCAGCGCCCTGGCGAAGGTCGCGCCCGCGACATAGCCGGGATACCCGCCACGCACCGTGTCGGCGCCCACGACGGATCCGATGTCCCGCCAGGCGAGTCCGGCGTCCGCCAGGGCCGCGCGGGCCGCCGCCGTCCCGTACTCGACGAAGCCGCGCCCCCACTTGCCCCAGGGGTGCATGCCCGCGCCGAGCACCGCCACGTCCGCCGTCACGCCGCCACCCCCGTCGGCCGCCAGTGCCACGTCGTCCAGAGCGTCCCGGCGTCCTCGCCGAGCACTCCGGGGACGACCTCGACCGCCATGCCCACCGCCAGATCGGCGACGGTGACCCCGGGAACCGCCTGTCCGAGCACCACGATCCGCTCGGGCTCCAGCTCCACCGCGATCAACGCGTACGGCTCCCACGGAAGTTCCGGGTCGCTCACATAGGGTGACGGCGGCCGGTAGCGGCTGTCGGTGTACGACCAGATCCGCCCGCGCCGGGAGAGCGGGATCTCCACCAGGTCGTCGCCGCCGCAACCGGGATTGCGGCAGTGGCCGTCCTCGCGCGGGAAGAAGACCGAGGCGCAGGCCGCGCACCGGGTGCCCAGGAGCCGGAACCCGTCCCCCTCGCCCCTGAACCAGCCCTCGACCGCAGGCGTGCGTGTACGCGACAAAGCTCCTCCAGGGCACCAGATCTGACGGAACGTCAGAAGTGTGCCACGCCTCGCCGCGCGCGGACAGGCCGCGCCCAGGACCGCACCGGTCACGGGCGTCGGTTCACTTCCGGAACGAGGCGTTCCCGTGACCGTGAGACGTCACCCCCGTGATCGGATAAAGTCCGCGCGTGTCCGAAAATCAGCACCCAACTGCCAACTCCGCTCCGGACTCGCATTGTTCGAGTTGCGGAGCGCCCTACGGAGCAGGAGTCTCCGGCTGGCCGCGCACCTGCCCGGCCTGCGGCCACATCGCCTACCGCAACCCGCTGCCGGTGGCGATCGCCCTCCAGCCCGTGTACGACACGAAGGGCACCGCCCTCGTCGTCATCACCCGGACCGTCGCCCCCGCGCGCGGCGGCACGGCCCTGCCCGGCGGGTACGTCGACGACCGGGAGGACTGGCGGCACGCCGTCGTACGCGAACTCAAGGAGGAGACCGGCATCGACGCGGCCGCACGCGACGTACGGCTCGTCGACGCCATGAGCTCACCCGACGGGCACCTGCTGCTGTTCGGCCTCCTCCCCGAACGTCCCGCCGAAGGCCTCCCGCCCTCCGACGCGACGGACGAGACCGAGGGCTGGCACCTGCTGCGCAGGCCCGAGGAACTCGCCTTCCCGCTGCACAGCGTCGCCGTACGCGCGTGGTTCGAGGGCCGCTACTGAGCCCTCCGGCTTACCCCAGCCCCCGGACCCGCACCGGGTACGGCGGTTCGCTCACCCCGTCGTCCCCCTCGCGTCTCACCACCACCCGCCGGCCCTCCCAGCGGGCGACGAAACGCTCGACCTCCGGCTCGTCCCAGCCGTCGCCCGCGTCCGGCACGAACAGCCCGCCCCCGGTCCTGCCCCGGGCGGGCGCCCACACCTCCAGTCCCACACCGCCGTCCTCCGCCCGCACCGGAAGGACGGCACCCGCGCGCGCGAGCACCGGGATCCGCGACAGCGGAGCGTCCACCAGGACCTGCCCCGGCCCCTCGTAGACCCGTTCCGTCCGCGTGTCGTACCAGCGCCCGCGCGGCAGCCGCACCGCACGCCCCTCGGCGCCCGGATCCAGCACCGGAGCCACCAGCAGCCCGTCGCCCAGCAGGAACGCGTCCTCGCAGTCACGCAGCGCCCGGTCCTCGGGCGCACCCCACCACAGCGGACGCACATAGGGCGCGCCGGTCCGCCGGGCCAGATGCGCCAACGTCACGAAGTACGGCAGCAGACGCCGCCGCTCCAGCAGCGCCTCGCGCGCGTGCTCCAGCACCTCGGCCCCGAACTCCCACGGCTCCCCGCGCCCGGCCCGCATGCTCGCGCGCGTGCGGAACAACGGCAGATACGCGCCCAGTTGGAACCAGCGCAGGAACAGCTCCGGCGACGGACTCCCGTCCAAACCGCCCACGTCCGGCCCCGAGTACGGCACCCCGCACAACCCGAGCCCCAGCACCAGCGACAGGGACGCGCCCAGCCCGGGCCAGCCGGTGGCGACCTCACCGGACCAGGTGCCCCCGTACCGCTGCACACCGGCCCAGCCGGACCGGGAGAACAGGAACGGCCGCTCCTCGGGCGCCAGTTCCCGCAGCCCCTCGTAGGCCGCGCGCGCCATGCACAGCGCGTAGACGTTGTGCGCCTCGCGATGGTCTCCGCCGCGCCCCTCCAGAGCGTGCCGAGACGCGCGCGGCAGCGTGGACTCGCCGAAGGCGGTGAACGACGTCGGCTCGTTCATGTCGTGCCAGACCCCGGAGAAGCCCTGCGCGAGCCGCTCCTCGTACAACCCGCCCCACCACTTGCGCACGCGCGCGTGCGTGAAATCGGGATAGACCGCCTCGCCCGGCCACCCCACACCCTCCACCAGCCGCCCCGACGGATCCCGCACGAAGGCGTCGACCCCCGTCCCGCTGTCGTACACCGCGTTCCCCGGCGAGACCTTCACCGCCGGATCGACGATCGACACCAGCCGGATCCCGTCCCGCCGCAGCTCCTCCGCCAGCGTCGGCAGCTTCGGGAAGCTCTCCTGGTCGACGGTGAACACCTGATGGGCGTCGAGGTGATCGATGTCCAGATGGACCGCGTCCAGCGGCAGACCGCGTTCCTGGTAACCGCCGACGATCCGCCGGACCTCCTGCTCGCCGCCGAACCCCCGGCGCGCGTGGTGATGGCCCAGCGCCCACGCCGGCGGCAGCGCGGGCGCACCGGTCAGCGAGGCCCAGGTGTGCAGCACGCGCGCGGGCGTGCCCGCCATCACCCAGCAGCGCAGCGGACCGCCCTCCATCCGCACCTCGCACCGCCCCGCCCGGTCATGACCGGAGCCGGCACCCTCCTCGCCCTCCCGCAGGGTCACCGACCCGTCCCACGACGTGTCGTGGAACACCAGGTGCGCGGCCGCGTCTGCCACCACCAGCTGCACCGGCATCGTCACGTACAGCGGATCGTCACCTGGTCCGAAGGGCCGCCCGGGATCCGTGTTCCACAACCGGTACGTGCCGTCGCGCAGCCGCGGCCCCGAAGCCCGCCCGCCCAGACCGAAGAACCGGGCGTCCGCGGCCACCTCGGACCGCTGCAGCCACCGCGCGGGCCCGCCGTCCACCGGCTCCCACCAGCGCGGCGGCAGATCCCGCCGCAGCATCACACCACCGGGCGTGCACACCTCCACCGCGCCGTGCCGCGAGACGCTGATCTTGACCCGCTCCGCCACCACCCGCCAGCCGCCGTCCGTGTCCGGTTCGAGGACCGCCCGCGGATCCGGCTCCGGGCAACGGCCCGCGAGCGCGTACGACGGCTCGGGACCGGCACCGTCCCAGCCCCAGAAGACCGCGCCGTTCACGGCCACCGTGATCCGCAGCTCCGACCGGCTGAAGCGGATCACACCACCACCGGGACCCGGCACCGCCTCCTGCACAGGACCCGGCACCCGCGCACGCTCGACCCCCCGCGCGGGCAGCCCCGCGGCGTCGATGCGCCTCCTGCGCCAAGCCGCCCGTACGGTGCGCAACCCCTGAGCTGCCTTCCTCGAACCGACCACACTCACCGAACGCACCAGGTCACGACCGTCCATGCTGCTCACCCTGCCACTCAGCGCTCCCCACGTGTGTGCCGTTCAACCGCCGTTCACCCGTGCCGGGGCCACATCTTCACGACACGGACCATGGGGAGCGCACCCTGGTGCAGAAGTCGATCACATGGCATCGTCCCTGTCAGCCGCGTACGCGCACACCCCAGCCCGTGCGCGCCCGACGCACACCAGCGCAGAAGCCCGGGAGCCGCCCCATGTCGACCGCGAACCCCCAGCCGCTCTGGCAGCCCGATCCGCAACGGATCGCCCAGGCGCACGTCACCAGGTTCCAGGCCTGGGCGGCAGAACGCCACGGAGCCCCCGCCGACGGCGGGTACCCGGCCCTGCACCGCTGGTCCGTCGACCATCTCGACACGTTCTGGAAAGCCGTGACGGAATGGTTCGACGTCCGGTTCGCCACGCCCTACGCGCGCGTGCTCGGCGACCGCGCGATGCCCGGCGCCCAGTGGTTCCCCGGAGCGACACTGAACTACGCCGAGCACGCGCTGCGCGCCGCCGCCGGCCGCGCGGACGAGCCCGCGCTGCTGTACGTCGACGAGACCCACGAACCGCTCCCGGTCACCTGGTCCGAACTGCGCCGCCAGGTGGGCTCCCTGGCCGCCGAACTCCGGGCCCTCGGCGTCGGCCCCGGCGACCGTGTCAGCGGCTACCTCCCGAACATCCCGCAGGCCGTGACCGCCCTCCTCGCCACCGCGGCCGTGGGCGCCGTCTGGACCTCCTGCGCACCCGACTTCGGCGCCCGCAGCGTCCTGGACCGCTTCCAGCAGGTCGAACCGGTCGTCCTGTTCACCGTCGACGGCTACCGCTACGGCGGCAAGGAACACGACCGCCGCGACACCGTCGCCGAACTCCGCCGTGAACTGCCCACCCTGCGCGCCGTCGTCCACATCCCGCTGCTCGGCACCGCCGCACCCGAGGGCGCCCTGGAGTGGTCGGCCCTGACCTCCGCCGACGCCGAGCCCGAGTTCGAACAGGTCCCCTTCGACCACCCCCTGTGGGTGCTGTACTCCTCCGGCACCACCGGCCTGCCCAAGGCCATCGTCCAGTCCCAGGGCGGCATCCTGGTCGAACACCTCAAACAGCTCGGCCTGCACTGCGACCTGGGTCCCGAGGACCGCTTCTTCTGGTACACCTCGACCGGCTGGATGATGTGGAACTTCCTCGTCTCCGGCCTCCTCACCGGCACCACGATCGTCCTGTACGACGGCAGCCCCGGATACCCCGACACCGGCGCCCAGTGGCGGGTCGCCGAACGCACCGGAGCCACCCTGTACGGCACCTCCGCCGCCTACGTCATGGCCTGCCGCAAGGCCGGCGTGCACCCCGCCCGCGACTACGACCTGTCCCGCGTGCGCTGCGTCGCCACCACCGGCTCGCCGCTGCCCCCGGACGGCTTCCGCTGGCTCCACGACGAGGTGGGCGAGGACCTGTGGATCGCCTCCGTCAGCGGCGGCACCGACGTGTGCTCCTGCTTCGCCGGCGCCGTCCCCACCCTCCCGGTCCACACCGGCGAACTCCAGGCACCCGGCCTCGGAACCGACCTCCAGGCCTGGAACCCGAACGGCGACCCCGTCATCGACGAGGTCGGCGAACTGGTCGTCACCAACCCCATGCCCTCCATGCCGATCCGCTTCTGGAACGACCCCGACGGCAGCCGCTACCACGACAGCTACTTCGACATGTATCCCGGCGTGTGGCGGCACGGCGACTGGATCACCGTCACCTCCCGCGGCTCGGTGATCATCCACGGGCGCTCCGACTCCACGCTCAACCGCCAGGGCGTACGGATGGGATCGGCCGACATCTACGAGGTGGTCGAGCGCCTGCCCGAGATCAAGGAATCCCTCGTCATCGGCGTCGAACAGCCCGACGGCGGCTACTGGATGCCCCTGTTCGTCCACCTGGCGCCGGGCGCCGCACTCGACGACGCCCTGCTGAACCGCATCAAGCAGGCCATCCGCGAACAGCTCTCACCCCGCCACGTCCCCGACGAGATCATCGAGGTCCCCGGCGTCCCGCACACCCTCACCGGCAAACGCATCGAGGTCCCGGTCAAACGCCTCCTCCAGGGCGCCCCCGTGGAGAAGGCCGTCAACCCCGGCTCCATCGACGACCTCGACCTGCTGAGCTTCTACGAGGACCTGGCCCGCAAACGGGCCTGACCGACCCCGGCGGCCCGCACGACCGGCGTGCGGGCCGCACTGTCAGTGGTGGCGATTACTGTGAGTGAGCATTGATCGACCGCTCACAGGGGGAACCATGGCACGCACCGACCACCGCGCCCTCCGACGCGTCCTGCGCCGCGAAATCGCCGGCACCATCGGCCTGCTGACCGACGAACACGACTTCCGCGCCATGCGGCGCTACCGCACCTTCGTCTTCGACGACCACCCCACCTACCTGGGACAGATCGAAGCCCTCCTCAGGACCCGCGCCGCGGAAGGCACCCACACCACCCTCGCCCTCTTCGACCCCGAGGAATTCGCCGAGTTCTGCACGGACACCGGACTCGACCCGGACGACCCCGCGGCCCGCACCCGCTTCACCGCCGAACTCGCGGCCACCGGCGCCACCGTCCCCTACGACGGCCGCCCCCTCACCGATCTCGTCCCCGTCCTCGTCGACGAAGCGGTCCGCCAGGCCACCTGGGAGTACGCCAGCACCCTCCTGGCCCGCCTCGGCCCCTGTCCCACCTGCGGCGAGGACATCGGACGCGCCTCCTTCACCCGCGCCTCCCACCTCCTGACCCGCATCCTCGACACGGCCCCGCCGGGCGACCGGCACCTCGTGTGCAGCGTCTCCGGAGAACCCGAAACACTGATCACCGTCCTGCACGCCGACCGGGACACCGAGGGCACAACCCGACTCGACGAAGCCGAGGTCCTCGAATTCACCAGCGTCCTCGCGCTCGGCCTCGCCACCCGCAGCCCCGGCGGCCTCGTCATGCGCACCAGCGCCCCCGGTACCGCCGACCGCGTCTGCGGCTGGCGCCTGCGCGGCAACAGGCTCGCCCCGCTCACCGCCGCCGAGGTCTTCGACGCCTACTGCACCGACATCGCATCCGGCGACCTCATCTCCCCGGAGTCCGGCGTCGACTACTGCACCCCGCCCGACCTCGGCGACCAGGAGGCGGCACCGGGTCACCACCACTGACACGCGACGGGGGCGCCCCACCCGCAGGTGGAGCGCCCCCGGAAGGACAGCCGGTCAGGGCCGCGCCCGGCTACTCGCCGGACAGCACCGCCTGAGCCGCCGCGCGCGCCTCGTCCGCGCTGTCCGCGGCCCGCGCGGCCGAAGCGGCCCGCTCGCACTGGGCCAGCGTGTACTTGGCCAGCGTCGAGCGCACGTAGGGGATCGACGCCGCACCCATGGACAGGGAGGTGACACCCAGACCCGTCAGGACACACGCCAGCAGCGGATCGGCCGCGGCCTCACCACAGACACCACAGCTCCTGGCCTCGGCCCTCGCCGCCTCGGCGGACAGCGCGACCAGGTCGAGCAGCGCGGGCTGCCACGGGTCCTGCAGCCGGGACACCGCACCGACCTGACGGTCCGCGGCGAACGTGTACTGCGCCAGGTCGTTCGTGCCCAGCGACAGGAACTCGACCTCCTGGAGGATCGAACGCGCCCGCAGCGCGGCCGACGGAATCTCCACCATCGCGCCGAACTTGGCCCGCAGCCCCGCGGCACGGCAGGCGTCCGCGAACGCCTTGGCGTCGGTACGGTCCGCCACCATGGGCGCCATGACCTCAAGGTGGACGGGCAGCCCCTCGGCCGCCTTCGCCAGCGCGGTCAGTTGCGTGCGCAGCACGTCCGGGTGGTCCAGCAGCGTCCGCAGACCACGCACACCCAGCGCCGGGTTGGGCTCGTCCGCCGGCGTCAGGAAGTCCAGCGGCTTGTCCGCACCCGCGTCCAGCACCCGTACGACGACCCGGCCCTCCGGGAACGCCTCCAGCACCTGGCGGTAGGCCTCGACCTGCTTCTCCTCGGACGGCGCGTTCTTGCTGTCGTCCAGGAACAGGAACTCGGTACGGAACAGACCCACACCCTCGGCCCCGGCAGCCAGGGCCGCCGGCACGTCCGCCGGTCCGCCCACGTTGGCCAGCAACGGCACCTTGTGACCGTCCGCGGTGACACCCGGACCGGTCGAGGCGGTCAGCGCCGCCTTGCGCTCGGCGGCCGCGGCCTCCAGCTCCGCCTTCTTCTCGGCGCTCGGGTTCACGAAGATGTCGCCGGTGCTGCCGTCAACGGCGATGACGGTGCCCTCGACGAGCTCACCGGCGCCGGGCAGCGCCACCACGGCCGGTACGCCGAGCGCCCGCGCGAGGATCGCGCTGTGGCTGGTGGGCCCGCCCTCTTCGGTCACGAAGCCGAGCACCAGGGTCGGGTCGAGAAGAGCGGTGTCCGCCGGCGCCAGGTCCCGCGCGACCAGTACGTACGGCTCGTCACTGTCCGGGACGCCCGGCATCGGAACTCCGAGGAGCCGGGCGACGATACGATTCCGCACGTCGTCCAGGTCGGCCACACGGCCGGCCAGGTACTCGCCGGCCCCGGCCAGCAGTTCGCGGTACGCGGCGAACGCGTCGTACACCGCACGCTCGGCGGTGCTGCCGACGGCGATCCGACGCTCCACGTCGGCCATCAGCTCGGGGTCCTGGGCCATCATGGCCTGCGCCTCGAGCACGGCCTGGGCCTCACCGCCGGCCAGGTTGCCGCGCGCCGTCAGATCGGCGGCCACCGCGTCCACGGCCTGCCGGGCACGCGCGGGCTCCCGCGCCGCCTCGTCCGCCGGGATCTGCTTGGCAGGCGGTTCCAGCACCGCCGTTCCCATGTGCCGAACCTCGCCGATCGCCACACCGTGGCTCACGCCGACGCCTCGCAGCGTTGTCTCCATCTCACCCGTCTCCGATAAGTGCGGCGGGTCCCGCCGCCGCGGTGGTTGTCGTGGTCGCCGTCGTCCTCGGCGGGCGACGGGACGGCGTCGGGGCCGTCAGCTCCAGACGAAGAGGTTGTCGCCGGCCTTCACATCCCCGTCGTCACGGACGTGGGAGAGGGAGTCTGCCGTCGCCTCCAGCGCGACGACAGGGCACACCGGGGACTTGCCGGCGGCCTCGACCTCGGCCGGGTTCCACCGGATGATGCCCTGGCCGCGGGTCACGGTGTCGCCCTTGTTGACGAGGAGTTCGAAGCCCTGGCCGTTGAGCTGCACCGTGTCGATGCCGAGATGGGTAAGGACTCCGTGACCGCTCTCGTCGACGACGACGAAGGCGTGCGGGTGCAGGGAGACGATGACACCGTCGACGGGCGCCACGGCCTCGGCGGGCTCGCGCGCGGGGTCGATCGCTGTGCCGGGGCCGACCATGGCCCCGGAGAAGACCGGGTCCGGCACGGCGGCCAGTCCGATGGCGCGTCCAGCCAGTGGGGACGTCACGGTGGTCATGGGAAGCCTCCCGGAGATGGCGCTGTTCCTGGGCCGTCACTGCTTGTTCCGGACGGCACTGAGCAGCAGCGTATGTCAGATGAAGTGGCGGTTCCGCATGGAAGCTACCACCTAGTGGTCTAGACCACCAGCTCAATGGATTTGCGTGGGCTCCGAAGCCCCGTGTACAGTCGTATCCCTGCTTGAGACCGAGCGGCGCGCAGTAAAGGCGTCCTCACTCGGCAGCAACCAAATTCGTCAGATCCCAACTCGGGATCACCTTCCGCATGTCGTCGGGAAGGTGGTCAGAGGGCCGGAAAAACACTGATAGAGTTTGAAGCACCGAAGGGAAGCCCGGAGGAAAGCCCGAGAGGGTGAGTACAAAGGAAGCGACCGTTCCTTGAGAACTCAACAGCGTGCCAAAAGTCAACGCCA